>CAVWUD010000019.1:0-16000 GCA_963757975.1 uncultured Bacteroidota bacterium
CCCGTAACGGCAGTCAAACTGTCATTTGCAAAAGCAGCGGAAAATTTGTTGTTCTAATTATTTCGGTTCCTTTCCGGGTTCCCATTTTGTCCTTTAATATTTCCAGTGTAACCTGCAATCCTTTATACATCTGATTGGATACGACTGGTTTGTCGGCCAGCATCAGAAGCCCCTGTTTTAATGTGATCAGGTGACCCGCCATATTTCCGCTATCCACAGTAGAAATATAATTCGGAGGAAGTGGCAACAAACTTTGGGTGTCATACCAGTTATAAAAATGTCCCTGATACTGTTCCATCTTCTGCAGGGTTTGCATCGTATTCGAAACCCTGACCAGCAATACCTGCATGGGTATATAACCAAAATCAAAAGCCGTCAGATTAGCCAACAGTGAGAGGCCGATATTCGTAGGCGACGTGCGATGAGCGATGCGTTCAACAGGACTCTCCTGATAGTTATCAGGTGGAAGCCAGTTATCGCCTGCCACAACAAATGTTTCAAAAAAGGCCCAGGTTTTTCGCGCCAGTTTATTAAGAAATAATTTTTGTGTTTCATTCAGATTAACCGTTTTGCCTTTATCCGGCAGGCTGATTTTCCAGGCAATCGCCGGCGACATCATCCAGGCAATCAGGAAAGGAACACTTATGCCGATCCCATCCGAGTGCCTGTATTGTAACCATTCAAATACACCAATGGCCAGCAGAACCGGGAACCACATTTCAATATATGTCTGAAATAAATTTTTGTTCGTCGCGGCCCATCAGATTTTGCGACGGGTTCCATTGAAGCAGATGCCGGTGACTTAGAATCATTCGCCAATTCGTTCTCCAGATCGCATCTGCATATAAAAAGGCCTCATAAGGGATAGTAATCAACAGGAACAACTGACCCAGAAAATGCTGGAACGTATAATGAAAACTCATTACAATATGCGGCAACATATGAACGTCTTCCGGCTTTTGCCAGATCTCCCAGAAAAAACTGATGACTGAATTCAGTAACAATATGCTCAGTACAGCCAGTGTCCAAAAAATCGGGGAATGAGAGTATGCCCAGCCAAAAACTAACATGGCCAACAATGCAATGGGTAACAGACTACGTCGGAGGTTATCAAATATTTTCCATTTTGATAATGCAGATATAGGGTTTCTCCGGATTTTTTTTCCAGGACCCGGCACCAAGGGAAGCATCCAGGATGCAATTTGCCAGTCACCACGGATCCAGCGATGTCTGCGTTTCATGTCAACATCATATCGCACCGGATATGCTTCATATAACTGGACTTCACTCAGCAATCCACATCGCGCATAACTGCCTTCGAGCAAATCATGACTCAGTATACGGTTCTCCGGAAAACGTTCACCGATCGCTTTTTCAAATGCATCCACATCATAAATACCTTTGCCAATAAAAGATCCTTCCCCGAACAAGATCCTGGTACACATCTGATATGGCACGGGTATACGGATCAATGCCGGGCTCATTTCCATGCATTCGCGCAAAGGGCGTACTCTCGTTGGAAGGCTGGCTCACAGCCACTCTGGGCTGCAGGATGCCATAACCTTCCGTGACACGTTTTTTCTTTTCACTGTAATGCGGATGATTCATGGGATGCGCCATCGTGCCCGCAATCTTCCATGCGGCATCTCTGGGCAGCTGGGTATCCGTGTCCAGCGTAATGACATATTTTATTTGTTTAAAGACAGAGGAATCAGCCACGATCATGGTGAACTTATCACTTCCGCTTCCCCGGAGCAACGCATTCATTTCAGCGAGCTTCCCTCTTTTTCGTTCATAGCCCATCCACACTTTCTCCTTCGCATTGTATTTCCTTGGCCGGTGAAAAAGAAAAAATATTTCGTTGTTTGTTTTTCCGTATTTGTTATTGAGCTCTTCAATCCGGGATCTCGCTGAACTTAATAATTCCTGTTCATCGGGTAAGCTTTCCTGTTTCGCATCCTTGAAATCCGTCAGAAGCGCAAAGTGTATATTAGGACCGCGGTTTGCCAGGAAACGAACTTCCAGGTTTTCTAACAGATCTTCCAGTTCTTTCAGATCATCGAACATGGAGGGTATCACAACCAGCGTGCGCGAATTTTCAGGAATGCCTTCTGAAAAGTCCATCCTCGGAAGAATTAACGGACGAATGATCAGTGTACTGATCCAATTGATCAGTGATATAGACAACTGGCTGCATCCGATCAGGCAAACAAAAGCGATCAGCGACAGAATCCATGGGTTTCTGAAGCCGTCTTCCCATGCCCTGATGATCAGGGTGCCGACCATCACGGCAGCCACCAGCAATGAAGATCCCACATAAAGCAGCAGTGGAATTTTTTTAAAGAAGCCGACGAGTCTTTCGCCAAATGAAAAATGCGCTTCTGAATCCCTGATCAGCTGCCTGGTGCCTTTACCAATGAGATAAAAGCCGATATGACCCGCGCGTGGATATTCAGGTCTGGCTGATAAGACCTTCATTTGCTTTTGTAACCGCCATCTGCGCGATAAAGGATTCAGCCTTGAGACTGGCTTTCGCGATCCTTTCAACACTATGCCTGTATTCATCCCTGGTATGAAAATCCATCAGGGGATAGATGCCGGAATTTTCCGTTTTCAGAATATTTTCTACAACACTTATATTTTCTACATAATCCCGCCAATTATTACTGCTTAAAAAACGAAGGCTGCCAATACTGTTACTGATAGAAACCTGGTCTGCTGCCTGTTTCTGATTCTCCACATGAACCAGTTCGTCGCTGGTCATCCCTTTTTCTGAAAGCCTTTGTTCGATCCAGCTGATGGGTAAGGAAAATGCAGCCCCCTTCCCTACCAGTCTTCTGGTAAGTTCAGCGACAAATGAACTTTCCATGGGTGGTCCGTATCGTGCCATATCGGCGATAACCAGGATCAGACTTTTCGGATCTTTCTCTGCCGTCTCTGTCATCTGATCTGCCCAATAATCCGCAAGATTTTTATTTATCCGGTTCTTGGCAATCAGCGCCGCCAGTCTGCGCAGGTTTTCGATCAGCGCCAGGCGCAGCATAATCGGAATGGCCCACAGTTCTCCCAGTTTCAACTCCGACTCCTGCTGGTAAGCAGCCGTAAAGCTATTCAGGCTTTTCAGATCCACACGGCCATCACTATGCGCAATGAGCTCAATGGCCAGGTCATACACACGCGGCAATCCGGCAGAGGGACCCTTGGCCAATTGCGGCAGTCCCTTGCTATATCCCTTCGGCAAATGTTTTTTACCTGTATAGATTTGTTCTTCTATAAGATAAAAATTATCGAGCAGCCATTCGCCGGCCGGTGTGATCCTTTTATTTTCTTTTACGGAAGCGGTGAGCAGGTTATGCACTTCCAGCAGGATTTCTTCATTCTCAGCCAGCCTTTTCAATAACAGTTCAGATGGCTTATCAACTGTCAGCTGATGGGTTTTCGCCAGGGTACGGGCATAACTTTCCAATTGTTCCAGACTAAAAAGCTCGGATCGTATAGGTGCCTTCTCGTCGTCGTATTTATGCATCAGATCATCACCCAGAAACGAAATACGTAACTGGGAAATGAATTCCTGAATGGGTGTGATATTAACTTTCAAATCAGAAAGACGGATTTATAGAATGATCAAATAGTTTTAATGCTTAAAGCGTAAGGCGCATGGCGTAAAGCTTCAGATGTCATGCTCAGGTGTCGCGCCTCTCGCTTAAAGCATCATCATCAGGACGCAACCGGCTCCGACCCGTTTGCTCCACGCGAATCGGATGCCCTCTCGCATCAGCGAGGGCTGCCGTATAACAGGCACCGAAATATAAAATGATAGAAGAATAATAGATCCACAACATCAAAATTACGATAGAAGCCGTTGCGCCATAAGTTGCGCCGATTTTTGAATGCCCCAGATAAAATCCAATGATGAATTTCCCGATCAGGAACAGGATCGAAGTAACCAGTGCGCCAATAAACGCATTTTTCCATGAAATAGTTGAATCCGGCAGAATCTTAAAAATCAGCATGAACATCGAACTGATTACAAATAATATCAGGCCGAGGTTGACTAAATAAAAAACATTCAACAACGAATCACTGAATAAGTCCTTCAGGCGGTCACTCAAAATATCCAGCAATGCATTTACTGCAAGTGAAACCAGCAGCAGAAAAGCAACACCGATTAACAGTGAAAGTGAAATTAATCTTCTTAAAATAGCCATCAGGAAGACCTTTTTCTTTGGCGTGGGAATGGACCACAGATAATTTATTGAGCTTTGAATTTCCGAAAAGACACCGGAAGCACCGATAATCAGAATGATCGTTCCGATCAGGCCGCCCAGTTTTCCATGATTGGAATTCTGCGTGTTCCGGATAATATCCTGGATCTGCAGGGCCGCATTACTTCCTACCAGACCACTGATCTGATGATATACCCTGCCTTCCACTGCGTCACGACCATATAAAACAGCAGCCAGCGAAATAATAACAATTAAAAGCGGTGCAATGGAAAACACAGTATAATATGAAAGGGCGGCGCTTAATTTTAACCCGTTGAAGTCAATAAAATGATTAAAGCTTCTTACCAGTATCCGCCATGATTTTTTAAAAAAATTGGCCTGCATAATATTTGTTATTTCTTTTATTGCAATTTCATGCCCAACGCTTTATTTCCTTAGAATGAAAAAGTTCGATTATTGGGGAATTCTTTACTCGTATTAAATGCATTTTCCCGGCATTTTTACTGTAACCGGCAATCTAATCTTTTTTCGCTAAGTGCTGATTACAAATTATTTAATGAAGCTTTCCCGATACAGAGAAACAGCAAATTTTCTGGTACCGCTTTTGAACATTTAACCGAAACGAAAATATGTCCGGATACCTGCCACTCACATTCATTGAAGAAAAAGTAATGGATCTTGAAAACGCTTTGTTTTTTTCTTTAAGTGATGCCGTTTTGAAAATACCCTGCTGCGTGATCAAAGTACTTCGGGCGGATGAACTGGGACAGCTTATGGTTCGTGATTCCAAAGCCCTCGCAACTGATTCATGCTTTCGACAAAACATTCCCGGTAAAACTGGATTTTTTCAGAAAAGGCCGGGACTATTATTTAAAAATTTTCGGCAAGGCATTCATGGTGAATGATCCGGAAGAAATAAACAACGCCGAATGCCTGCACGAGACTGTTAAACAACAGGCGCTGATATAACGAGACCGTTCTTATTAAAGTACAAATGTCCCATGCGGAATATGTTGAAACCGCGCCTGTCAAAACTTCTTCGAAAAGCGATATTGAATCAGGTAAAGAATAAAATTTTCCGTTGGTTCCATTTGTCACAGCATGAATGAAGGACTGGCTTATCAAAGAATTCCGGCTGAAGTGAAACATCCGGCCCAATCCTCATTTTCAAATTAAACGCTCATTTAATAATTTTATAATAGCATAATCCGTTTAAAGCCGTCATTCAAAATTATTTATCAGTATAGAATTCGTATTAAAGGCCGTCATAAAAATTTTGATCAGCATAAAAACGATTTAGACCGTCATTCAATTATATTATTATATCAGCATAAAATCGGTTGAAGATGCCTGCTGCAACAATTTATTTCTCAAGTGGTTTTCAAATCATTCATTTTCAATTTTCCAGTAAATGGCTGAAAAACGGGCTTTCCATAGATCACGGCTTTTTTACATTTTATCCGGCTCATTACTGATCATTCTCACTATTGGTTTTTTTATCTGGAGAAATTATAAATACCATCTCGTTAATAATAAACTTGATAATCTCGTAACCGGCAAATCAAAAGGACTTTACCAACTCAGTTACCAGCACCTCATCATAGACGAAGCGTTGGGGAATATTTCAGTTGAAGATGTGGAAATGATTCCGGACAGCCTCATTTACCTGACAACTCATGGAACAAAAAACAGCTCCGGAGTCACTTTTTTATATCAGGATCCCCAAACTCACTATTTCAGGTGTAAAAACACCGAAGGCACTCCTGAATAAGGAGATCAGCGCCCATATCATACGGATTCAAAATGCAGAGATTGAAATTCGTATGGGTAAGAGCAAAAATGAAAAACAACCGGATTTCAAAAGTATCCTTGCTTCCGAACAGTACCGGCAGTTATTGGGGAAATTAAATAGTATTTCCGCTGATAGTGTGGTGCTGGAAAACGCCCGTCTTACGCTGGTTGACAAGGAATCAAAATATATTCGTTGTAAGGCCCAGGGTCTCAGTATCCGGTTTGCAGGTATTGCGATCGATAGCGTGACTAAAAATGACAGCAGCCGGATGTTATTTTCAAATGACCAGGCTATACACTGCAATCAGCTGGAGATACCCACTAAGAACAATATATATGACTTCAAGATATTCGGGACTGGATTATAACAGTCAGACGGCTCAACTGCACACTGATCAGATCAGATTGATCCCGACGTTATCAGAAACCGCCTTCGCCGGTGCATTTAAATATGCAAAGGACCGATTCAATATTTTAATCGACCGTATGGATATCATTCATTTGAACCGCCAGGCCCTGCTGCGTCAGGAATTCGTGGCCGACAGCCTGATATTAACAAATGCTTCCATCCGGATTTTCAGGGATAAATCTGTGCCGCACGACTCTGTTGACCGTACAAAAGATTATCCTCAGGAGGCGATCATGCGACTGGCACTTCCCGTATATATAAATAAAATAATTACCAGGGATTCATATATCGAATACAAAGAAAAAAATGACAAATCAGACAGCAGCGGGAAAGTGTCTTTCTTTCATGTGCATGCCACTATTACAAATATTACCAATATACCCGATTCCATCAAAAAGGAAAACCAGATGCGTCTTCATTTTGAATCCTCATTTCTGAATGCAGCACCTTTTACGGCCGATATCAAAATGCGTTTGAATGATCAGGAGGGGAAATTCCAGGTAGATGCGAAACTGGGTGAAATAGATGCAGTTTTATTAAATCCATTATTAAAACCTATGGCACTGGCCGAAATGGAAAAGGGGAAGATAACCGGACTGCAATATCATATGGATGCGACCAATACCCGTGCGCATGGGAAACTGTATTTAAATTATGAAGATCTGAAAATAAAATTGCTGAAAAAGGACGATGACAAAAATAAATACAAAACCAAATTCTTCCCCACCCTGGCAGCCGGTGTATTATTGAAGGGTTCAAATCCTAAAAACGATAATATGCGTATCGGAAATGTTGACTATCCAAGAGATATTCACCGGTCGATGTTTAACCTGATGTGGAAGTCACTTTTCGCGGGGATTAAGAAAGTAGCCCTTTAAAGCTGAAAGCGCAAAGCGTAAAGCGTAAAGCGTTTGGGAGCTTAAAGCGTAAATGCTAAATCTTTTAAGGCTGAAGCGTAAGGTAGGATCTTAGGAAGTTTGCTTCCCGAATTGTTTTGATCAATCTGATCATCATGGCCTTTATATCATTTATTTTTCCATTTAAGTCGACTATAAAGTTCTAAGTCAATAAAGCGTAAATCTTTCACCAAGAGACTACAATATTCAAGTTCCATAATTGATCCAAGTGACTGATCAAGAAAATGCACAAAATCCTTGTCTGTATCTCTTGCACTGCCTTCAACAATATTAAACGGCACTGAATAAGCGGCCCTTTTCATTTGCCTGTCAAATCATATCGCTCATGAGCCGGTAAACCCGGTATACTTCCGAATAAACAAATTGCACAAGTTCGTGAGATTTATTCCAGACTTTATAATTATTGTAATTCCGCATAATCAGAAAGTTGTAACTCCGAACTGCGATTTTAACTGGTGATTTCCTTATCAATTATTATGCGAAAAACTCGTACGCCATGTAGTTTTAAGCCTCAAGCATTTACGCTTTAAATTAACCTTTCAGCTTAATATTGCTTTATGCCTTACGCTTTACGCTTTAAGCTTAAAAAGGATATCCAATTGCAAAGTTCAACACGGTGTTTTTTGTATCAAACACCCATTTTTTCCATTTGTCATCCAGGGTTCCCGAACGGGAACTCCAAGATCCAGACGAATCAGCAGGATGGAGATATCCAACCGAATGCCGGTTCCCACACCCACGCCGAGCTGATTGAGCCAGTTACTGTTAAACTGGGATCCGACGCGTGGAACTGTCATATCGTAATGTCCAGATATTACCCGCATCCACAAAAAAGGCCCAATCCACAATGGAAACAATCTTAAACCGTATCTCTGTATTCGCCTCGATTTTGATATCGCCCGGCTGATCGGCGATGAAAGCAGTGTCCCGGTTACCGGCATAATAAGTACCCGGACCCAGCGATCTTGACCGGAAGGCACGAATATCATTGGCGCCTCCCGCAAAAAATTCTTTTACAAATGGCATGGTTGAACTGTTACCCCAGGCGTAGCCAATTCCCCCTGTCAGCCGGCTGGCCAGTATCGTCGTTTTTGAAAAACTCAGGTAATGCCGGAAGTCAATTTCGCCCCGGATATATTGCGAAAAAGGAACATTAAATATTTTTTTCTGAACGCCTGTTTTCTCAACATTCGCCCCCGATGGCCAAACCCATGATATTAGCGGACCAATCGATATTGCCGTTAAAATAAAAATTATTTTTATTGAGATTTGGCCTTAGGTTGGAATTGAAATTGAAATTATATGTAGGGCCGATAATAAATGTTCTCTCCATGACTACGGGCCAGAACGACATTCGTATCAAGCTGTGTTTGATAACTGGTATCAATATGATAAGGGATTCACCAGATTTACCCGGAACACATCAAGCGCATGTTCTTTGGTAATGCTTTCTTTCCATACATAACCGGCACTGGCCTTAAATGAATTCAATGTGTATTCCTGCGTTTGCTCGAAGTATTCATATCCCAGCGAAAATTTTGTTTTAGGAACAAATCCGCTGTTGGTCTGAAATTGAATGGGGCCAATGATTCTAGGGACAAACAAACTGATATCGTCTCCGAATTTAAATGTATTGGTATATTGTCCGTGGCCAAGATTTTGTCGCAGATATCCGATATAGGCAGTATTCGTAAGCAATTCGGCACCTCTGAAAGTATTTCTGTTCCGCCAGTTAATAGAAACTTGTCCGCCGTTTGCATTATCCGATTGGGTAAGGCCTGATACTTCAAAGCGTATGGATTTCTTTTCCGTAGGCGTGAGATAATAATACGCATTCAGAATTATGCTGCGCGGTATCCTTTTCATCAAACCGGATTTTTACAAATTTAAATACGCCCAGACTGATCAACCGGTTCAGCGTCAGATCGTGATCTTTCCTGTTATAAATATCCCCCGATTTAAAAATTAATGCCCGGCCGAATATTTGCGGCTTAAACATTTTATTCGGATCAATGATGGTATAGCCCTGATATTTGGGCAGGCTGCTGACATCCATACTGGTATCCACATGAATATCATAGTCTGCATAAACGACCACCTCTCCGATCCGGTAAATATTGTGCGCTTCAGGTGGGGTTGATTTTTTAATAATCAGTGTCATATCAACCTGGTGGTCCCCACCGTGGAATCCACCCTGAACAACAGATCATCCGGATTGAAATAGTAAAATCCTTTTTGCTTCAGACGTGTATCAATCCGTATCCTTTCGTTTTTTATAATATCCAGATTATATGGGTCGTCCTTTTTTAACAGGGAGTGTTTCAGCAACTTTGATTTCCCTGCTGAGTGAGTCTGCGGAGTCTAACGGGACGGGATATACGACATTTCGGATGGTATATTGTTTTCCGATTTCAGCAGTATAAATAGCACTTAATTTTCTTCCCTTATATACCGTATCCAGGATAACGGTATCCTTAAAAAATCCGCGGTTCTCCAGCCGGTTTTGAAGTACCGCCCTGTTTTTTTCCATGATGCTGTAAGAAGCGATAACCGGAGGCTCTCCCAGTTTTTCCCGGATAAATAGCGCAAGCCCTTTCCCGTCGGTTTGCCGGCGAAATTATACAGCAGTAATTTTACTTTAATACCAAGGAAACTTCCATTCGGTTTTGGACGCAGCAATCCCTCCAATTCCGGTTTCAGTGATTTCGTTGTTTTTCTTGAAAGCCTGGGATCTGCCTTGATTTTTATTTTTGCTCCCGCATACAGATACTGTCCTTCTTCCAGGCTGCTGGTCTCGCTGCAGGAATAAAAAATAACCGGCACAAAAATTAAAAACACCGCTCTGAAAATAATTTTTTTCATTTTGTGGGCGGGTTAGCTGTTGTAGACTGCTTATCGGTTGCCGGTGTTGCCGGTTTATGATGTTTCGGGGGCGCTATGACCGGTTCTTTCTTATTTTCAAACAGTTCACGGAATACATTGTAGTCGAAGGTCAGAATAAAACTTACACCCGTTTCGACGACCTGCCCCTGAACGACTGTCTGATACTGATCATTCCGATAAACCCTGATCATATAACGACCGTCCTTACTCAGTTTATAATCGACACTCACATCTCCCGCGATATTGGAAGCATTCTGGCCCGGATTTGTTTCCTGCAATTGAAAGTCACTTCCTACAGTCACACGTATCCGGTCATCGAACAGGCTTTTCGAAACCTTTACATTCAGGTCTGTTTGATTGGTGGCTGTTCCGGATGAATAATCCTGATCAGCATTCATATCAAACGTCACATCCACTCCTTTTATAAGCGATCCCGCCAGCTGGTTGAGTTGATCGCTTAGCAATTTACTCGCACTCTGCCTGGCAATGGTACCGGCATCAGTTGGAGCCCCTGCCGATTGAAAAGGATTTTGCTGAATAAAACGGCCCAGCAGCAAAAGCGCAAAAACCTGCTTGTTAATTTCAGCTTCATCTGTCCGCATTTGTACAAGTTTCGTGTCCACATCCGGCCAGAGCGCCAGTAGATTGTCCGGCAACGCAATATCAAATTTGATGATGGGTTTCAGCAATTCACCGGTCATATCAGTTTAACCTGGAAGGGCAATTTTGTTTTAAAACGGTTTTGATCGGCGGTGGATCGACAATTGATCTGCCACCAGATCGATCGGAGGAGTATTCACATAATAAATGGCGGTAATATCAATATTCGCTGTTTTGGGATCACCCGTCCAGGTAATCGTACTGCCCCTCTGGATATCGAATTTGCGATGCAATACACTGAGCGTAAGATTATAGGCGCCATTCACGAGTTCATAATTTCCCGTCAGACTGACTTTTCCGCTCTTGTCTATGCCACCGACCAGATCGGCCCTTCCCCGCAGCGAAAGTGCGTCTCCATTTCTTTCATCAATAATTAAAGTGAATTGTGCACTGCTGTCTGTTTCAATGGTGGCAGCCAGATCCATGCCTTTTAGTTTTGCATTCGTACTCAAGGGAATCCAGAAAATGTTTCAGTTGACTTGAATCGACCTTTTTCTTTTTATTTGTAAAGATGACCACTCCGTCCCGGTCAACCACTTCAGGATCATCGCTGGGTAGAGTCACATAGAAATCCGTATTCTTATTCACCCTCAGGTAAGTCGTCACTTTCGGTAAATTCATATCTCCTGTCACATCAATATCTGCATTCAGGTTCAGCTTGCCATAAAACATCCTGTTCGGTTCTTTAGGCGCATTGACTGCCCGGAAATTCTGTGCGCTGAAGGAAATATCAAACTTATAATATTTAAAGTCGTTCGTATATACATTTCCATCCAACGTTGCTTTATTACCGGCAGAGTCCAGCATGGCGAAATTGTCGAAGTCAAAACCTCCTTCATCGAAATTGATTTTATCGTCGGAAAGGGTCAGTGCTTCTCCCGTGATCACCGGAACCAGAGCGGCATGATCAAAATACAGACTTCCTTTCAATAGTGGCCTATCAAGACTTCCACTGGCATGTAGATTCACCTTTCAGATAACCTTTCATTTTTTTTATCTGCGATATGGCAAGTCCTTTGAATGATTCCAGGTTGAGCTGGTTTAATTTCACATCCATATCCATTTTGCTTTCACCGGAAAAATATTTTCCATCCACCTGCACATCATTATCATGTCCCTTTAAGAATGATATGGGCAGTATATGTATTCAATTGTTCATTGTCGACCTTAATGGACAGATTACCTACGGTATCCTTTTCATGGAAAGAGAATCAATCGTGAGATCAGATGTAAACAGAGGCTTGGTAAATAAATTTTTCAGTTCCGCCTTTCCGTTGATCGTTCCATCCGCCAGCAGGGAATCCTGTTCCGCAAATTGGGTAAGCGTTTTTATTTTAAAGTCTGCAAAACTCACATCCAGCGGAGATTTCGTGGTTTCACCATTCGTATTAATGCTAATAGATTCTCCCTGACGGCTCAGTTTGAAATTCCGTACGATCAGGCCCGACGAATCATACAAAATAAAATTGTCTTTTGGTATTTGCCATGGCTGATAGTTCAGCAGCAAACTATCCGGGTTGAATACAAATTTTACTCCGTTATTAACCTGGGAGAGTGATCCGGAGAGAACATATTTGTTTTTTGCTTTCTTATCTTTTAACAGCAGGGTGGTTGAAAGTTTATTGTGTGCCAGCGAGCCATAAACAGCGGTATGGTATAACTGAAAACCCGTTTGACCTGCATCTGCAACCGAAATATTATATAACAGCGCCGAATCTTTTGAATCAGCAGTCAGGTTAAACTGATGTATTACCTGTTGATTCATTTGAATTTTATCGGCGTGCAGGAGAACATTCAGATTTTTTTTTGCACTGTTGTAGCGGATATTGCCGGTTAAACTGTCTGTTCCTTTCAGCGATGGCATTGCCGCGAGTACCATCGGAGAAGGCCTGAGCCGCAAAACCATCTGCCATTGTTCGGGTTCCGTGCTGTCGGGCATAGAAACTTTTATTTTATAGTAATTATTTATAAAATGTTTGAATGATTCCGCCCACTTGGGTCAGTTTATATTGTCCTGACCAGTCTATATCTGCTGCTTCCGATTGAAGCTGAATGAGCTGACTGGTATCCGTATGTTGCGCAATAAAAAGAACAGAATCTGTATGCAGTGATTGTCGAACCGGTCGTAATCACCCAGATCAGTGAGGTCCAGATGACCCTGTAATGCGTCCGGATTGGTTCATTTGAAATCGGCATCAACGAGTAAATGCAACTGAAGACTGTCCATCAGGTGCAGGGCCTGCGCATTTAATGTGTCCAGCTCCAGTTTTAGTTTCAGGGAAGGATATTTTTCTATAAAAGCAGTTTCTGCATTCAATTGATAAGTCAGATTGGGATCTTTCATAGATGACTTAATCTTCCCGTTACCATTTTGCAGGTAGCATCCAGTAACAGGCCCTTATATGTATAAGACTTTATAACGCTTCGCCCAGGTTTACATGGAAAACACTGTTCATTTTTTTCGGGTCAAATCCTGAGCCTTTGGCCGTCGCATCCAGCGTGATTTTACCCAACAGACTATCCTGTTTTAATATATACCCCAGATCCACGAGAACGGGTATCGGCTACCAGGTCATAGGTCTTATGATTCATATCGAGTGTTCCCCGAACGTCGGCAACACCATTGCTTGTTTCGGCGTGCAGCTGTACAAAAAAACTGTTTACCGATCCTCTGAATTTACCGGTTGCAGAAATACTTTCCGGGATACGCAGATTTTCAGGAAATGATTTTGCCGGAATCAAACGATACAAATCCGTTCTCGAAGTTTTTAATCTCGATAAACGTGATATCATAGTATGCTTTTTTTGCATCGGGCAGTCCCTTGATCATTCCGGAGGCGGCAAGAGAAGTATTCCCCACCCCTCCGATTTCGAGATAGGGGATTTGCAGATTCTTTCAAGCTGATCCGGTAACCTTTCCATTTAAATTCAAAACCGCATTCTGATTATCCTTTAAAGAGCCTTCCAGAGAGGGAACAAAAATCAAAACATCTTTTACTGCAATCCGGGCATGGTCAAATTCGAGGTTGGTTTTGACATCTCCGGGATGCTTTTTTATATCATCCAGTGACCGGTACTGAATGGAAGTTTGATTTTTAATCTCCGAATGATTTGTCTGGATCACAAGGTTCTTCATCGAAATTCCGGATGAAGTATAGTCCAGACCGGCAGAAAGTTTTTTCAATACAAAGCCACTTTTTTCATCAAACGATATTCCGGAGATGATTGCCCGGTAGTTCGAAGGATCTGCATGAAGGCCACTGGTGTGAATGGTGAGATGATCAACATTCATGTGACTGTAATCCATTCCTTTTTTTATGGCCGTCTTATTATCATCATCGTACTGGAGTCTTGTACTGTCAATCGTAAAGGCGGCCAGGTCCAGGCTCCAGGATCCTGCATGGCAACGGTATCTTTTACAGGAACCGTTTTTTTATTTTTCACAGCCGCCAGCCTGCCGAATTTGACCGTGGCAACGGTGCTGTTCAATGACACCTGTTTTAGTTTGATATGCAGTGTGGCAAGGTCTATGGAATCCGATTTTAAATGAAAATTCCCAAGTTCAGAGGCAGCGTCCATATTTTGAGCATCGTTTCGATAGTCGAGATTGATTTTTGTAAAATCAATGTCTCCCAATGCCAGATGAACGGGCTCTGAATTTTTATTGTGCTCGCTGATCGTATCTGCCACATGTCGTAAAACCAGCATGGGATTGTATTGCCTGATTTTACCTGAAATATCTGCCAATGCAATATCCGGAATGGCATAAGTCTGGTGAGCCGGATCGAAGGTTTTTAATTTTGTCCTGAAATCGCCCAGGTTTACATAAACGTCATTGCCGGTTGCATCATCACGATACGTTACACGGATCTGATGGAGCCGGATATCGCCGATAATAAATTGGAAACCTGCGGAAGTATCTTTTTGAACCGGTTGCTTTTCGGGAGAACTGAATGCGTCAGCAATAAACTGAAAATTGTAAACCGAGTCAGGCATCAGCCTTTTTACTTTCAGGGTAACATTGTCAAGCTCCAGATTATTAACACGCAGTTCTTTATGTAAAAGCCTGAACATGCTGATGTCCACCTCGATCTTTCCGCCGGAAATTAATGTGTCTTTAGCTTCTGTCTTCGAGGTAAATATTCTTAATAATTATCCGGACGGGGAAGTCTATATACAAATTGCCAATACGAACCTTTGTCTGGAGTTTTTTTTCGAGATAGGCCTCAATTTTACCACGACCATAATTCTGTACCGGTCCGGTTTGAATAAGAACCAGGATTAACAAAATGATACCCAGGATGACAAGGACTGTCGTAAGGGTAATCCGAAAAATCCGCCTGAATATTTTCTTTGCCTTTTCACTGATCTTCATACACTGGTACCGGGTTTCCTATCTAAAGCAAAGAACAGGCCCTTTTCGTCTTGTAAAGTATTAGTAGTGTAATCCATCAGGCGGGGAAGATATTCTACAAATTTACGCCGAAAGCATAAAGCTCAAGGCCTAAAACTTTTTATAGGCCTAAAAGCTCAAAGCCTAAAGTATAAAACCAATTTTCAAACTTGAGAATGAATCATTCGAACTAAATTGAAATTCATTCTTTAAAAAAGAGGTTTTAGGCTTTGGGCTTTGGGCTTTCCTCACCCATAAGGATGGCCCAGGGTTTCATTCCCGGAACCTCTTCGCTGATCAGTCGCAGCATGGCAGTGAGGGGGATAAATAAAAACATACCCGGAATTCCCCAAACTAGATGACCTATCAAAACGGCGAGAATTGTTATAAAGGGATTCATTTTCACTTTGCCGCCGACAACATGGGGAAGAATCACATTGGCATCTGCGAAATGTGTGACCAGAAATACGATTCCGACAGCTACCACTTGCCCCGTTGTTCCCGTTGCAGCTGTAATGATCATGGCCAGGGCCATACAGGAATATATGCCCAGATAAGGGATAAGATTCAGTATCGCCGCCATAATACTGATCAGCAATGCATATTTCACTCCAATCACCATCAGGCTTACAAAAATAAGAACTGCAATTACGCTCATTTCTATCACAGACCGACAACGTAGCTAGCAAGAACTGAACGTAGTAGCAGGCAAAAGAAGAAC
>CAVWUD010000020.1:0-104520 GCA_963757975.1 uncultured Bacteroidota bacterium
AAAACAACGGATGGAGGCATAAATTGGCAATCAATAAATCCCGGACTGGTCCCCGCTGTCAATTCAGGTCATTTCTATAAAATGTTAATGTTCGACACCCTCTCAGGATCTTGTGGCACATCCGAAGGTTTACTAAAAACGGTTGATGGCGGGCTAACATGGACCAATTCGCTCAACATTCCATCTGATTTCTCCATTTTCCAGTTTATCGATCGAAATAACGGTTATGCCACTGTAGAAGGTTCGATATTTAAAACCACAGATGGGGGACTAACATGGAGCCTGGTTTCAGAAATTAGGAACCGACTCATTTTCAGGAATTCATTTTTTAGATATGGATCACGGCTGGGCCTGCACATTCGGAGGGTATGTGCTGACGATGAAATAAGATCGCCAATCCTATGTTTCTTCAAGCCACCATTTTTTTTCTTCTTTGAATTCTCTTGAATTTATATTTAGTACCGGAAGGTTATCGCTTCTTAATTCATATTCAAAATACTTCTCCTGCTGCTGGGTGAGTTTGGAAATTTCGTACCTGTTCAATCTTTTCACATCATCAAAATCTATTTCTTCAACCGATTCTCCTGTAATTGGATATTTTATGATGATGTCTCCCTGGTGTAATTGGTCAATTTGGATTTCTGATTTTATTTTTTTCCACATAGTATTGGGTTTATTTTCAAAGCTACTACTTTAATTAAGACCGTTGTGTAGATACTGTCTTCAGTCAACCATTTTATCGTATGATGGCAAAAATGTAATTGTTTTTTTAAATTGCATTTAAAAAATCAGTCATGTCATCCTCTTCTAACATTCGCCTGGCTGTACCATTTTTTGGGGTTCGTGATATGGAAGCTTCGCTGAAATTTTATATGGATAAACTTGGTTTTAAGATGACGAATAAATGGACCCCTCTTGATAAAATTGAATGGTGCTGCCTGCAGCGGGATGATGTTTCTTTAATGCTGCAGGAATGGAGGGATAAAGAAAAATTCGATCGGGAAGGCCCCAAAGGCAGGGGAGTGTCTATCTGCTTTCAATGTTCAGATGCAGCTGCCTTGTATCATGAATTCACTTTACAGGGTATTGAAATCCGGGAACCTTTCGTAGGAAACAATATGTGGGCGATTGGTTGCAATGATCCTGACGGCTATCACCTCGATTTTGAAAGCCCTGTGGATGCGCCAGAGGGAACGAAATATTCTGATTGGATCAAGTGATACGGATGACTATTGGCGTCCATTATAGCCTCCCATTTTCCCTAACCTTCTGGGTATAGCTGAAAGGAGGCTTCGAAGCGAGTAGATTGAGCTTTGAAATCAGTTCTTCGGAAGGAGGCGTCCGTGCGTTCACTCTGCTCTCAAGCCCTTTAAAAATTTCATCAGTATGTATACCGGGTTCAATAAAGGGTTCGGTCTTTGGTTTTGGGGATTTAAATGGTTTTTTCATTTCGGTGGGTTTGTTTAAAGTACAAAAAACGAAATGTCCATTTGGGTTTTTTTTATCCACAGGGTGTGCATTATACATTAGACCATGAACCTATAGTTTATCGATTCCAATAAATGTAAATCCTCTTTCTTTCAAAACAGGCACGAGCAATTTTACCGTTTCATAGGTTCTGTTATTAAGTCTCATGTTTTCAATATCAGATGTTGAATCATGCATGAGAAATAGTCCACGGTTGGTTTTTTCAATTTCAACCAAATAAGCAGCAGCGCATTCTTCTGCTGACAAATGCCTGTCCCAAAAAGCATAATCGTTGCCATTCACTTCCCAGTAAAAAGGTCCGACATAAGTATGGGACATTGTAAATTCCTTATTTAAAAAATCTGAGATTTCAGGCGTCCACTGGCCATAGGGAGCCCGGAAATAAACTGGTTTTTCCGGAAGGATATTTCTGATCAGATCATCTGTCGATTTTATTTCTTCAAGGCATGCTGCCCTTTGTCCATTTTCAAATAAAGCCTTCATATCCGGATGATGGTAGGTATGGTTACCAATTAAATGACCCAGCCGGTTTAATTCGGGATAAGATGGACGGGTATTGTTTTATAAACCTTCCAACACAGAAAAAAGTAGCAGGAATGTTTTCTTCCCATAAATAATTTGCGAGTGGTAGTGTTTTTGGACCTGGTCCATCGTTTAGTGTTTCACCTGGCCCATCGTCAAACGTTAAACAAAAAGTCTTCACCGGAAGATGCAGACCTGTAATTTGTTGTAATGAAAACATTTCTGTGAATTTACTTAAATCGTAAAAATTCTGATATTAACAAACAGTTCGCAAAACGCATTATTTTTATGAAGCCAATTCATTCAAATCTCATATCTTATATCCCATATCCCATATCCCATATCCCATATCTCATATCTCATAGTCCCATGAAATTCATCTTCTGCTTACTGTTTCCAATAATAACGACGGCACAAAGCGTTACCAACCAGAATATTTTTGATACTGTACCTTTTATTCCCGAACATACCCCGCCAAGGCTGGCCCAGTTTGCCAAGGAGCCGATCGTTACGGGGAGAATAATTTTCCTGGGTAACAGCATTACTGAAATGGGCAACTGGAAAAAAGTTTTGAATGATAGCACAGTCATTAATCGCGGCATCGGGGGAGACATCACTTATGGTGTATTAAAACGTATGAAGGACATTACCGATCGTTATCCATCAAGAATTTTTATCCTTTTGGGAATAAATGACATCGGAAAAGATATTCCTGATCCTGTTATAGCTTTCAATTATCTGAAAATTGTAAACGAAATCCATGATAAATGCCCCCATACCGTTATTTATGTGCAGAGCGTTCTTCCCATTAATCCGGGACTACCACATTTTCCGCAGCACTATGACAAGCCGGAGCATATACTGGCGCTGAATAAATTGCTCGCATCCAATGCTAAAGCCGGGAACTATACTTATGTAGATATTTTCCACTTGTTTGCCGACGCAGAGGGCAACCTTATCAGCCAGTATACTTACGAAGGGCTTCATTTAAAACCGATCGCGTATCCTATTTGGGTGGATTATCTGAAAAAGCAGGGATATTTGTAAAAAAAGTGGCTTCTCATTCAGATTTTAAAACACTTTTATTACAAATCATTTCAGGAGAAATCTCCGTAGAAGATAGAGAGCGTTTTTTTGAAATGATATTAGATGAAGGAAGGGAGGAAGATTATAAAAAAGTTTTAAAAGAGTTGCGGGAGGAGAAGGCAGAACTTTATTCAGGTAATGAATATAGGCCTGAAGAATGGGAACAATTGAAA
Organism: uncultured Bacteroidota bacterium; assembly: GCA_963757975.1. Lineage (GTDB taxonomy): Bacteria > Bacteroidota > Bacteroidia > Chitinophagales > Chitinophagaceae > Puia. The sequence continues at coordinate 3,270 of CAVWUD010000020.1, forward strand.
AGGGCCGTATTAAAAGCTGATGCAGTCCCGGCTGTTCTTCTCAATGACAGAACGCTACCTGATACGCTGGTAAAAAAAATGCCTGTCCGCAGATTGAACTGGGCCGCCGCGGCAGCAGTCATTGTTTTAATTTCTATTATTACTTATTTTTTGATCCTTCGCAGAACAAATGCTCAGGCCAAAGAAACTACCATTGCAAAAACAGTCATTGCTCCTGGTGGGGGAAGAGCAACACTGACCTTAGGAAATGGAGCCACGATGATACTCGACAGTGAGGCAGTCGGCCCACTTGCCCAACAGGGCAATACAAAAATTTCTATATCAGACAGCGGGCGACTGGTATATGCTGCAGGCAATAATGAGACTCTAAATACAGCAACAATAGAAGAAAATGTTTTAACGACACCACAGGGTGGTCGGTATCAACTTCAATTACCGGATGGAACAAAGGTTTGGCTCAATGGTGCTTCTTCCATTATATATCCTACGGCTTTTGAAGGAAACCAAAGATTTGTAAAAGTTACCGGAGAAGTTTATTTCGAAGTGGCGCATTACCCGAATATGCCCTTTGTTGTTAAGGCAGGCAACCAGGTGATTACTGATTTGGGTGCTACTTTTAATATCAAAGCCAATAAAGAAGAAGGAGCCATCATAACTACGGTCTTACAAGGCAGTATTAAAATTTTTGTCGGTTCAAAAACAAATGTGCTTTTTTCAGGTCAGCAGGAAATTAGTTCTGTTGAAGGTGAATCTGTGACAATAAAAAATAATACAGATATTGATAAAGTCATGGCCTGGAAACGGTAAAATGACTGGTCTCAGTCACCGGCCGGCTGAGATTATCTTCCTTACACCCGGAATCGAAGTTATCACCGAGGCCAGTAAAAAACTGCCCACAACAGCGAAAGGGGCCACCACCAAAAATTTTATCGCGGGATCAACTCTCCAGCTCCTGACTGAAAGCGAAAGGACAATAAGTACCAGGGGATGAAAGATATAAACCGCGAATGCATTACGGGACAGTTTACCCATGAAGACGGACGATTTGTTCCAGAACTTTTTTCCATAGGTGAGTAATGCCACTATAATTGAAAAGCCCAGTAATTGCTCCCAAACCGCATAAAGCAGTTGCTGCCAGTGCAATCCGCCGATGAGCCAGGCTTGTGGTGTTCCGGCTACTTTTTCTAGAATAGAAATAACCACTAAAAATAATAACAGGCGTGGCGCATAGCGTGCAAACTTTTTGCCCTGATCGAAAGGGAATTCATCCAGCCAATGGTTTTTAGACGCCACGAGGCCTAAAATAAACAGTGCCAAGTATTGTGAGAAATAGGCCAGCTGGAATCCGACCGGGTTCAGTATCCATCCAATAGGAAATGCAATTCGAACTAAAAAACTTATAATGCCCATTGCAGCAGCAAACCCAAAGATCACCTCTGATGAGGGGGGTTTAAGGGATTTCGTGAGATATTTTTTGCTCGCAACGCGCCACAAAACATAAACAAGCGTAAACAGTAAAAGGGCAGCCACGAACCAGAGCACGCCAAAATTTATCCAATCATGAAACCCGCTTATAAATTGAATAAATGGAATATGGTGTCCCTGGCCAAAATAGTAAACCAGGTAAATTAATACCGGTGATAGAATGAACGAGTAAAATACCAGGGGAATACCCAATCTTAAAAACCTGTCCCTGACAAAACGGGCTGCGCCTTTTTTATTATAAGATCCGGGTATGAAGTAAGCAGAAAGGAAGAAGAAAAGCCCCATGAAAAAGGATTGGTTAATAATTGCCAGTAGTGTCATGGGGATAATCGCACCGGCATGGGTTGTCTTTTGAGCATAATACCACCCCCCATCGACGCCATAGGTAATTAAAGCATGTTGCAGAACTACCAGGGTGATAAGTCCAACCTTCAAATTATCTATGTACAATATCTTTTTAGATTGTTCTATTTTACCGAATTATTATTTCATGATTTTTTATTCAAGACAACAGTCCGGCCAAAGTCCGGACAACATTTTAGCTAATGATTTTTAGATAGTAAAGTTATTATCTTTCGCGTCCATTGCCTTCAATTCTGAAGATTCTGTCGAGATTCTGTACTTGGCATGAACTGTATATTACGAATCCCTTATTATATCATTAAGCCTGATTAAGTGAGCTTAAACCAAAGGGTATTGCTCGAGTTTTGCAGCAATCTAAGCAGCTGCTGAAACAATGAAATATCTTTTTACCCTTTTCTTTTTACTTATTACCATTGAAAGTTTCTGTCAGCTGTCTGAAATAAAAGGCAAAGTAGAAAGCCGTGTAAGTAAAGAAAAGATGACGGATGCCTTTGTCAGCTGTACAGGGAATGGCCACACTTATAATACAACCACCGATCCGGATGGCGAGTTTAAATTCAGGGATCTCCCTATGGGTTCATATGATATTAAAATAGATTATGTAGGGTTCGCCAGTTACCAAACCCATGTGGTGATAGCGGATAATAAAAAAGTAGAATTAAAAGTCCAGTTGGAAGAGCATGGCAAAGGTCTTACTACTGTTCAGGTTTTTGGCAAAATCAGCCAGGAAGATGAACAGGGAGCCATACAAAAGGAAAAACACAGTCCAAATATCGTAAATGTAATTTCTGCCCAGGCGATAGAAAAATCTCCGGATATCAACGCCGCGAATGTTTTACAACGCATGAGCGGACTGACCATTCAACGCAATGGAGGATCTGATGAAGCATATCCTATTATTCGCGGACTTGATCCACGTTATAACAATACCCTGATCAATGGAATCAAGATCACGAGCCCGGACGATAAATCGCGATATGTTCCGCTCAATATTGTTCCATCAGATCTGCTGGGCAGCATTGAGGTAAGTAAAACCCTTACACCTGAAATGGAAGCCGATGCCATTGGCGGCACAGTGAACCTGGTTATGAAGGATGCGCCTAATCATGAAACATTTAAAGTACTCGGATCGCTGGGCTATAGTGATATATTTTTCCAGAGAAAGTTTACCACATTTTCTCAAAGCGATATTCAGCAAAAGAGCGTGATTGAAAGATTTGGGAGCAGTTACATCGCCCAACCTGACGACTTCAGTCGCAGCAATCTTGACTTTACTGAAACCAATCCCATGCCCAACTCGGTAGCAACCATCGCATATGGCAACCGCTACTTCAAGCAAAAACTCGGCCTGATGGTCGCTGAGAGTTTTCAGAATCAGTATTACGGAAGCAATTCGATTTTTAATCAGGCGGCTCCCAACATTCATGAGAATGGCGCACCAACGTTGTCGGATTATGCCAACCGGCAGTATTCAACTCAGCAACTCAATAACGGGGTAACTGTTCATTTGGATTATGCGTTCAATGACCAAAACAAAATCACCATAACAAATATTTTATTGTATACAAAAATCGCGCAGGCGAGACTTACCATCGATACTTCCATCCTGGGTGGTAACGGAGGCAGAACAGTTCCGGGTACAGGACCCGTTTCCACCGATTATACTTCTGTGACCAGCCAGCAGCTCCTCGAAAATGTAAAGCTGGACGGCAAACATATTCTTTCGAATCATTTTATGTTCGACTGGACGGGTGTCTATTCTTATGCTGCTAAACGTGTACCCGACATGGCAGATCTTTCACTGAATGAAAAAATAGATACGGTTCATGGAGACCCGCAAAATCTGTCGGCCTATCAGTTTGTGACCACGCCGCAATATTTTGACGAGATATCGCGCATCTGGCAACACAACCAGGATATTGATCTCAGTGGTATGGCAAATTTCAGTTACAGAACCGCACTCTCCGATAAAAAAACACTGGAACTGAAATTCGGCGGATTATACCGTCATAAAATCCGGTACAATATTCAGGATGAATACGATCTGAAACCCACTACTACTGCCAGTGGCATCAAACAGCAGTTCACCGACATTTACACGGCCCAGTGGATTGTCTATAATAGCAGCGGCACTTATGACTATGATAAAAATAAATATCAGGTGTTTGAAAATATCACGGCCGGATACGGAGAAGCTAAATTGTCGCTTCCCATATTAGATGCAGTTGGGGGAGTGCGGTTAGAAAAAACTCAGCAGGGTTTTACACTGAATACATTTTATGCGACCGGTATTAACGGGCTCAACAAATCTTATACTGATATCCTTCCCAGTGTTGACTTGAAATTCAAACTCAATCCGATCACCAACCTGCGGGTAACCTATTATAAAGCAATCGCCCGACCAAATTATTATGACCTGGTACCGGGAACACAGCTGAGCGCGACGTCCGATACCAGAACAGAAGGAAATCCATATTTACTGCACACGACTTCCAACAACTATGATATAAGATATGAATTGTATCCGCGGAACGACGAGCAGATATTCGTGGGTGTATTTTACAAAAAATTATTCAACCCGATTGAATTTGCATATATATCGGGTCTTGACTACCAGCCCGTGAATACACCAGAGGCCACAGACTACGGTATAGAATTGGCTTTTACCCGTTATTTCGGAAAGTATTTCGGAATAACCGGTAACTATACATACCTGAATTCAAGCACGACTTCTGTAAAATCATATTACGATATCCCAGACAATTATGTGAATACCGATACACTGCAAAAAAGACCACTGCAGGGACAAACTGATCATACGCTGAATGTTTCTTTCTTATACAGAAACAAACAGAGGAATTTATTTGCCGAACTGGCCTTCCAGTATATCGGGCGCTCCATCAGTGTGGTTTATCCTATTTACGGATATGACTACTACCAGCAGCCCCAGTCTAACCTGGCATTTTCTGCCGAAAAAGGTCTCAACAATAAACACTTTACTTTTTTTACCAAGTGGAATAACCTGCTGAATACTGCTTACAAAAACCAGATCAATAATATTCTGGTATCGCGGGAAGTGACAGGGTTCAATTTCAGCTTTGGTATTCGATACGAGAATTAAAAAATAAAATAAAACAAAAATGAAAACAAGAAATCTTTGCATGGTCATCGCGGTTATTGCTACGGTGATTTCATCCTGCTCGAAAAGTAATGAGACAACTACGGTAATTACTCCTACTGTACCACCGTCCAACCCCATTACCCCAGGAAATATCTCCGGGTTTGTAAAAGGTACTCTGACTACCGGTAATACATATACGATTACTGGTGATCTGACCATTAAGCTGGGAGACACCCTGGCTTCACAACAGGGCGTGACGGTTGTTGTGAACAATGATGCACAAATTAATGTGCAGGGCGTGTTGCTGCTGGTTGGCACTGCTTCACAGCCTATATCTTTTAATTCTGGCAGTAAATTACCCGGAAGCTGGGGAGGATTTCAGTGTGACAGTGCGCAGTCGGTTACCATCAAATGGGCTCATATCGACAACACCGGCGGACCTGATCCATCCGGTAGTCCGAGAAAATCTGTTTTTGTAGAAGCTCCCATCAATGTGGATATCGAAGATTCATGGTTCACAAACGGACAGGACGATCTGATCCGTATAGGTGCTGGTGCAAAGATTACCATACTTAGAAACACCATTCTTTGTTCCGGATCCACCGATGGAGAAGCTATTAACCTCAAGACAGGTGTAACCGGCGACGTCGCTTATAATGTGATCTATAGTCAGGCTGGTACGGGTGTCAAACTCGAAACCAATGACATTGTTCCGATACCTCAGACGAACGTGAATGTATATAACAATGACATGGTGAGCTGTGGATGGAGAAGAGGTCAGGCTGAGCCTGGACGCGGCGTTTCTCTTGGTGTAAACGCAAGAGGTAATGTATACAACAACATCATGGTAAATGATTACCAGGGACTCGAAATATTTGTAGACGCAGATACTCTCAATACAAAATATGGCAACAATTTATTTTATGCGTCACAGGATACTTATGCAGATACTACTGGAGGTGGAAATCTCCAAATTTCTATCCGCGCAAATTTTTATCCCTCAGATGGAACAGGAAAACCACAGTCAACAGATTTGATATCGAATGCAGTTGGAAATATGGATCCTATGTTCAAGAGCTTTGACGGGAAAGTAGCTACACCAAACGGCGCAAGTACATCCAACGATTACCATTTGCTGGCAGGTTCTCCTGCGACCGGAAAAGGAAATACAACATATAACGCAGATATCGGTGCCTATACTTCAGACGGGAAAGGAAATCAACATTAATCGTTACATCTTATTTAATTAAAATATTCAGGATGAGATATCTGTTGCCTGTTTTTTATACTGCCATTTGCCTGCTCATGATACCGAAGAATTCTTCAGCGCAGGCTCCGGGGAATTTCGAATTATATAGAAAGATTTCCATCCCTGGTAATGGCGGTTATGATTATATGACCATCGACACAACCAACAAGCGTCTCTACGTTTCTCATGGAACCAATGTTACAGTGATCGATCTGAAAACGGATCAGATCATTGGTTCCATCGATCAGATGACGGGCGTGCACGGTATTGCCATTGCACCTGAATTTAATAAAGGATTTATCAGCGACGGCAAGGGAAATGCTGTCGTTGTTTTTGATTTGCTAAATTTTAAAGTCATCAAAACCATTCCGATTTCCAGTAAAGATCCTGACGCCATCATGTACGATGCCTTTTCCAAACAGGTCTTTTCATTCGATGGTGATAGTCAGGATGCCACTGTAATTGATGCAGATAAGATGGTGCAGGTGAAGACCATTCCGCTGGGAGGAACACCCGAATTTGCAGTATCTGATGGAGCCGGAAAAATTTACAACAATCTGGAAGATAAGAGCCGGCTCAATGTGATCGATTCCAAAGAGGGTAAGCTGCTAACCAGTTTTCCTCTTGATCCCTGCGGGGGGCCTACCGGTCTCGCGATCGATCTGAAACATCAGCGACTCTATACGGTTTGCCGGAAAAATAAAGGAATGACTGTTGTTGAAATTCCATCAGGAAAAGTAATCGCCACGGTACCCATCGGTGCAGGGGTGGATGCAGTTTCCTATGATCCGACAACTGGTCTTATTATCTGTTCGAATGGCGACGGAACTGCAACCATAGTGCACCAGGAGAGCCCCGACAACTATGCTGTTGTGCAAACGCTCAACACGCAGTGGAAAGCAAAGACGCATGCCTACGATCCTACGACAAAAACAATTTATTTCAGCGCATTCGATATGCAGTCGGATAATAAAACACGCGTTCCCGACAGCTTCAAAGTGTTAGTATATAAAATGAAGTCATGAAATTTTTATGGATCATCCTCTTTATTCCGTTTTGCCTGATGAACACGGCATGTGCACAGAAACCGCGGAAAGATAATTCGGGTAAGGAAAAAAAAGACGGAGAGGATCCTGCTGTGGTGTTGCCATTATTGGTACGTGGTCCCTACCTTCAGCGGGCCACTCCAACCAGTATGATGATCCGCTGGCGCACGGATGCGCTCAGCAGAAGTCGCGTTTATTTTGGCAAAGATCCAAACTCATTGAAAAGCGAAGTGACGGATTCATCGTTGGTTACGGAGCATAAAATTTTACTGACTTCATTGAATCCGGAAACGAGGTATTATTATACTATCGGAGATGTAAAAAATAAACTGGCGGGTGATTCTTCCAACTACTTTTATACTTTGCCAGTTGCAGGTAAGGCCGGCACTTACCGGATTGCAGCACTTGGTGATTGTGGAAACAATTCCATCAACCAGCGAAATGTGCGGGATCAGTTGTTACACTATCTCGGACCCAATTATTTAAATGCCTGGATTCTGCTGGGAGACAATACTTATCCGGATGGAACGGATGCCGAATTTCAGGCAAACTTTTTCAATATTTACAAGGATAACCTGCTGAAAAAATATCCCCTCTTTCCCAGTCCGGGCAATCATGATTATCACGATGTGGAATTTTCAGCAGCAGTTGCTCAGCAAACCCACGAAATTGCTTACTATCAGAATTTCAGCGTTCCTGAATCCGGTGAATCAGGCGGGGTGGCTTCCAATACTGCTGAATATTATTCATTTGATATTGGAAATATTCATTTTATTTCCATCGACTCCTATGGCAAAGCGGATAACAAACGATTATCGGATACGACCGGACCACAGGTTGCATGGATCAAAAAGGATTTGGAAAAAGCTGCCGGCGCGGAATGGATTATTGCTTACTGGCATCATCCGCCATTTACAATGGGGTCGCACAATTCAGATACTGAAAAAGAACTTGTTGATATCCGCGAGAACTTCATTCCGGTATTAGAACGTTATGGTGTGGATATCGTGCTGGGTGGTCACAGTCACGATTATGAACGCTCCCGGTTGATGCATGGTTATTACGGAAATGACAGTTCTTTCAACGGCGCGGTATACAATGTCGATGCCGGATCGGGCAGGGAAGACAGCATCACGCATAAAGGCGCTTATATCAAAAATCATCTGAGAGAAAAGGGAACTGTATATGTGGTGAGTGGTTCAGCGGGTAAACTCGGTGGTATGCAGACAACATTTCCACATAAAGCAATGTATTATTCTGACGCCACACACGGAGGAGTTTCATTTATTGAAGTGACAGGGGGAAAACTTAGTTTTAAGTGGATCTGTGCCGATGGTATTATACGTGACCAGTTTACCATCGTTAAACATCGCATGTGAGCAGGCGAAATAAAATCGATGCGTTATCTGAAATTAATTATCATTGTTTTCGCTGTGGTCCTGAGCGCTGCGGCAGTCTGTCCAACGCCGAACCATCATTCTGTAGAAGCATGTTTTGAATATATTAAAACACAGACTACCATTTTTGCTGCTTCTGTTCATCAATTGAAATTGAGCGTCGATCAAATCAATCCTTCTGACCGTTATTCGGTTCAACCGGTCATTGAAGCATTGAAATCATGCAGGCTTCATTATAAAAAAATTTCTTTTTTTCTTGATTATTTTTATCCTCAACAGGGAAAACTCTTCAATGCACCCGCAAAAATAGAGGTGGAAGAGCCATATATGGAATTCGAAGAATCGCAAAGTTTCCAGAAGATAGAGTCTGTTTTATATGGTTCCAATCCTCAGAAAAATAAAACGGCTCTGCAGAATCTGGCGATTGTACTGGATGAATCTGCGGCTGACTTACCGGCATTGTATTTTGGATTTACTGCTACCCAAGAGCAGATGACCGAAAGTTTGCATCTGGAACTCATTCGCATCATGACACTTTATATTACCGGTTATGACGCACCTGATCTGAAGACCGGTATCAAAGAAACCCGTTCATCTTTGGAATCTATTTTCACAATGGCTAATTTATTATTCCAGCCCGTAACTGCTGAAGCCACACTGTTTGGTACCATGACGAAACATGCAATACGATTTACACAGTTAACAGATTTCGACAATTTCAATCGCCTGATTTTTTTAACTAAGTATGCACTGCCTCTGGAGGAACAATTGAACAAATGTGTTGTAAGTTATGGCTGGCAATTTTCAACTGTGCAGGCTTTAAATTATAGTGCGAAGAATTTGTTCCGGGGTGAGTTTAATCCGGCTGTTACAAAACCTTCCGGTTCAATGATTGATCTGGGTCGGAAATTATTTTTTGAAAAAGCTTTATCCGGTAATAATATCCGTTCCTGTGCGAGCTGCCACCAGCCAGATAAATATTTCACAGATCAGTTAATCGCCAACCGTAAAATAAATAGCACCTTATTTCTTCGAAGGAATACGCCAACTTTATTCTATGTGTCAGATCAGTCATCACAATTCTGGGATGGCAGGGCTGCAACGCTTTCTGAACAAATCAGCGATGTACTTACCAATCCGGATGAAATGGATGCGTCCATTCCGGAAATAAAACGAAGACTAACACAAAATTCATCTTACAAATCATCGTTTCATGACTCGGTGTCACTTGAGCAAATTGAAGCCGCGTTAAGTGCTTATCTCTACACACTCCAGCCTATGAATTCAGCATTTGACCGTTATATTGCCGGAGACCATCGGGCTTTGACCGGTGCACAAAAAAAGGGATTCAATTTATTCATGGGGAAGGCCCAATGTGGTACCTGTCATTTTGCGCCGGTATTTAATGGGTCCACACCACCTTTTTTTAACCGCACTGAATATGAGGTATTGGGTGTTCCTGGTTTTAGCAGATTGGCTAAAAATATTGCCGATAAAGATTTAGGCAGGTATGAACAGTTTCCTGTCTCTTTATATAAAGGTGCATTTAAAACACCTACTGTGAGGAATTCGGCTCAGACCGGTCCATATATGCACAACGGTCGTTTCAATTCATTGATTCAGGTGCTCGATTTTTATAACCTGGGCGGTGGTGCTGGTATTGGTCTTGCCAATCCTGAACAAACGCTTTCAGGCAAACCTCTTCGATTGTCGAAGGAAGAAATCAACGACATTATCGCATTTCTGCAAGCATTGACGGATGGTATCAGATAATTACTCAACAGGTGCAGTCAGATCCGTGTTTTCAGGTTTCGGTTTTTTAAATTCAAGCTTGCCGAATTTCCAGGTGAAATTGATTCCGATGGAACGAAAAGGGATTTTGCGAGTGCTGTTGACTGTAAAATTGGGGCCAAAAAGTTCAGTCGTCTGGTTCAGGTATTCGCTGAAGATATTCGTTCCTGTTATTGCAATACTGCCTTTCTTTTTCCAGATCTGTTTTCGAAATGCAAGGGTATAGGATGAAAAGGAGGGATATTTACCCTGAATTTCATTTCTCGGGGAATTGAAGTTGGCAAAAAACTCACCCGCCAGTGTTGAAGAGAAATTATAACTCAGATTCATATTGATCCTGTAATTAAAACTTTCCACCTTCAGATTTGAATCCAGCGTGTTGATCCCCTGACGATAAAATAAAAATATGTTTGTCCTGATATTGAATTTAGCATTCAGATGCAGATCAGAAAATAAATTCACTCCCAGATTCTTTTCTGTACCGATGTTCTGGCTTGTGCTGACCGCAACATTTTTATACACGGTATCACCCACAGGCAGACTGGCATAATAAACCACATAAGGCTGAATATCGTTCTGGTTCAACCTGTAAAAAGCTGAAATCATGAAGGAGCCGCCGGAGTTTAAGTCATAACTCCAACCCAGTTCAAAACGATGTCCTATTTCCGGTTGCAGGTAAGGATTACCCGTTGTAATGTTATAGGGATCGGTAGTATTGATAAAAGGATTGAGTTCACGGTAATCCGGTCTTTCGATCCTTTTAGAATAACTGAGTTTAAGGGTTTGATTATCGTTGAGTTTCCTGATGAGAAAAACAGAAGGCACCCAGGTATTGTATCCCGGTTCTGCAACCTGCTGTGGAATATCAGAAAAAAATGGGTTTAACTCCGTACGTTCATAGCGCAAACCAACTTTCGCATCAAACCAGGTTGATACCGGAAAATTCAATTCGGAATATAAAGCATAAACCTGCTGCCTGTAACGCAGATAATTGGACAAAGTGGAATCGTATGTATATATGCCCGTCCCGGGTTGTAAACTCAATACATTGGAAACACTATGAATATCCGTGAATACCATTTTTCCACCCACACCCAGCATAACTTTTTTACTGATGGGTTCTGTATAATCCAATACAATTTCCGTTTCAGCTTCTGTTCCCGGGTTCGTGTTATTTGTTCCATAGTAAGCAGTATCAATGGGTTGATTAAACTGCGTGTTAACAGAATTAAAATTATTATGATCAGTGGAACTATGGATTCCAATATTCAGTTCGCGGTCTTCCTTATCAAAAGTTCGTTTGTAATCGAGACTCAAATTAATTGAATGAAGAGAAAATCCGCTTTGCGTCTCACTCGAACTGAGTATGGTTCCCAGAGACGCACCCTGGTTATCAAAGCTGGTCTGGTTTTGATTCTGCAAAGCGTTATTGCTATTTCCAAAAAGATTGTCATTCACCGAAAATGTAAAATTGTTCTTCTTTTGCAAGGTATAATCTATACTCAGTCCGCTTTGAGCTCCATAACGATAAAAGCGGCTGCTTCCATCCTGGTTTAAAATGACCTGTTCATTCAACGAAGTATCCTGTGATATACGGGTGCTGGTTAACGGTGTGGTAGCGGGTAATCGTGCATTGCCGTTTACAAATGCATTCACTCCAAGATTCCCATTCCGGACACTCAGATTAAAAGATCCATTTTCATTACGGCTTGCAGCAGTCAGCGAAACGCTGCCATTGATACCCTTTGCGTAATTGTGCTTTAAAATGATATTTATAATACCGCCCAAACCCTCCGCATCATATTTTGCACCGGGATTGGTGATCACTTCAATACTTTTAATCTGACTGGCCGGAATGGATTGCAGCACATCTGCGATATTACTGCCGAAAGCTGTTGATGGTTTTCCGTCGATCAGGAAACGAATACTTGAACTCCCTGCCAATTCAACATTTCCATCAACATCTACTGAAACCTGGGGTATCTTCTTTAGAATATCCGTAACCACGCCTCCCTGTGAACTGAGGTCTTTTTCCGCATTGAAAACCATTTTATCCATCTTGTTTTCAATGAGTTTTTGAGATGAGGTTATCGTAACAGCCTGGAGACTGGTAACTTTTTTTGCCATCAGAATTTTACCAAGATTCTTAAAACTGTTTTTATCAATTAGTAAATGATGAGCCGAATAAGGAGTATACCCAATGGATTCTACCAGAATATTGAAATAACCCGGTTTACTTACTTCCAATTTAAATTTACCCTGTGTGTTGGTGATTGATCCGGTCAACGGTTTTTGGTTCCCTTCTTCAAAAAGACTTATGGTTGAATATTCGATGGGAAGTTTTGAAACGGAATCCAATATGGTACCCGTGATTTCTCCCGATGATGATTCATTGGTGGATGGTTGCGAAGATGCGTGTAAACTAAAAAACAGAAAACAAACAGTAAGGGTACGGTTAAAGTGCATAGTTTATCAATAAATGCAAAATTGTCTGGCAATTCTGATGCAAATCCGAAGATTCGTTATTTTGTTATTTAAGTCCGGGAATTAAATAATCAGAACTATCGCCCCTGAAATAGTGCATGCGGTAAATAACGAAATACCTGACCAGTTGATTAGCCCGAAACTGCGGTATAAGAACAGGAACCTCCACGTTTCCGAAAGCATTTACGATATTTGAATTTGGCGGTCTGTATTCATTGGTCGGATAAATAAAATAAGCATCTGATCCATTTTCAAGTCGCGGTCTGATTTTGTTAAGCCACGCAAACTGATGAATGCTGTTCAGATTCCCAAAGGCAAGCAGGTTATGGCGGAATGGCAAAGAACAATAATAATCAAGATGACCGGCAGGAAACCAATAATTGGAAATAATTATTGCGCCGGGTTTCATCATACCGCTTCGAATGTCAGAATGGTATAATGAATCAAATTCAGATGCAAATTTTTTCCAGCCATTCATGTCGAGTGTGACATCTCCGGTACCTAAATAATTTGCTTCATGATTTCCGAACTGAAAGGGTAGAAACCGGATGCACAAGGTGCCTGCCGTAACAACTACTCCAAAAAACCATCCGGCTGTTCTGAGCCAGTTGTTACGAATCAATTCCGCCTTTTGATCCAGCCAGCAGGCTGCCAAGAGCATCAGTGACAGATAAGCCGGTCCGGACCAATGGGGAAGGGTATCATTGAAAACGGAGGTTATCAGCAAAACAATAATCAGTGGAAAACTGAGCCATAACAGTAATGCACTGATATCGGGTGGATTAAGAAAACGGTGTCTAAAAAGTGCATATAGGGTAAGTACATAAATAATAAAATTCACCGGGTTACTGTAAAATACCGATCCTAATACCTGTTGAAGTAAACGGCTCAAATCGGCACTCCCTCCTAAAAAACCTATCCTGCTTTGATGATAGGTATAGGTAACAAAATGATTATTGAGGTTCCAGAAAAATATGGGTGAAATGATGATGATGGAAATCAAAACAGAAACCCATAAGATGGGGGATATAAAAATATCTCTCCGGTAAAAAATCAGGTAAGCGCCAAATCCTAACCAAAGAAAAACGCCGTGTACTTTACTCATGATACAAAGTCCTGTGCTGACTCCCAGTAAAATGAAATACAGATTTCGCTTTCCAATAACTACTTCACTTTTAAGAATACAAATCATTGAATACATGGAAAGCAGCCAAAAAACCACCTGTGGTGAATCAGGAAGGATGAATATTCCGGCTATAACAGAAGAATAAAAAGAGGTGGAATACAATATTGCAGCGATCAATCCTGTTTGTTCATTTCTTATGAAATTCCCGATCTTATAAATCAGCCAGGTACCTGCGGCGGCACATATGATTGATCCCAGCCGTATAAATAATTCATGGGTTAAAAACAGATTTAAAGTGGAGAATCTGATCAGCAGTGCTACCATCGGCGGATGATCAAAATAATTCCATTGCAAATGCTGTGCATATGCCTGGTAATATGCTTCGTCATTACCCAATTCAAGAGTCGCTGCTACAATCATTCTAAGCAGCGAGCAAACGATAATCAGTAATAAAATTCTCTTATTTGAAGTCAATGTCGGACGTTGCTGCAATTTAGTGGTTTATCATGTTGATGGAACTTAGGAATGTTGTTGAAATTTCCAACAAATGGATATATTCGTTTGTACATGCAGGAGTCAACGAGTCGTCCAATATAATAGCATGAAATTGGTAAAATCAACCGGGTTTATTATTTTGATTTTAAGTACCCTGTCGGCGTCTTCACAGAACAACTATGAAATTCAGGTCTATGCCTCTCAGACCCAGGCGATTCATTCCACGATGTTTGAGTTGCATAGCAACTTTACCTTTGATGGCAGCACACAAATAATAGACGGCGTACTTCCATCAAATCATTCCCTGCACGAAACGCTGGAAATTACAACAGGTATTACACCTGTGTTTGAAATAGGTGCATATCTCTTTACAAATTATACTTCCGGCTATGGTTATCAGGTTGTGGGTACACATATCCGGCCGCGTGTAATGGCACCTGCAAGCTGGGGAATACCATTCGGACTTAGTTTATCCCTTGAGTTTGGATATCAAAAACCCGCCTATTCCAATGACACCTGGAGTCTTGAGATAAGGCCCATTCTTGACAAGCAGTGGAATAAACTATATGTTTCTATCAATCCCACTTTCGGCATTTCATTGAAAAGTCAATACAACAGTACCGTCCCCACTTTTGAACCCAATGTAAAAATATCATACGCCGTATTCGATAATGCGGCCTTTGGAATAGAATATTATGGCGACATGGGGCCGGTTACACAATTCGATCAGCCAAGTCAGCAGAATCATGCGATTTTCATTGCATACGATCTGCTGAATAATTCCAAATGGGAGTTTAACGTTGGCGCAGGTTTCGGTCTTACGCCGACGACAGATCCATTTGTATTTAAGATAATAGTGGGAAGGAAAGTCAAATGGAAATAGCTCCGGCTATTTAAATGTGAGATTAAAAGAAATAATATTAGCATTGAGATCGGTTGTTTGCATATAATGTGCGTACCTGATTTCCAGCGTTCTCAGGCTGTTTATAAAAACTCCTTTCGGTGGTGCAATGCGGAAGCCGGCGCCGAACATGCTGCTGTTGAATTGAGCCAGCGCATAATTACTGGTGAAATATTCGTCGGTTTCCGAATGAACCTTATAGGGTGCAAAATACCTGGCTGCAGTTTGAGCGTAAAATCTGTAAAATGGTGACAGAGACAAAAATGGCGTTATTTTAACCGGTACTTCAAGATTGAATGTATTAGACATCAATCCCCAACTATCAACATAGAAACGATAATAAGAACGAATGATCACCCGATCGCCGAGAAAATAATTAAGGCGGAAACCAATCGGTAACTTGAATCTTTGAGATGGTAAATTTTCAATGGTATCCTTGCCGGTATTGTAAAACACGCGGTGAAATGGAAGTCCGAGGTAACCAGTCTGATAAACCAGATCCATTTCGATGCTGCCCTGCATTCGCTGATTGATGATTTGGGTGAAAGAGAGAGAAGCCGTGTATGTGTTACGGGGCTTTGTCGGCGTTTGTACTTTATGTGATTTTGGATTACTCACAAGCTGCCCGTTATTGTAAATAAATGCCTCGGTTTGCCCGCTCGCTGATGTACGATAGATAATGCTGTCTGTACTTTGCACATTCTTAACCGAATCAACCGGGTAGAATTCGGCCGGATAAATCATATTGATTTTATCAAAGTACCCAACCACTTTCAAACTGAATTCACCATTCGATTTATTCTTTTTAGATGCCGAAGCGTTTATTCCGATGGAATGATAATAATTGTGTTCAGCAGAATAGTAAGCACCCAGGCCAAATGAAGTTCCTTTCTGTTCGTTTTCCCTTGTCCAGTTGATGGTCGGGTAAATTCTCGTTCCATCGTTTTTGGACGTGCCGTTTGAATCCACGTAAGCTTGTGATGCAGCAGTATGATAGTCCAGACCGAGACCGAGCGCAAGGGTATTTTTTCGATTCTTTTGGTCCCAGCCAATTAGTGTAAGGTCAATACCATTGGCGAAATCGGTGACGTTGGCAATACCTCTCGGTCTGGGTTCTCCGCCCATAACGGCAGATTTATCGGCCGTCTGGTCGTAATAACTGGAGACCAGATTGATTTCGTCCAGTTTTAGTTTTTTTGGTTTGTATAAACTGGAATCAGTAGCAGGAGCCTGCGAAAAAGCATGCACCATCGACAGGTACATTCCAATAACAACAAGGGATAATTTTCTCATGGGTTTTCAGATAAGGATTTTAATTACAACCACAACCTCCGCCCGTTTTTCCTCCGTTTGCACCTGAAGATCCCTCCCGGTATGATTCGGCGTTTTGTTCATTCTTTTCAATATGCCTGCTGGATAATGACATTTCTGAATCATTGATTCTGCTTTTCTGATATTCTTTTACATGTACGCAGGATGCAAGAATTACAGTGAATAAGAAAGTAAAAATGAATTTGGCGCTGGAATTTCGATTCATTCGTTTTAGTTTAACCGGATATTATTTGAAACGTACATTAAGTTTTCATCATTTATTATAATTGCCTCTACATCCTGCATTTGATTTATCATATCCAGACCGGCACTGACGCCCATGATCATTACAGGCGTTGTCAAAGCATCTGCAATCTCAGCATTTGTACTAAGGATGGTAACACTTTTAATTCCACGAATAGGCAGGCCGGTTTTGGGATTGATGGTATGCGAGTATTTCTTTCCATCTACGATAATAAATTTCTCGTAGTTGCCTGACGTCGCAACAGCCATATCCGTAATATTCATATATGAGAAGACCCTTTCCTTTAAATTCGGATCTGCTATACCGATCGTCCATGGTTTTCCGTTTGGTTGCAATCCCCAAGTTGTCATGTCGCCTGATGCATTTACAATGCCGCTTTCTACGCCCTTACCTTTCATGATCATTTTGGCTCTTTCTGCTGCATACCCTTTTCCAATGCCGCCAAATCCGATGCGCATGCCTTTTTCATTGAGCATGACTGAATAATCAGATCTATTCATCAGAATATTCCGGTAATTGATCAGCCTGGTCATTTCTTTGGCTGTTGCCGGGTCAGGCAGTTGATTGATGCTGGTATCAAAGTTCCAAAGGCTTTTATCCACTGAACCATAAGTGATATCAAAAGCACCTTGTGTAACCCGGGATATTTTTTTCGAACGTTCTATCAGATCAAATGTTTCTCTGCTTACTATGACGGGTTTAATGCCGGCGTTTTTATTGATCAATGCCGTTTCGCTTTCTTCACTGTAAGTAGTTAATTTTTTTTCTATACGCTGTATTTCATATATGCCGGCTTCAATACAATCCTGCGCCCATTCTTCCGAAGAACCAGCCGCGCTTAACTGAAAACGGTTGCCCATTAATTTAAGAGTTCTGTGATATACTTCCGGGTTTGCTGTCATTTTCGCGAAGTATATATATCGTTATGTATGTCTTCAATGAAAACTTCAGGCGATTCATTCGGCAGGCCTTCCCAGCTGCCCAAAACCGTCCCTTTTTCGTTTAGTAAAAGTGTGAAAGGAAATTTGCCGAGCGGATTGTACTTATCTGCTGTGGCGTCGTTGATTTTTTGCTGTTCGGGTGTTGGTTGATTTTTTTTATTCCTGGGAAAATCAGCATTTACAAGTATAAGCTCGGTATCTGCCATTTTTTTAAATACATCAGACTCAAAAATTTCGTTCTTCATCCGGATACAGGGGCCACACCAGTCGGAACCGGAAAAATTCAGCAGGATATATTTATGTTCTTTTTGTGCAATCATTTGTGCCTCAGACAGATTATGATGCCAGTCCGGAGTAAAAAACAAAAAGGCAGGGACCAATGCCAATAGTTTTACTTTCGCAGTACACATATGCGTATTTATCAATAGATTATAAGGTGTAGTTGAATGGACAGGCAGAAAAAGAATCCATGCAAATTAAATAATTGGCAGATAGAAAATCAGTAGCAGATGCTAAATTTCATCCAAATTATTTTCGCCCAACCTTTTCATCATTTTCTGCATCTATGCTTTTTAAAAGGAAAGTTATCATAGTAAAGGACCTGAAAGGCCTGATCAAAGGATGTCTGGCAAGAGACCGCTCAAGTCAGAAAAAAATCTATGATATATATAGCTCCACGATGATGGGCCTTTGTATGCGTTATTGCCGAAATAAAGAAGAAGCGGAAGAAGTGTTACAGGATGGTTTTCTTCAGGTGTTTAAAAATATAGGTCAGTTCGGGTTCAGAGGTTCCTTTGAAGGCTGGCTACGCCGGATAATGATCAATTGCGCTTTACAGCGATACCGGAATACTTTGAGAGATTTCAAGCTTGTTTCCCTGACGGAATTAAACAATTACCATCCTGCAGAAACAGTTTTAATTGACAGCCTCAGCGAAAAAGAATTGATTGAACTGGTACAAGCCTTACCGCCCGCTTGTCGAATGGTTTTCAATTTGTACGTCTTTGAAGGACTAAAACACAGGGAAATTGCCGAATTGTTGCAGGTAACAGAAGGAACTTCGAAATCGAATCTCTCAGATGCAAGACAAATTTTGAAAAGACAACTAAGATCGGAATTAAAAATAACGCGTTAGATCCTCATGGATGAAAATTTACCAAATAAAGTTGACAAGCTATTTACCGATGGCCTGCAAAAATTTAAATCAAATCCATCGGAGGAAGTTTGGAATAAAATTGCGGAAGAGCTTGATGAGCGTGACAGGAAGATCGCAGGATATTCGATTGCCTGGAAACAATATATTGTGATCACAGCGTTACTGATGATCGGACTAAGTGTTTTATCAAGAATATACTTCCATCAGAAAGCCATTTTCAACCAGGAATCGGTTCTGCGGAGTAAATCCCCATTCCCTCTAATTGGAACTTCTAAAACGAACCTCCATGGCGGGGAACCGGAATCTAAAATTAGTCTGCATAATAACAACCAGAGAAAGGCTGCAGTTACGCTGAATAACAATGCCGTTGAGGATTTGGCTTTTTATAATTCAAGTGAAACGCAATTACTGAGGTTTACCAATCAAAATGTGGAACCCCGTTTGCCGCTGCTTCTTATAAGTCAACCTGCTTTACCGGTGAAAATGACTTACAATCCTTTAACATTGATACACCAGAAAAAAATACGGTTTAAAGACCGGCTTTCAGTAACTCCTTATTTCTCCCAGGAATTTGCGGGATATAGTCTGACAGATAATGATTTGACAGGCGTCAACGGACAAGAAATTGAGGAACACGAACGAAATGTATTTTCAGCGTCTCTTGGCTTTTATATTAACTATAAAATCAGCAAAAGATGGATTTTACAATCTGGGATCAGTTATTCCTGGTCAAACAGTAATATTGATTCCGGTACTTCTTATGCTGTAATAGACAATCGGGGTGATATACAATACAGGCTTAATACCATTTCCGGGTATGGATATTTGAAGCCCGCTTCTTTAACACAGCCCAATGTGGGAGATAGTGTATATACGGCGAAATCATACAGCCAGCTTCATTATATAACCGTTCCGTTGGTATTATCCTATCAGATTCCACTCAGAAGATTTTCTTTGCTTGTTGGAGCCGGAGTATCTTTTAATATGCTTACATGCGCTGAACTTGAAACTAAAACATATGGACAAAGTGTTCCTGAAAAAGAATATTCTGTGAACATGATGGGGCTAAAAAAAGTAAATTTCGGAATGCTTGTGAAATTGGATATCGAATATCATTTCAATTCAAGCTTAGGAATAAATGTCATTCCATGTTTTAAAAATACGCTCAGTCCGATTAATCTGGAAAGTGCTCTTACGGCTTATCCGTATAACTTTGGTATTGGCGCAGGTGTTACCTACCGGTTTTAAAAAATAAAGATGTACAGCTACGTTATGCAAAGCCAACCGTTTATCTTTAAATATGCATCTATCTGATTAGATAGATATTCATGCATAAAACATTACAGAGAAATACATTTTCCAGGTTAAAGACAAAAGAGGTTGTTGATACTATCAGCGAATTTCAAATTGAGTTTTTTCTTGTCCTGACCATTCTTGCGACAACCTCATTTCTGATTTATTTTCTTGTACATGATATTATATCAGAAAAGGAAAATATAATAGACTACAGGATATTCCTGATTATGAGGCAAATAATTAATCCGCAGGGGCTGAAGGCTGCTCAGATGCTAACCATATTAGGAACGGGAGGTTTTCTTGTACCAGCTTATATATTAATCGTAATGTATCTTGAAAAAAGAAATTACAGGTGTCTGGCTTACATGGCTGCCGTAACTGCAGTCAGCAGTTTGTTATTGGGCTGGCTCCTGAAATGGGTGTTTCATCGAAGCCGTCCGCTGGAACATTTGGTGAGTGGTGCCGGCGGATACAGTTTTCCGAGTGGGCATGCGCTGGGTGGATTTATTTTTAGCGGAATAATTTTATATCTTCTGTGGAAGACAAAACATTCATTTTACTTCAAATCGTTTTTATCTGTATTGATCGTGCTGTTAGGTTTCGGAATCGGTATGACGAGAATTTATCTCCATGTACACTATGCCACGGATGTATTAGGGAGTTTGTTTATAGCTATATGGTGGCTTTCATTTATACATCTGGTATTTAGATTGTTGTTCAGAAACAAACTTTCCAGGATAAAGGAAAAGAGGGAAGCGAAATATTACCCTGCAGATTATTTCTTTAACAATTGATATGATTCAGGAAAGCTACCGTAGTCTTCAGAACCGAACTGCAAAAAAATGCCGGTCATCCGAGTAATGATAGGAAACAATTTTGTTCGAGACCCTGGCAATTTGTTTTATGATGGATAGTCCGAGTCCATGTTGATCAGTCATTTGTCCTGCTTTTGAAAATCTTATAAATAATTTCCCGGGGTCGAGTGCGCCGTTATTTGCCGTATTTGAAATCTCAAACACCTGTTCATCCAACTTTAAAAAAACAGATCCTCCTTCGGCTGAATGACGGGCGGCATTACTAAACAGATTGTTTAAAAGAATTTCGGCCAGTTGTTCATTCATATTAATCCGGGTAGAATGCAGGGATGAATGAATTTTCAGGTTCCTTCCCTGCCAAAGCTCCTGCCAGTCTGCCATTTTCTGTTCGACCAGCGTTTTAAAATCGAAAATATGGCTTTCAGTAAACTGACCGTTTTCAATTTTATTCAACAAAAGCAGGGACTGGTTCAGTTTGGACATTTTTTGAATCGCCGAATAGGCTGTCTGAAGCGAATGACTTTGAGATTCCGAAATATTTTCATCCTGGATCAGCACATCCAGGGTTGACCGGACAATAGACAATGGGGTTTGTAATTCATGCGAAGCATTTTCAGTGAATTCCTTTAACATAAAATATTCCTTTTCTGCTTCCCTGATAAATTGATCGATTCTCGAATTCAGCAGCTGAAATTCGACGATCGAACTCTTTTCAAAATGAAGTGCTCCTTTTTCCCCAAGCCGGAATTTCTCAATATTATCCAGTGTACCATAAAAAGGTTTCCATAATCTTCTCATTTGCCACCTGTTGATCAACAGGCTTACCAGCAGGATGGTGACGATCGTAACCAGTGAAATCAGGATAATAGATCTATTCAGGTTTTGTACAGTTTCCATCGACTTGGATACTTTGAATAAAAGCCATTGACCGTTAACGAGGATAGTAAAACTTATTTGACGAAATTCCTCCGTCTGACTCTTATTCGGGGATGGTATGGTCCTGAATTTCCTGTACGCTTTCGTTATTGCTGAAACTTCAAAAGATACACTCTGATCTTTTACATTTATGGGCTCTGGTGGCTTGTTGAATTTTTTTACATAGAGCTGAACTTCTCTTTGTTCTATTTTCAGATCTTCATCCACCTGGTGGATAGTAACATACCATAACAGGAAATAAAATGCCAGACTGGCCAGCACGAAAATTAAAAGGGTAACCATCAGGTTAATGCGCAAATACCGCGTAAAAAGCTTCATCAGCTACTAAATTTATATCCCATGCCGTAAATTGATTTTACATAGTCTTTAACGCCGGAACTGATCAGTTTTTTTCGCAGATTTTTAATATGTGTGTAAATAAAATCATAGCTGTCCGCGATATCCATGTTATCGCCCCATAAATGTTCTGCGATAGCATCCTTGCTGATCACTTTATTCTGGTTACTGATAAAATATAAAAGCAAATCGTATTCTTTCCTTGTTAAATCTATCATCATCCCGTTCACATAAACCGTTTTAGACAATACATCAAGCTCAAGTTCTTCAAAAGTAAGAATGTTATTTCCCTCAAATGATTTTCTTCGAATAATGGCTGAAACTCTTGCTGCGAGTTCGGGGAGGTGAAATGGTTTTATCAGATAGTCGTCGGCTCCGGAATTCAGACCCGTCAGTTTATCGTCCAGTGAATTTCTGGCTGAGATGATCAAAACCCCTTCTGTTTTCTTTCTGGCTTTTAGTTCTTTTAGAATATCGAGACCGCTTCCGCCTGGTAGATTGATATCTAAAATAATGCAGGCATAGTCATAATGCGCTATTTTTTTCATCGCCGATGAAAAGTCGTAGGCAATTTCACAAACATATTGCTCTGAGTTGAGATAAGTGGAAATTAATGCTGAAAGTGCTTTTTCATCCTCAACAATCAAAACCTTCATGATCGGTTCTATTTTAAGAATTTGAACCGCAAGATGACTCAAGATTTTGGGGAAATACTGAAGTTCTTCTTTTGTACCATCAGTCATTGATTCGTCGTCTATACCTCTTAGTTTGTCGAAAAAATTTGTTCCATCGCGGATATGCATATAGCTTCAAAAAAACCTGGACCAGATGAATAAATTCGCTCTTTTATTGATACTGGGCCTGCCTGCCCTCCATAGCAGACTGAAGGCACAAATTAATTTTTGGGATAGCCCAAAGGCTTATCTGGGACAGACTCCGCCGGGAGAAACGCCGGTAAAATTCGCACCGCACCTTATAAATGATACACCATATTTTTCAATGGACCGGTGCGCATTTTCAACTGACGGAAAGGAATTTTATTATTGCCGGAATAATACCTGGTTTTCCGCTAAAGACGCTTCGATACAGTCGTTCACCTATGTTGGTGATAAGTGGACCGGCCCCACGACCCTTGTAAGACAATTGTATGCTCCGGCTTTTTCGCCGGGAGGCGATACGCTTTTTTTTATCGGGGGAGGAAAGGGTGGTGTAACGCAGATTCATCGCAGCTCCAAAGGATGGAGCGTACCCGAAACATACTTTAAAAGAAGTTACGGGCTATATGATTTCATGCCTACGCGCTCCGGCAACATGTATGCAGCAAGCAATATCAATGGGAGTATCAATGATTTTACATGTTATGATATATGCGTGATGGCACCTCTTAAAATTGGCGATACCAGCATTCACAGTCTGGGTAAACCACTGAATACACCCGGATTTGATGGTGATTTCTTTGTTGCTCCGGATGAATCCTATATCGTTGTCAGCGCAAAAGAACATCCTGATTATGAATGCGAATTATATATCAGCTACCACAAAAAAGATGGCGGATGGACAAACCCCAAAAGCCTCGGACCCCAGATAAACGATGGACTTGCTCACCGCTGGGGTGAATATGTAACGCCCAATAACAAATATCTTTTTTACAGCTACGGCCACGGCCCGCAGGATTGTGCCCTTTACTGGGTCAGGTTTGATAATTTGCTGGGAAAATTAAGGCATAGCAATTTTGAGCCCTACGTGAAGGATTCCATTGCGAAGCAAACAGCGAAGCCCAGGCAGCTTTTTTCATTTCACATCAGCGACAAAGTGTTTTATGATGATGATGGAAATGGAACATTGAGCTATTCTGCAAGTTCAGCGGATGGCAGTGCATTACCGGCATGGCTGAGATTTGATACGAAGAGGAAAACCTTATCAGGCACCCCGCAACGATCGGGAACTTTTCTGATCCGGGTTGTGGCAACTGACCCGGCAAAGACAACGGCTGTTTGTATTTTTCCGATTATAGTTGAATAATGCTGGTTATCTGAAAGTCAGACGGGCTTCTCTGTTCGTTTTGGCCGTTACTTTTATTCCACCGCCATTCGTTGAGCCACTCACCAGATCTTTCGATTTCGAACCGGTAAAATTCTGCATTCCATCTATCGAAACGTCCCTGCCGTGCAGATCAAGGTCAAGGCCTTTCCCTTTTGGAAGCTCAAGAGAGATGTCGCCATTTTCATTACTCATCATTATTTCGCCGGTGATATTAACTACCGACAACGAAATATTGCCATGGTCGGTGGATGCATCCACGCTACATGACATGCCATCCAGGTCAACATCTCCATGAGAAGTAGATGCAGTTAGTTCGCCTCCGACGTTGTTGGCGGATACGTTTCCGTGCTCTGTTCCGGCACGCACTTTACCTTTCAGATCTCTTAAATCGATATTTCCGTGGGAAGTGATGAGCTTTATCGTGCCTTCACAGTTCCTGCCTGTAAGATCTCCATGGTCGGTACTGACATCAATATCATTTTTGCAATCAGTGACGGAAACATTGCCGTGAGAAGTTCTTCCGACCAGTTTCCCTGTTATTTTGGAAATAGTTATATCTCCATGGCTGGTTTCGGCATCCTGGCTGCCTTCCAGTCCCGAAAGGTCAATATTTCCATGGCTGGTCTTCAGAATGCTTGATGCGGTCTTTGGCGCATAAATCTTAAAAGAGATACTCAATCCGGATTCATTGAACAGAATTTCTTTTTTCTGGTGCGCAGAAGCGTTGAGCACATCACCGGAAAGCGAAATCTCCAAAGTATAATATTCATCCAGTCTTTTTTGAATCTCCTGTTTGCTCAATTCCTGGTCACTATTGCTGTTTCGCACATAGACTTCCACCCTCGTTTCCGAAGCAGGCACATCGGAAACGGAGATATCACCGTGACTTGTACCCGCAATTACCTTTTTAGGCGATGCGTTATTGAACGATTTCGTGGTATACAGGTAGCGTGATTCAGAATTCTGGGCCTGCAGGGTAAAGCAAGACGCAGCAAGCATAAATGCTAAGGCAATCTTTTTCATGTATATAAATTGTATGATGTAAAAATACAACAATGCCAAAGTCATGCCGATTCGATGGTGATTTGAGAATCAGGTAGATAACAATTAAAGCAAAGAACATATCGTCCGCTTGTGATACAGCATGCGGGCGATTAAATCAACGAATCTATTGTTTTATAAACCACAGAGATCCATTATTTGGCAATGAGTATGAGGAAAATCTTCCTGCCATTCCCGCTCCAAAAACCAGGGTGTCGTTGCCTAAAATATCATAGTAATCACTTCCTACATTATTTCCATTCTTGAAGTAGCTTACACTATCATATTTAAAAGTAAATCCTCCTGAATAATTTGTGTAACTGCCATATCCGGTCGAATAAATACCTGAATCTACAGTAACATTGTTTTGAACTCTGTTCCAGGTTTTATTTGTGCTGAACCTGACAATATCTACCAACCCAATGCTATCTGCAAAAACAGGGGGTGTTGGACAATCGCAGTATGTTTTTAACAATTTCCATGTTCCGGTAATATTTTGAGGAGCAGGTTCATTATTCTTCCTGCATGATAAGATGCTTATTGTTGAAAAAAGAATTAATAAAAAATATTTTGTGTTGCAGAACATTTGAAACTACTTAAGTATTTTCTCAACCCATTTCTTTGTTTCATTAACCAGCAATGACATAACATCATTTTTACCGGCTTTAAAAGAATGATCAGCTCCTTCAAGTTTTACCAGGGTGGTTTTCCGTAAAGATTCACATACTTTTTTAATGAGTGCCCAGGTTGCCAGCGTATCCTTAGAACCCTGCAAAAAAAGCATAGGTATTTTCAACGCTTTGAGATGGTCGGCGCGCTCGGTGGAGGGCTTGCCGGAAGGATGAAGAGGAAAACCATAAAAAATAATGCCTTTAACGAAAGGATCCGGATGGACTGCCAGCCATTGTGAGCTCATTCTTCCACCGAAAGATTTGCCGGAAACAAATAGTGGTAGTTTAGGATTTAATTCATGTGCCTTCGCAATAGCAGCTGCTATAGTCTGATGAGCGATGGCGGGAGAATCTGGTCTGCCCTTTTTGTTTTCAGCAAATGGAAAATTAAAACGTAAAGTGGCGATCCCGACTTTTGAAAGAGCATCCGCCAAAGTTTCCATAAATGAATGGTCCATACCGGCTCCTGCTCCATGTGCCAGCGTGAAGATGCATATGGGTTTGTCAGGAACTATATATTTGGCTGAAACGACGCCAACCAAAGGAGAAACTTCTAATTTGAAAGATTGTGTGTTCATAGTGGAATCTATTTTTGCACCATCTGAAAGGCTGTCGTTTGCCATAAAATCTTTTCTTCCTTTATTTCGAAACTATCTGAAGCAAAGGAAATATGCACTACAGGACTATCAGCTGACCAGACAAAATATACTTTATCATCATTGGCAATCATCTTCTTTATTTCAAATCTTGTTTTATCTTTTGGGAATAGTGTAAAAGCGTAAGAAAAAAAAGATGAAATGGCTTTTAATCCGACAATTGCACCTTCCGGCGTCCAGAGTTCAGATTGTTCTGTATAGTCTTTCATGAGTTCTTCCAGATCATTTTCCCCCAGGGCTTCTAAATGATGCTGAATCACATTTTTGGGGCTTATTTGTGTTGTTTGCATAAAAAAGATTTTTGAATGTCGGAACCTGAATTTGAGTTTTTGAGAATTTGTCCATGGCAAAGTAACGAAAAAGCAAAAAAATCTTCCGGCAGACTAGTACTTTTTGCCTGCAAAAGCGTCTTTATCTAAGCTGCTTTAACCAGGCAAAATATTGATGAAACCAGACTGCCCGAGCAAGGTTTTTTACGATCAAAGAGAGGATGATGCCTTCCTCGTACAGTCACTGGCTACCGACGCCTTTTGACCAGGGTAGCCGCGCACCCATCTGACCCATTACCTCTTTCTATTATAAGCAGTCATTTTTTGGTAACCAGGGTTTGTTTTTACTCATCCTGCAAATGTATTCTCATGCGACAGTTTATTGTCCATTTCAAGGGTTTGTCTCTACAGACCCTTCTATTATATTTGAAGATTAAAACCTGTAATCAACATTAATTTTTAAGCAACAGGCCTTGTTAAATTCTTCAAGTTGAGGTTTGTTTTAGTAAATATACCGGGGAAGTGTCTACTCACCAGGTTTTTTAAAATGTATGCATGAATCCCCTGAGTGATGAAACGGTAAAACGGCCCTGTGCTTTTATAATCAGGATCAACCGGCCGCTCCATACGCAGGTCGAAATAGGAAAATTTTTGATTAACCGATCGATTTCTGTAAGCACAATGCATCTGCAATTCATCCGTGAACAGGAATGCATTCTGATTATCCATTGCATGATCGAAAGAGACCGGATTCGTCGTACAGCCACCCTGCTCGAAAAAATCAAAGGGATTATCGGGCTCGAACTTTTGGAAAGTAAATCAACAAACCTGCTGAAAAATTTTCCGTTCCTGTAGCTTTCGTTAACGATCCACAAGTCACTCCGGATAGTCAGTAGTTTACTCATTCTGATCAAACAGCTTATTTATTCTTGGTTGAATGATCCATATGCCAATGGGGAAAAACCAGATTAAGAAAAATTCCCCTGCAAAGTCGGCAAATGTCACAGGTCTTTGCCATTCTACTGCCTTTAATGCTTTAGCATTAAAATACAAACAGTAGAAAATACAGAACATTGAAAATAAATGAACCGGAACGATCAAAAGGAATATCGCGGGATTTGGATCTGACAGATTCTTTGAATAAAAACCAAACATAAATACTAAAAGGAATATCATATACGCGATGGGTATAAAAAAGGAAAACCTTAAACCTGGTCAGATTCATTCTCTCCGTCTCAGGAAGTTTTTTGTAAAGGTTTGTCCCCAGCGAATAAAACCAGCCGAAGTATAGTCCCATGAACAAAATCATAATTACGGAGAATATGAAAAACATATTTCCCGGGTTGTGACCTGATACAGCAGAGTTGATGGTTATAAATTCAAATATTATGGGAATGCCCACGAGAAGTCCGAATAGCTGCCAGTGTTTTAGCGTCAGGAGTTTTGTCATTAGCTTTGGTTTAGCCGGGGCAAAGTACTATTGTTCCGTGGTACTCCAAATAAGGGGTAACCCTTAGTGGCTGCTTTCATATACCTGATCCGGATAATGCCGGCGCATGGACAAATGATAAAATATGAGCTTACAGGAATGGGCTGATTTGTTTCTGCATCAAATGAAAGACACGGATCTTCTGCAGTGGCTGGCGGTTATTTTAGGAGTTGCAGAAGT
This sequence comes from uncultured Bacteroidota bacterium, assembly GCA_963757975.1. Classification (GTDB taxonomy): domain Bacteria; phylum Bacteroidota; class Bacteroidia; order Chitinophagales; family Chitinophagaceae; genus Puia. Next base: position 32,133 of record CAVWUD010000020.1, read on the forward strand.
ATTGCTTGCGAAATCCAATAAAATAGAACTCTATCCTGTGGGTATTGCCGGTACGCTGTTGTCGGTTTACATTTTAATACTGGCCGGCCTTTACGCAGAAAGCCTATTGAACGGATATTATTTGGTCATGAGCATCTATGGCTGGTGGTATTGGGTTAAAAAGAAAAATCAGCCTCCCGTAAAAATTACTTATTGTGTACGCGGGGACTGGATCAAAGTGATATGGATTGTGGCGGGAGGATTCATGCTGCTCATCATCCTGTTAAAATCTTTTACAAATTCTTCGGTTCCTGTATGGGATGCATGGGTCAGTGCGACAGCCTGGGCGGGCATGTGGCTGCTTGCCAAAAGAAAAATTGAAAACTGGATACTGCTCAACATCTCCAATCTGTTCGCTATCCCCTTGTTAGTTTATAAAAAGCTGCCGCTTTTTGCGGCTCTCACTTTGTTTTTGTTTGTAGTTGCCATATTCGGATATTTCGAATGGAGAAAAATCATTCATCAGGAAAAATTGTCTTTAGTATGATTGATATCCCTCATCCATCTGAATATATTCCGAAAGAACTGGCAGATATCATTCGGGATAGCTCCCTTGAAGCAGAAAAATTAAAACAATTGCATCCTTCGCAATTAAATATAATTCTAGAACAAAAATGGTTTTTACTTTTCGTTCCAAAAATATATGGCGGCCTGGAACTCAGCCTGCCGGAGGCTCTGCGTTTGGAAGAAGCCCTGGCCTGGGCGGATGGGTCTCTTGGTTGGACCGTGACACTCTGCGGCGGTGCGGGATGGTTCATCGGATTTCTTGATCCGGAAATTATTTCGCTCGTTTTCAATGGCGGTGTGGTCTGTATCGCGGGAAGCGGCAAGGCCGCTGGTATCGCAAAGAGGGCAGGAGATGGCTACGAGATAACGGGATACTGGGACAATGCCACTGGCGCGAATTACGCAACGGCTTTCACCGCGAACTGCGTGGTGGAAGCAGAAGGAAAACGGGAGATTCGGCCATTCTTATTTTTAAGGGATGAAGTCACGATACATGAAAACTGGAATAGCATGGGGATGATCGCTACCGGCAGTCACTCTTTTGAAGTATCAAAGCTCCGTGTAAAAAACAACAGAGCTTTTCATATCGGTGGCGAGTATGCGAAACTTCCGCAGCCTGTGTATCAATATCCATTTCTTGCCTTTGCTGAAACGACGCTGGCCGTAAATATGTCAGGCATGGCTATGCGCTTTCTGGATCTTTGCACATTGCAACCGCAGTTTGAAAATGCACGGGGGAAATTGGAGCATGCCAGGTGCTTGTTTTATGAGGCAGTACAAAATTCATGGGAAGCATGTTTAAATAATCGTTCGATTTCATCTGCATTATTAAAAGATATTTCACTGACCAGCCGGGAGCTTGTATCTGAATCCAGGCAGCTGGTGAATGATCTCTTTCCCTGTTGCGGATTAAAAGCTGCCAATCCGGAAACTGAGATCAACCGCATCTGGAGAAACATTCACACGGCGGGTCAGCACAGTTTGCTGAGCGGTTGTTCATCGTAGTCCTGTTATTGTCCGGATTATTTTTTGAATCTTCGGATGATCGCCAGCAACAATATTCCAACACCCAAAAGGATGTATAATATTCCGGCATTGGGTCCCCGGGGGAGTTCGGGCTTTACTTCCGGCTTTCCGGCTTGTAAAAGGTTGTAAATACCAAATCCAATGATGGCGATAGCGGCTGCCAAAAGTACACTCGTCAAAATGCCAAGAAATGTTTTCACCTGATCCTGATTATTTTATTTTACTACTTCCGAGGCTGATCTTCAGAGCGCACGCTTGTAAACAATACCATTAATATCCACGGCATAGGCTGTATGTGCATCAGGAAAACGTAACATACTCGCTGTTATGTCACTTTCTTTTTGCCAGGTATTCCCACCGTCATGGGAATGTAAAATTCCATTATTGGTACAAAAACCATCTGTTTCGTTCATGAAATGCAAATTATAATAACTTATCCCACTATCATCGATTGGATTTTGAATGATGATTTGCCAGGAATTTCCGCCGTCGGTGGTTTTAATCAACTTCGAACCTGAATGCGACTGGGCTAAATTACCTGAGGCAGTGAGCATGGAAACATAACCTATATTGTCGTTCACAAAATTAACCGAAACGATATCATCAAATGGATAATTCAGAAGGCTCCAGGTAATACCGCCATCGATTGTTTTACCCATTATTCCGGAAGCATAGCCTTCGAGTAGTGATCCCCCGGCAAAATACCCGGTAAGCGGACTGGTAAAAGGAAGCAATTGAAAACTTAACATCGGGCTGTAAAAAGTTGTCCATGTTAATCCGGAATCTGTCGTTCGGCTAATCCCTTCGCCTGAGGAGGAAATCCCATTTGCCGGATCAAAAAAAACCATATTGGGAGTGCCCGTTTTGTTCACTGTATCCACTCTCTTCCAGGATGCTCCACCATCTGTGGAACGAAGCAAATTATTGCCTTCGGCAAATAAGATGCCTTCTTGAAAAGGCGATACATAAATAGATTGAATAACTCCATTGCTCGTATCAGTCAGGAACTGGTGATTTGTATGGGCAAAGGTTTTCCAGCTTTGTCCTCCGTCATAAGTAGAAATAAGAATATTATAGATTGAATCATCAGAATATTTAGCTCCCAGAATATACCCTGTGTCTGAGCTTGTGAATTCGATGTCCAGCGGTTCACCTATATAAGGTGCATTTAACTTTTGCCATGGATCAACCAGGGGATTTGTAGATATTCCGTGTTTATTGCATGAAATAACGACAACTAAGAGAATAATGATCCAGGAATTTTTATTCACAAACAGGGATTTTAAGGGTTCCGTAATCTGATTGACTATGAATAGCCATTTATCGTTGCTCCGGATCGAAAAAATATACTGCTAATATGCCCTGAACAAAACCATCGATTCATTCGGGTATTATTTTCGAAATCATCTGCTCTTTATTTACAATAACTAAGTTATTTTCGTCGTATTGGATAATATAAATATAGGTCGTAGTATGAAGAGCATATTGTTTTCTTTCATTCTTTGCTCTTTGTGCAAACAATCGCCTGCTCAATTTTCCTTATCCAAAATTTCAAATCCGGACACGGTATTTTCAACAACCTGGAAAACCGACCTGATTAATGGGGGTGAGTGGAAACAGATAACGGACTTCACTGTAATATCCGGGAGACTATATTCAACACCGAATGAAAATATAAAGGGGTATGAATTTAAATATTTTGATAGTAGTGTTACCATTAAGCCAAATCCCATCGACACAATAAAAAATTATTCTATCGATTATTTAAATGAACATCATTCATTTCAATTAAAATTACCGTTGTATATATCAGAAAATAAAATCACCTACCTTCTTTTTAAATTCAAAATATGTTTTTTAGATTCTTCCTATTTACTTGTCGAGAGGGATTTAAAGCCAATTTATCCGGATTTAAAATCAAAAAACGTCTTATCCCGAAAAAAGGTGATGGAACTTAATAGCCGTGCTTTTCCTTCCTGGGCTTTGTATTCAAAAAAAGATATGGAAGCTTTACAAAAGTTTACGCTGTTTAAAAGAACTGTTCAATAAAATCGTTTCACGGGTAAAATGGAGAGCCATGGGCGGGGTTAGTGATGTAATTGATTGAATTTCAAAAATATGGGTAAGTACGAATCGTAAACTTACGATAAAATCGAGTGTTCACGCGCTTTCCCGGAAGTCTGGCTTGTTATACATTTGATATATCCAATCCGATGAAATAACCGATCCAATCCGAAAAAAACCAGTCCTGAAATCCGAAAGAAACCAGTCCAATCCTAAAGAAAGACATTTTAAAATCCTAGTTTTTTGAATAACCGCTACTGTCAACTAGCGGTTTTTTCTTTTTTAAAACCTGTTACCACTCAGGTCTGCATATCCTTGAATAATTGCGGGGTATGTTTCACTTCAATGGTCTCTCCACTGGTTAGCTGCATCCTGGTCACTTCAGTGCTTCCAAATTTTGCAATGATAATTTGGGATTTATTGATCAGAACAGGTACTCCCTCGATCTCTACCTTAATAAACTGATTTGCCATAAGAAAGATTATTTTTGATTTAAAATAGATCGATCAAGTTACAAGCAAAAAAAATAGGTTTTCAATGAAAGCGTCCACGCTCTCATAACATGCTAAATAATTTAGTATATTTGTCGTTTAAGAACAAAAATTGCCTTTCTACAAAATCACTATAGGACTAAAAAATACGGAACAAAAAGAACCGAAGCAGACCATTTCTGTAGTCAGGGAATTCAGGGAAACGGATCTGGACAGGATATGGCATATACTCAATGTAAAATGCGAAGAGAAATGGGGACGAAAGTTAAATACTTTTGATTGTGTGAAAATTTCGAAGAGATCCCCGGATTATAGAAAATACATTCGTGACAGGCAACAAAAAGCCTTTAATCAGTATGATGATATTTTGTCCACTGATTTCACATTGATTCCCTCAAATAAATCTTCTGATTCTGTTAATAGCCGCCAATCGGTATATGGACAATACAGGAATAAAAAATAACTCTAATATCCTGAATGAAATAAGGAAAATATTATTCGTCCTGTTTTTTATCCTTTGCACCCTCCATTCGAAAGGGCAGGATAAAATTACTTCGAATCCTGATTCGGCAGTAATTATTAGCAGTGACATCGATCACTTTTGGGATGCATATGACTCTCTGCGTGGACAAAAGTCAACAGCTGACAGTTTGAAGACTTATAAAGACAATTTTTATTGAACGCGCCAGTGAAGGTCTCCGTCAATATATGAAGGCAGCTAACTGTTATGAATTACAATATTTGGAAACAATAAGGAGGAAAAAGAATGATTACCTGGCTGTCCGGAAAAAGACCCAAATGGTCAGGAATCAAAAACAAGTCGTTCTCCGGTATATAAAAAAATTCAAACAGATCTATCCATCTTTAAAGATTCCGGTCATTTGTTATACAATGGGGATATTTCAGGTAGGTGGCAGCCAGTTCGAAAACGCGCATTATATTGGTTGTGAAACAGATGCATTGCAATATGTTGATATCACAATACAAACGATTCATGAGCTGGCTCATTTCCAGCAAAAAGATCAGGATCCAAAAAGTAACCTGGAGCTGGCAATGATTGAAGGTGGAGCGGAATTTGTTTGTTACCAGGTAACCGGAAAACGAACGCTTTCTGAAACGTGGACATATGGTCTTGCCAATGAATCTAAATTGTGGAAAGAGTTCGAATCGAAAATGGATTCAGCAATTGATATGAAATGGTTCCTAAATGTAATTGACAAGGCCACCGGGAGACCAGGCAGTCTTGGTTATTTTATCGGATTCAAAATATGTGAAAGCTACCTGCAAAATCATAATAATAAAAAGACTGCGCTTATAGATCTAATTGAAATGGAAAACCCAAAAAAGATATTTTTGACAAGTTTATATAATCCGGAAAGAAATCTAAAATATTAAATTGGCCAGAGATACCAGTGTCAAAATGAGCAAAGTAATATGCTTCATACTGAAATTATTTGAATAAAAATAAGCAGAACATGAATCCTTTGAACTGGTCGATTCCTATTTTTTGATGACATATATTTGATAAGAATAAAGGTATAACCTAATTCCTGGAACATTCTGATCATCTGCCAGTCTAATCTATTAAACCATCACAGTGTTAAAAAATTTCTTACTGCTTTCACTGTTTTCTATCGTCAGCCTGGCGGGATTTTCGGAACAAAAACTGCCGGTATTAGCTTCTGATTCAAATTTCGTGAGGATCAAAATCGACGGAAATATAGTGGCTGTCTGGAGCATTGATCCAGATACGAAACCATGGACCAAACCTGATGTTTTCGCCATTGAAAGATCCTTCTCCGAAAAAAAGGTCGTTTATCTTAGCGATCACGATTCTCTTTCGTTTAATTTAAAACCAGGCGAACAATATGATTTCACCATCCTGATCAAAAACCGGGGTGCTTTCCCTTTGCGGTTAGCGACATATGGGGAACCAGTATTTTTACACAGAAATATTTTGATCTCTATTTTTTTAGTACTGGTAATCACCGGCTGTCTTAGCTGGACAAAAAGAAATTCTTTCAGCACAATATCCCTGCTCCGATTGGGAATCATAACGCCATTGCTTTTTTGGCTGGCGACAATTACAGGCGGGTATATACATGGCAATTACAATCATTTGCATGATGTAGTTAGCGAACTGGGCGCCATCGGCACCAGATCTGAAATATTTATGTCAACCACTGAATTGCTGATTGGCATACTGAGTGTTTTTTCAGTTGTCGGATTTTTCAAAGCCTGCAGACAAACGGGTTTGAATGTGATTCCGGTTTTGACAATATTGAGTTTATCCATATCCATGATCTGGGCAGCTATATTTCCCATGCATCATGAATTACACGGCACACTGGGTCCGATTCCATTGATTTTGAATATAGGAGTATTGCTTTCTGTTTTTATATGGAGGGGGAAAAAATTCCAGAACCTCCGGCTGCTTTCATTCGTAAGTTTCCTTTTAATGATGCTGATCCTGTTGCGCACCATACCAAACCTGCGTGGCCAATGGGAAGGACTGATTCAACGCTTATTTTATCTGGGCTGGTCAACCTGGTCAATCGGCCTCAGCCTGATTTTTATAAAGATGCCCGAAACAAAAACCTCAGAGGTTTATAAAGTCTGAATCAGTACACGAACATCGGGCACGCCGATGCCGGTTACTTCATCATATCCTGGTCCTGCTTTGAATGCACCGTTGCTTCCGGCAACAATATCACGGAATGCATTCGTTCCAATCAAAGGGTAGATCAATGTATTTAAAAAGGGCAGCATGGGTTTCCCTGCGTTTATCCTCGCTTCATTGATAAGAGCACAAAAAGCCGCCCATACCGGTGCGCTCCAGCTGGTTCCGCCGATCTGCTGCGATTGGCCGCCAAGAATAACAAGCGCACCAAAGTTTGGATCTGCCGTGAGACTCACATCCGGCACGAGTCGCTTAGTTCCTGTCGGTACGCCTTCACCTTTCTGCCAAACCGGGCGGTCGAAAAACATACTTTGACCGCCACCGCCGCTGGTCCAGCCTGTTTCTTCAGACACCGTTCCATTCGCAGCCAGTACAAGCGAAGTACCTCCCACGCCGATCACACAGGAATCAGAAGCAGCGTATTCCACCTGCGTGGGTCCGTCACCGTTATGACCTGAATCATCGGGATTTGAACCGGCATCTCCGCTGGACACAAAAACATTCACACCGGCAGCCGCAAGCCGCAGGTATTTCTGATGCTGGGTAGCTACTTCACCGGTTGGTCCTCCCAGAAAAGTTTCACCCAAACCCAGACTAACAGAAACCTGTCGCATGCCGGCAAAATTTCCGATATCACTAAGTATGTTGTCGAGGGCATTATCAAGATCTACGAAGTCCAGCGACCCGCTGGCATATATCCGGATATTCGCACCCGGCGCAATACCACTCGTCCACTCTGTATCCAGTGTTTCTTCCCCTTCGGCCGGAGGAAGTGATGTATTATTTACGTTGATTTCCTGAATCTGATCTGCTGTTACAGCTAGTTTGTTCTCTTTCCAAAAAGCGATCAGGTCTGAATCTGCGGGAACGGTATCGATAAGGATCGCGATAGTCTGTCCGCTTCCTGTAACGTCCAGTCCATTGGCATTATAGGCTTTCAGAATCTCAGAAATATTATAAGGCGGTGCATTCGAAATATTGGGATTCAGTTTTTGTCCTCCCTGTGCGGACATATTTGTAAACTTTCTGTTGTTTCCAATGGGTGCGCGAAAGGAGCGGTGTTTATTGACATGGCGGAAAGGTTGCAAACCGATAATCGCGTGCACACTGTTGGCAACTTCCGAGGGAAGACTGGGAGCATTTTGCGCTGAGGTATAAGTAATGCCTTCACGCGTAATGCGTATCATTTTTACCTGCAGGCTCTTTTCGATCAGGGAAGCTTTCGCACTTGCATATATGCCGGTTCCATTGGGAGAAATTTTAACATCGCTGTATCCCTGTGCGTTCAGCCAGTTTACCAAAGCTGTAATATCGGCTGCCGGTGGAACATAGGTCCTTTGGAGTTCGGCCGGGGAAACCACTTCGCCTCCCGCCACTTTTTGTTCCAGCGAATCCTCGAGATCTTTTGGCATGGAGAGAGAAAAAACGATGCGCATTATTTTTTCATAATCCTCCGGTTTGGCCAAATTCATCATGAATCCCTGGGGAGTTAGTCCCTCCTTGTCGGGAAGCGGCGTTACACTGTCCTGAAATATTTTCCGGCCATTCATAATATACCTCCTGTTTTTTTATTTAAATAAGAGTCGCGTAAATGTTTTTTGCTACGGTTGGGATTGATACTGACTCAGCGGATGGGGAATGATCCCGCAGATGAAAAAATGAATATTTAATTCATCAACTAAAGGTTGGATAATAAATTAATATAATCAAGGAATCGGGCATTCTTAACAGACATGGGAACGGGGTTATTCCCAATGTGGGAAAGAAAAAAAATGATTAACAAAGTACTTGCATTTTCAAAAATCGTTTTGCATCTTTGTTTCAGCAATGAGGTTTTTACGGTCTCACACCGAAAAACACGAAGAACGAAAAGTGTTCATACTAAGTTTAGATCCTCCCATCCTGCCGAATGTACCGTCCACATCCCGATCAACCCCCAAGACGGTTTTTAATCATTCATTATACCCTAAATTAGAATTTATGAAAGCGATCTCTACATTTACAACATTGTTTTTGATCATCATTACCTGCGCTGTTTCTGCTGTTCTTTACCTGAACGAAAATTACACGATATCTGCGGTACTGACAATTGTCTGGATTGTGTCTCTCACGCTCTGGATTGGCAAATGCATGGGCTTTGTGGATTTATTCATAAATAAAACTTTTGCTAAACATTAGTCTTAGAATCGCTGGTAGATAAATGAAGAGAGCCCGTCTGAGGGCTTTTTTTTATTGCCGGAACAGGGCATAAAATCATCCATTTATTGGAAAATTTTTCCCACAGAAGGAAGAAAAACAGTGAAACAGCGATTAATCAAGGCAGTTAGGAGCTGGCATTCTATTTGAATATATTATTCTGGTTTTTCATAGGATATTGGATTTTAAAACGGGCTGGATTTCTATCCGGCCCTTTTTTATTTTATAAGGGGAGGTTACAAAAGATGATGTTGCGGTTACCAATCAGAAAGAATTTCTTCTGATGGACAATATGCAAAACAACACCGAGATCGAATACCTGAAGCTGGCGATCGATACCATTCGTCTGAATGTGATCAATGAGAAAGTTTCAGATGTAAGGCGTTCCCTTGAAAATAAGCCTGAAAAGGCCATTGTACGCAGTATATACAGGACAAGCCTGCGGGTAGCTGCCATTCTCCTTCTTATTGTTGGTTCTGCAACCGTATATAAATATATATCTGTGAACGACCAGTCTGTTTACGACAAACAGTTTTTAAGCTTTGAGCTCACAAATACCCGTGGAGCCCAGAACCGCGAATCAGAAACAGAGGCGTACAGAAGCGGGAACTGGAATGAAGTAGTAAATATTTATAGCAGCGCTAATGACAAGTCAAATAAAAATACTTTTCTGGCTGCCATGTCCGAAATGCAATTGAAGCATTTCCAGGAAGCCGTTACCCTTTTTGAAGGAATACTGAATACAAAATCTGATGATCATTCATTTCAGGAAGAAACGGAGTATTATCTGTCACTCGCTTACCTGATGAATCACCAGGATCTTAAAGGCATGCAGCTGATCAATAAAATAAAAGCAGATCCCAATCATACTTATTATCCCCTGGCTGTTAAAATATCAGATATCGATATGAAAATCATAGCGTTAAAAAATAATAGAAAATAAGGTTACATATTGAAACGCAGCGGTTACTAAGTTATGAAGCGATCTTTAAAAGATTAAAATGAAAAAACCATACGAAATCCAATAACCAGCGAAGAACCCGTATCCTTTAAACCATCCAATCCATATCCAAAACATCCATCCACTTGATGAAAAACCAAAGTCGGCGTATCCTAAGAAACTCTGAGTAGAATTTAGACAACGTGATTTTAAATATCCAATAAACTGTGAAAAAGCGTCGACTTTCTTTTTTATTTCCCGAAGCTCCCCATATCGTTTATCCATGTCCGTGATAAAAACCGACATTCATTCAATTCCAGAAATGAGAAAGACGGTTTGTACACGTGGCATAAATTCCCCACTGAAATTTGTGTACTAAAAGCTTTGAACTGGCAACTTTTTCAATTATCTTGTTAATGGTTTTTACCCTTAACTCTGATGCCCATGAAACGAAATCTACACAAAGGATTATTCATCCTGCTGGTAGCATTTCTTTTGTACGGGATGTAAGAAAACACTGAATACTCCGGAGAAAAATCCATCAGCAATCTGCCGGCGCTATGCCGCATGATTCGATTTTCACAGCAGTATATACAACACAAAACCCTTATCCGGTTACACCGGTTCAGGAATGTATTTATACTCCTAACTATGGAGATTCCATTGTATACCCGCAACCTTCATCCGGTAATTACTATGTATATCCGCAAGGTAACAAATGGCCTGAAAGGAAAATATTTTTCCTGGCCGCTGGGACTCGCGCTGGATTCAAACAGCGGAGCCATCAATTTAACCGCTATCTCAAACCGGGCAAAGATATGATCTGGCATTTGTTCAATATGGCACAACGGATACCTGTATATCACACTTAATTGTGGCCGGTACCTCTTATATGGATAGCGTATACTGTGTTGTCAAAAAGCGATACTATCATCCGATCCTTATTTTAACGCCAATCCCTATGCGCCTTCTCCCTGTCAGAACAGAACAGGACCGGCAGCCTGTCAGTTTGATTATAATAATTTTGCCAAATTACAGGGTGTTATCGTAAATAACCAAACCGGATTTATCGATTTACAGAATACGGCGAAAAAGCATTCGGCATTGTTTCCATTCAATGGTGAAACGTTACTTCAACGATTTATTAAAAGTAAATGATAACAGAATAATGCTCCGCAACAAATTCAGATAAAGCTGATGTACTATAACCGTAAGAGCAATATTCCGGCTTCTGTATTATCAACCATCAGCAATAACGAATCCAGAACACTCAATAATCAGTTGTTGAGTAAGGGCCCGTCGCCGAGACCACCGCTTATTTTAATAGTCAGAAATAATTAAGAAACCCCATTAAAGAACCAACAGACGAATTTGGAAATATTAGCCATGGAGTTGAAGAGTCCGCTTAATAAAGCAAAATGAATTTCAGTTTCGCGTACCTCCTCGTATTCTTATCTGTTCGTTCTTTTAAGTTCGAACATAGTGAGAGCAAATAATACTGCCCTTACTCCGGTGCATGGGAAACAGGATCAAACTGGTCGCTTGGAACCGTACCAATCGCTTCAGACAATGTAACTATACCTGCTGGCATTACCATTACCGTAAAAGTTTCAGGGGATCTCTGCTGCAAAATTAACAGTCGCAGCGTACGGCAACTCTTGTCATCAATACAGGTGCTGGTCTGACTATAGGAGGCGATTTCACCAATGCTGGTTCATTTACTTCAAATGCAGGTTCTGCGATAACATTTAATAGCGCAACCAATACCGATAATTGCAGGAGGCGGATCTTATTTGATATCAGGAACGATCGTTCTGAATATGGGTTCGGCTTCTATTACGCTGGATATTCAGGATGCTAATTTTATTACAGGAATTAATTCCGGAGGTAAATATTATTTTAGTTTTTTAAGAGGCACCTGGAAAATGAATAATACAGCCACGCTGAATGATTCTTATAATTCCGGATCATCAAACGCACTCACAATCCCATTTGGTGTAATCATAGAATCAGATGCAGGTACCATGAACCTTGGTCGCAATGCCACTTACAGGAGATATGATATTATCAGGAGAATTATTTTTAAATGGCGGGATAGTAAATGTTCAGACAGGTCAGGGATTTAATTCAGGACAGGATTTTCAGTATCATGTAAATGGCGGACTGCCGCAACTTTATATTTCTGCCGGCACTTTGAATATCGGTGCAGGATTCAATGCAAGTCTCCCGACAGACTATATCGATTTTAATATGTCGGGCGGAACGGTGATTCTTGCTTTAAACGGTTATTCGGACTGGATTACTTTTCAGCTTGCCGATGTAGTGGGCGGAAAAACTGTCATGTCGGGTGGTACCATCATACTGCAGGATGCCTGCAATGCAAATATCGAAGACCTTGATATGGGTGGCGCTAATGTTGCAGCCACATTATATTCTGTAACGGGTGGAACTGTTCAGCTGGGATATACCAATACGCAAAACAGTTCATGCTTATTTCGGTATCAATGCAGAACCGGCTACCAACTATCCGAATATTGATTTTGAAGCAGGTGTAGGTAAAAATGTCTCAGGCATTTAATACGGGCAATATCAATATGCTCAGTCTTCATGTAAATGCAAATATGACATTTGATGCCACCGGATTTCCGGTAGTAAATATTATGAGCAACAACGGAACTTTTGCTTTTGATGATGAAGGCGGATTTATTGAGGCAAATAATACGGTTAGTTTTTCCGGATCTGTACCTCAGTTAATCAGTTCTGCTACTTTAACAAATGAAAGTTTTTATAACCTGACGATATCCAATACATCCGGGCATGTAATATTAGGCGTACCGGTTACAGTAAACAATCAGCTTAATTTTACCAGTGGTTTGCTGGATGCATCCAACAATTCACTCACGCTCTCATCAGGCAATGTGCCTGTAACCGGCGCTTCATCTATCAGGTTATGTGATCACTGGCGATGGCATTAATTCAGCGGGACAAATGACCATCAATAATCTTTCAACAAATACTTCAACTCTTTTTCCTATCGGTACAGCAGCTTATTATCTTCCTGCAACTGTAAATGCGGGAGCCAATAGCGGCAATAGTTATAGTGCATTTGTTTTCCAGGGACTGACAATGAATGCACTGGAAAATGGTCCTTCTTTTAGTCCGGGCATATTGTCAAAATCACTGGCTGCAGAATGGAACCTGACACAGACTGCAGGATCAGGCAATGCTGCACTTACGCTGAACTGGAGCAGTTCCGGAACTTCTTTCGAAGGATCAGCATTTCAATTATATGGATTGAATATCGGTATATCCCAATATACATCAGGTGCCTGGCAGATGGCCACGCGGAAGTGGCAATGTTGCCACACAAACGGCGACTTCCACATTCAGCAGTTTTTCCCAATTTAGCGTGGTAGGACTTGGATTTGTATTACCTATTTCACTGTCTGATTTTAATGCTGTTTTGAAAAACGATAAAACGGTATACTTGACCTGGGAATATGGAGATGGAGCGGGACTGCAGGATTTCGAAGTTCAAAAAAGCAATAACGGAATTAGCTGGAACACGATCGGAACGGTTCAGTCCAATGGTGATATATCAGATGATACACATTACTCATTAACAGATCCCGATCCTGCGACAGGTGCAAACTATTACCGACTGATCGTACAAAGTAAAGATGGCGAAAATTCTTATTCGATGATCAGGGAAGTAGATCTTTCATCTGCTGCGAACCTATCTTTTTTCCCCAATCCTGCCAGAGACAACATTCAGGTATTCTATAGATTATACTGGTAATCCCGTTACTGTCAGACTCATCAGCGCCTCCGGTCAGTTGTTTCAATCTTATTTAATAAAAAGCAGTTCCGGATCCCTGGATGTCAGCGGATATTCATCCGGCGTTTACTTTTTGGAGGTACTGGATAACGAAAAGATTTTGACCTCCAGGGCGATTATTATTACGCACTAATGATTAGGGTGGCCCCGTATTTGAATTAGAATAGCTAAAACATTCAAATGAAAAAGATATTATTTTTATTAGCAGCGGCCGCAGCAGTAGGACTAATCTTAAATTCTGAAAAGGGCAGTAAAACCTTGAAAAAACTGGGAGAATCATTGGATGACATCAAGGATAAAGCGCTGAATGATATGAGCAAGCTTATAGATAAGAGCAAAAAATGGGTAGCATAGAGGGATGAGCAAGATATTCCACAAATTCGATTCCTGATGTTGAAGCGAAAAAATTCGATGCATAAACTCTGGATCATCCTGAAAAAGGCGTCGAATGGCTTTATAGATGATAAATTGATGAAACTAAGCGCGGCTCTTTCCTTCTATATGGTATTTCTCCATGGGCCCGTTGTTGCTGATTCTGATAACCATCAGCAGTATTTTTTTTGGCCGTGCTGCGGTGGAAGGAAAAGTATACGCACAATTGCAGGGCTTTATCGGTCACGATACAGCCGTACAACTGCAATCTATTATTCAGCATGCGGCCATCACTGGTAAAAGTACACTGGCAACCATTATCGGCGTTATTGTTTTGCTCATTGGTGCCTCCAGCGTTTTTGCAGAAATCCAGGATTCCATCAACATGATCTGGGGGTTAAAGCCTAAGCCTAAATCAGGCTGGATAGCTTTTCTAAAAAACCGTCTGCTTTCATTTTCCATTATTATAAGTCTTGGTTTTTTGTTATTGGTTTCTCTGAGTATTTCAGCGCTTGTGGAAGAATTTGGCAATCATTTAAAACTGATCATTCCCGGTATGTCGGTTATTCTGATTTACACCATTAATCTTTGCATAACTATAGGCATCACGACATTTATTTTTGCTGTCATCTTTAAAGTGTTGCCCGATGCAGAAATAAAATGGAAGGATGTAACTATGGGGGCGGTTGCAACGATGGTTTTATTTCTGATTGGAAAATTTGCTATTTCCTTCTATATTTCAAAAACGAATGTCGGTACAACCTATGGGGCAGCCGGTTCGCTGATCATATTGATCCTCTGGATATATTATTCCTCTATGATCGTCTATTTCGGAGCAGAGTTCACCAAATTTTATGCAGTCACATTTGGTGATGAGATCAAACCAACAGATTATGCGGTAACAGTCCGCCAGGTTGAAGAGGAGAAGGGTAAAATGTCCATACAGCAGAAAGAAAAAATGTCCAGGAAAGAAATAGCTACCCTGGAAGGCTGGAGGCAAGAGAATTGCATAATTACTGCAAAATGCAGTTTTTATGACGAAAACTGAAGTGCCATTTAATTTTATGGACAAATCCTATGATGCGGAAGTAGAATATTTCGAACCGCCCGGTGTAATGCCTTACTATAAAGTAAACATTTCAGATCCCATTTTACAGGATAAATTCGGGATGGTTCATAATTTTAAAGAAATCAGAAAAAACGGATGGATTGTTCTGGAACCGGCACTGGATCCCCAGGGCAAATACCATTCTTATTTCTGGACCTGTCTGATGGAATCGCTATATATACTCCTGCTGAACGAAGAGACGGCTTTGCACCAATAACATCGCTGTTATGAAGCCTGAATTACATTTTTCAGCTTGGCTTTAAGAGAATTCAGGTCTGAAAATTTAACGATATAGTCATCGGCACCCAGGGATTTTGCTTTTTCTTTGTCCCTGGGGTTTGAGGAGGTGCTGTATATGTAAACAGTTGTTTCACTATTTCCTCTTTCTTTTTTGAATTCTTTTAAAAATTCAAAACCATTTAAATATGGCATATTCAGATCCAAAAATATATAAGAGGGGGGAGGTGGGTTTTCGTCAATAAATTTCAATGCATCTTTTCCATTGCTTAAGGAGATACATTCCATATTAGGAAATAAATCATTGAATGGCTCTGCGTATAAATTGCTGATCGTCCTTATCGTCGTCAATTACCAATACACGATTTGTCTTGAATCATTTTTACATGTTTAGAGGCTGACTTATCTGCCGGAAAGATAACTGAAAAAACCGATCCTTCACCTAAAATGGATTTGGCAGTGATCGTTCCATGATGATTTTCAACGATCTTTTTGCAAATGGCGAGGCCAATCCCCGTTCCCGAATATTCATCAGCTGAGATGAAGTCTTTGAAAAACTTCAAATATTTTCTTTTCATAAGCTTCGTCAAAGCCAATACCGTTATCGCTAAAATCTATTTTCCAGATTTCTTCAGACCTGGTTGCATTTATTTCAATGGTGGGTGTCAGACCAGGCTTTGCATATTTTATTCCATTTTCGATAAGATTTATAAACAACTGTTCCATTTGGGTCGGACTGCAGAAAATAGCCGGCAGAAACCGAACCCTGACCACAGCATTTTTCTCCTTAATAATTTCGCTTAAACTGTCGGTTGCGAGATTGGCAATCTCATTCAGATTCTGTACTCAAACCCGTAATCACCTTCTTCTGTTTGCGCATATTTTAAAACGGATTCAATCAAAACCTGCATGCGGCTGCTTTGTTGAGAAATCTTTTCGAAATATTCTAATGATTTGCCTGTCAGATACCCCGGATTCAATTCCATGATCAGATTCGTAAACATCTGTATTTTCCTCAGGGGTTCTTTCAGGTCATGACTGGCAATATTGGTGAAAGCAGTCAGGTCACGATTTTTTCTTTCCAGCTTTTCATTTTGGGTTTTTAATTCCATTTGTGCCTGTAGACGCAGTGCATTCTCATTTTTAATCCTGATAGAATGACCATATTAATATCATAAAAGCGATGACTGAGAATAAAACTATAAAAGTGACTACCCTGTCATTGCCGATATTTTTAAAAAATGTTCTTTGTCCCAGCAGCTTGTTTTCCTCCGCCTGCATAATGATAACCTGGTGATGTATGGAATCCATGAGCATCTTGCCGGGGGAAGTAAAACGGGAAATGGTAAAATTGTTTGCTTTAACAGTATGAATCAATTAAAATATGAAGTCTTGAAAGGCGGGAAAAAATAAGTGATTTAAGGTACTGACATTTCTAATCTGAATTTCATTATCAGTTACCAATGAATCCAGTTGTTTCAGGCTGGTAATCAGAAGAGTTTCTGCATGGTTGATATTTTTAAGGTATGCACTGTCGTTGCTCAGCAGGAAACCTCTCTGATTGGACTCGTGCTTCCAATAATAAGCCAAAACATTTCTCTATTTTCAGCTTAACCTCATAAGTATGCGCAATCCAGTCCTCTGCTTCTTTTTGTTTCTGAAACCATACCAGGGAAAAGATGGCCAGTGAAAGCAAAAACAGGGAAGATGCGATAAAGGCCCAATTATAGAAATTGGCCGGCCTTTTATTTCTTGATTCCTATCAGGCAGCCAAAAAAACCGATAATTACGCTAATTCGCCTTACCAAATTCGCCGTTGGCGGTAATGGTGACTTCGTCGCTTAACATCGAGGATCCGGCCTGTGGTGCAAAATTAAAATCAGATCTTTTGATCACACCTGTCAGCTTAAAACCTGCATCATCTTTTTTACTCATGGGGTTGGTAATCGTACCACGGTACCAGAGATCCATGGTAACGGGTTTGGTAACACCATGCAGGGTAAGGTCACCGTTTAGTTTATAATGATTTGTAGAAACAGGCGTAATAGAAGTGCTTGTAAATGTCATTGTCGGGAATTTGGCAACATCGAAATAGTTCGCACTTTTAAGATCATTGTCACGGTAATCAACATCTGTGTTTATTGAAGCGGTATTAACCATTAACTGAAATTTGGCGTCGCTGAAGTCAGGTTTACTGGCTACAATGGTACAGGTAAAATCTTTGAAAATGCCATCCACGTCGGATACCATTAAGTGAGTTATAGTAAACCCAAGTTTAGAGTGCATCTTGTCGTTGGTCCAGGTAGTTTGAGCGAATATACCCAGGCTGAACAATCCGGCTGCTATAAATAAAATAGTCTTTTTCATGTTTGCTATATGATTTGTTTAATTATTTCCCAAGTTAGCCATTAACGCTTAATAAGAGTATATCCATTGTCAGGATTTTTTGTAGATAAATCTCCCCGCGTTAAGGAGAATGTCTTAGTTTCCTTAAGCGACAGGCCTTATAATCTCCCTGATCTTTTTTAACCCAAATGGCTTTGCTGCAAATTCAATTCCTGCTGCTTCTGCCTGCGACTTTAAATCCGGTGAAGGATCTGCGGTCATCAACACAATTTTTGCCTCGTCAAAATCTTTACGGTGCTTATTGAAGTAATCCAGGCCCATTCCATCAGGGAGATTATGATCGAGTAATATAATTTCAGGATGTTCTTTTCTCAGAAATTTGGATGCTTCTAACAGGGTATGGGCACAATCGATATGAAAGGATTCTCCCCTCAACATAAGGATTACCAGTGCGCAGAAGTCCAACTCATCATCCACAATCAGCATTTTCTTTTGTTGTGACATAATAAGACTTGTTAAATAACCGTGCCGGGCCTGGCATCGTATTTTCATCCTCATATATTGCTAAAAAATATAACTATGAAAAGGAAATTACTCATGCTGATTTTAGCCTGCATCAGCATTAGTTTTGGATTTGCGCAAACCATTTCGATGACGGGTTATGGCGGTTATACTTTTCAGGACAGATTGAATTATGGAAATGCTTATGGTTATCTCAATGAAAGTGGTCACTGGGGTGTTTCACTCGAGGGAATCAATCGACGCAGGGATGGGATAGAGTTGCTTTATCAGCAGCAACTCACCCACGTACCGGTTTATTACCTGACATTGCCGAATTCTCAGGTCAATTCAGGAAACGATAAGACTGTCATGTCTTACCTGGTACTAAATGCTATGCATCATTTCATGATGGGACCTGTTGAGCCTTATGTGGGTATTGGCATTGGCGCAGGATTTATCAATAATAAATCCTACAGCAATGAGACAAGGTTTGCCTGGGATGCGAAACTCGGCCTTGAATTTAAAGTTTCACCAGTTGTTGGTATAAAAGTTCAGGCGCAGTTATTCTCCATCGTTCAGGCCGCAGGCGGATCATTTTATGTGAGTCAGGATGGTTCTGTAACATCAGTTACTTCCTATTCTTCTATATTCCAGTTTGGCTTTAGCAGCGGACTTTGTTTTAATTTTGCAAATGCGGACTGAACAAATCGTAGTTTATTTGAATACAGACAAACTAATACGGAAAGGAAAAAAATCAAAGATTCCCGGATCGGTGGATCCGATGCTTTGCACCCTGACGAAAGAGGTTATAGAGGACGAAAAGTATCTTTATGAATTAAAATGGGATGGCTACCGGATCATTTCTTATGTGCAAAAAGGAAAGGTAAGAATGGATTCGAGGAGTTCGCTGGATTACACCCGTAAATATCCCATTCTTTCCAAAGCACTCCGGGATCTCGGTCGTGACATGGTACTCGATGGCGAGGTAGTAGTATTTAACGATGAGGGCCGACCGGATTTTGACGCATTGCAGAAATATAATGGTCAGGATACTCCTTTGACATATTGTCTGTTTGATATTTTATGGCTGGATGGTTTTGATTTAAAACAGTTGACTCTGATTGAGAGAAAACAAATTCTGCAGGAGCTATTGAAAGGAAATAAAATTCTGCGTTATTGTGATTCTTTTGATAATGGTCAGGAACTTTATAAGTGGGTGAATGAAAAAAACCTGGAGGGTATTGTAGCAAAATTGAAGGATAGTCCTTATGTACCCGGTGAGCGCGGAGACAAATGGTTAAAAACGCCTACGCGTAAACGTCAGGAATTTGTGATCGGGGGATGGGCAGAATCGGATAAAAGCCGTTCCTTCCGCTCTTTATTATTCGGTGCCTATTCCAAAGGTAAGCTGCAGTGGATTGGACGTTCCGGTGGCGGATACAAGGATAAAGAAATGCCTGGAATTTTAAAACAATTACAGGCCCTGGAAATCGCTGAATCTCCTTTTGAAAATAAAATACTTGATACAAAAGGCGCAAAGATGCACTTTGTCAAACCCAGGCTCGTTGCAAATTTTGAATTTGCTACCTGGACAAAGAACGGCCGCATCCGCAAACCAGCTACTTTCCTTGGCTTTCGAAAAGATAAAAAACCTAAAGATGTAGTAAGAGAAATTCCCAAATCAATCGCTGTGATTGAAGAAGAGATAAGACCACAGAGGAAGAAAAAAAATCTTTAGAGGAAATAGGCGTTTTTTATGAAATGATCCATCTCATTTGTATTGAGAGTTGTAGCTATGTAACCAATATAATTATCAGGCCTGATAACTGCAACAAATGATTCAGGCAACCCCGCAGTTTTAACAGCGGATTCATTTTCAGGATTTTTTTCCAAGATAATTACTGAGAAGAGATCTTTGTCGGATAATGAAAGATTTGTATCCGGAACGTTGAATAATAAAACGGTGAAGGTTGTTGATGAGTGATTGATAATATAATAAATTGAAACAGGGCTGTTTTGACTGGTAACCATAAAATATGGAAACCTCATGCCTGCCCGAATTTTGGCGGCTCTGCCTTTTGAGAGAGAGGATGATAAATATGCGATTTTTATCTGAGATGCCAGTAAAAATAATTGTCTTTGAATTGCCCTGGATTTTGTAATCAATGGTACAAAAAAAGGTATTAAATACATGCGTAAAAGACTGAACCATAAATTATCTTTTATCATGCCGGCAAAAAGCCGGTCCGTCGTTTTTAGGAGATCAGTGGCTACTGGATTTCTTTCTTCGTGATAGGTTTCCAGCAATGCCGGGGCGGCTTTTCCTTTCGTAACAAGAGCCAGTTTCCATGCAAGGTTGTAAGCATCCTGTAAGCCCGTATTCATGCCCTGGCCACCAGCCGGACTGTGAACATGCGCAGCGTCACCTGCAAAAAAAATATTGTCCTTACTGAATCGCTCAACTTTTTTATGGTGGAGTTTATAAGTGGAATGCCAGTTTGTGTCATAAAAATTAACCTGCATTTCCATTTCAGTTTTCACTTTTTCAAGTATCTCTTCAAATGAAATTTCGTTACGATTATAATATTCTACTGGCAGAATGCCCAATGCCCGAAAATGAAAAGAACCTTTCATTGGAAACAGCATGGCAACCCTGTGCTTTGAAAGAAAGAGGGAAAGTTTTTCTTCGTTAAAGCCTGCTTTAACGTGTGTATCTGCAACATAAAAAACATTTAAGTATGTGCCTCCTTCAAATGCTACCTGTGAAAAATCTCTCACAATACTTTTAGTGCCGTCACATGCAATCAGATATTTACATTGATAGGATATTATATTATCAGTTTGTTTGCATTTTAAAGTATAAAGATCATTTTCCTTCTCAATGCTGAGAATGGTTGTGTTCCATTCTACCTGCTTATTGTGTTTGAGAAGATTCTTGTATAATAGTGTTTCATTTTTACTTTGTTCATACATCATGATATATGGGAAGGGGCTTGCTTTCTCATCCGGATTGATCAGAGTGACGGTTCCTTTCAGTTTTCCATTTTTGTAAAAACAAATACCATTGCTCGCCTGACCATCGGCTATAATATCTGCGCTCAATCCGAGTTGTTCATAAATTTCCATACTTCTCGCCTGTACTACCAGGGCTCTCGACTGTTCCGTAGGACCGGATTTTTGGTCAACGATCAGGTAGTCGACATTAAATCGGGTCAACTGATTAGCGAGCATGAGTCCGGTGGGGCCTGCACCTGCGATGATAATCTCAATAAATTTTATTGCCATAATGTGCAGGTAAAAATAGAGCTTCCCAACGAACTATAATCTGATTCACTTAGTCCTGGTTGGTTGTGCCGGGTTTAATGATGACGCAAAATGATAATTCCAGTTTGTGCAATTGCAAAGAGTATCAGGGAAATGAGAAAAGGTTTATAAGCACGACCTTTTAATTTATCGAAGAAAATTAAAGCAACGAGTATAAGATCCACGAAGCTGATGGAAACCAATGCTGCATAGAAAAAATCAACATGGAACCAGATTGCCAGCGACCGAATGAGACTGGCATCGATGAATACCAATCCGGTCATGATCATATATCTCATGTGGAAGGCTGAATTACGCTTATTGATTATTGCCAGTAGATAGAAGGTTGAAAACAAAAATGTATCGGTCAGTGGTAAATAAATTCCGTCCAGGATGGCGGGTATATTTTTATAAGAGGTTTCAGTTATCTGTTTGTTCATCATGCCTATAAAAGATAGAATAATCAGAGGCACTAAAAAGTAAGTAAATCTGCCTATTAAGCGATGAGTCGCATATTTATTTTGTCTGATTAGGATTGGCTGGATAATGAGCAGAATAATCCAAAGCACCAGAAAAAATACATGGAAATGTACAATGGCGGTGGTGTGCTCATTAAAATGCGGGAATAATCCAAAATAGGTTTTGAAGAACCCGAAGATCACCAAAAACAATAAAAAGATGAAAGGATAGCCGATATTCCTGTATTCTTTTTCCAATCTTGTGATTTTCAGTAAAAATATTTAATAGAGTAATATGCGCTTAGTACAAAAGCGACATTTTAATAAAAGACTCCATTTTTCAGGTTCACCGGAGTTTCACGAAGAGCTGATTCGATTTCCGTTGGATTTTCGCCTGTAAATTCTTTGAAGTCGCGAATAAAATGCATTTGGTCATAGTATCCGCATTTGTAAGCTAATTGAAGCCAGCTGATATCTGGCTGATTCTCTTTCATGAGCCATGCGCGCGAAAATAGAACGAGCCGGGAAAAAAACTTGGGCGATAAGCCTATCCTGTTTTTGAACACCCGTTCAAATTGTCTGTTACTAAGACAGGAAGCTGATGCCAGGTGTTCGATTTGAATAAGTCCTCCTCCTTTAACGAGGAGCTGCATTACAGAATCGATCGGCAAAAGCCGTTTTAAATAAACAGATTTTGACAGTAGAAATTGTTCTATCACAGTAATCATATTGCGAAATGAAGCGGCTTCACCCAATTGTTCGAGAATCAGATTGATTTGATTGCCCCATATGTCTCTTGCATCGATACCTTCTTTCCCCAGAAGTGAATGCATAGGTATTCCCAGCATACGATGCAGGCCTCCGGGTTGAAATGAAACTTTTATTACGTGGTGGTGGTATCCAAAACGAATATTCATCCGATCTGATGTCGGTCCCCCAATAATTGCAGGCGGAACTTCAGATTTCGGGTTTTTCACAGGCGCGTTTAACACTTATACTGTCACCTGGGTAGAAAAATAAAGATTGTTCAGGAAAGGGTGGAAAAGGAAAAATGGGCTTGGGTTTTGATTTATCAAAATCTACCCGATGGATCATGATATTGTTTATCCATTCTTTTAATGCAGGTTGCGGTAAAAAGAAATGGAGATCCATAACTAAAGTTATGAAGTAAAAGTCAAGATTTCGTGCTGTTGCTGGTGAATCAATTGCTTTAGTCTATCCGTATTCTGGCGAATGATAGCCAGGTAGGAACGGGAATCCTCGCTCATCATTTCGTTTTCTAATAAATCCAGTGATAAAAAAATGTGGGTAAAGGGAGCATTTGCCTGCTGTTGCAGTGTAGACGGGGAGTTCATAATTTAAAGTTTTTAGATTTAAACAAACAGAATCGAAAAACAAAAAATGCTGCAGCGCAAAATTATAACTGCCATAGTTTCGAATATGAACGGGTTAGCTTTTTAACAATGGCGTAACTCCGGGCAAATGTTTTGATATGATAATGTGAATTAAAACGATTAACAATGGCAAAGTATTCAAAAGGCGCCTCTGAAAAAGTGGAAAAAGCCATGCACGAAAAGAAAGAAGGTACGCTTAAGAGCGGCAGGAGTGGGAAAAAAGTAAAAAGCCGGAAGCAGGCAATTGCAATCGGTCTTTCTGAAGCCAGAAAAAACGGTAGTAAGGTTCCAAGGAAAAAAACAAATTAGAGAGAATTCTGAGGAAAATATTACTCAGACATCGCGCAGTTTTGGTGTCTGGATTATGGAATATGAAGTATTATAACCTGGCGCCAGGCAGACGAAAAAAAGCATCATCCAGTTTCAGCGGTTTTACTTCGGTGGCTATATAAACGAAACTGAATTGTGGATTTTCAACTTCTATTTTTAATGGAACCGATTTAGCCATGGAGACATAGGTATACCAGTTGCCTAATTTATGTTTTATATAATCATTTGGATCTATTGAAAGTTTTGAACTGAAATAATATTTTTCTATTCCGCTTTTGGAATTCAGTATTAATTCATCGCATGAATATCCTAAAACAACTGTCACGGCTTTATTCAGAACAAAACTTATTACCGAGTCGTCATTGATGGCAGCATCATTAGAAATCGCGGAGTCTTTGTTAGACATTTTGGTATATAATTTATTTTCAGCCGGAATATATAATTGCCATTGAAGAAGTGTTCCGTTGAGCACAGTTTTATATGCTGCCCCTTTAATAAAATATTCCTCCGTTGATCCCATCAAAGAAGTTAATCTGTCATCCGTAATAGTGGGATTTTTACTTTTATAAGTATTCTGATATTTAATTTCACCTTCAAAACCCTGCCCGAAAACTTTTAGCGAAACAAAAAAACCAATTAATAAAGTATTAACAACCTTCATGCAGCGTCCATTTATCTGCTAAATGTAGTGACTTCATTCAGATCTTCTATAGGCGGCCTCCTGTGCCACCAGCTGGCCAGTGATGAGCCGGTAATATTCATAGTCGGTCCGAATACCGCTGGCGCCAGTCCGACGGTTGCCAGTTTGCCCAAAGTTAAAGCCAGCCCCGAAGCCAGCCCTCCGTTTTGCATACCCACTTCAAGTGATACAGTTCGGCAGTCTTTTTCACTTAATCTGAACAGGCGTGCAGACCAATAGCCCAGGATATATCCTGCTGTATTTTGAATGAATGTTACAAGGATTAATTTCAGTCCGACCTGCAGCAAGCTGTCCCTTCCAGCTGCAGTAATAATAACAATAATGAAACCGATCCCGATCATGGAAATCTTAGGCATGGCTTTATCAATAAATGAAAATCTGCCCCTGACGAATTGATGAAATATTAATCCGGCAGAAATAGGCAGGATTACGATTTTGGTAATATCCCATACCATCGCCCAAAATTTAATTTCAATAAATTCACCTCCGAGCCATTGTAAGAGCAGGGGAGTTAACAGGGGCGCCAGCATAGTTGATACGGCAGTCACAGTGATTGAAAGAGCGAGGTTTGCCCGCGCCAGATAAGACATAACGTTGGAAGCAAGTCCACTGGGACAACATCCGATCAATATGATGCCAGCTGCTATTTCTTTTGGAAACCTGAAAAAGCCGGCGAGTAAAAATCCGAGCAGAGGCATAATTGTATAGTGGCAAAAAATACCGATTAAAACTCCTTTTGGATTATGCAATATATTTTTGAATTCTTTGATGCTGAGTTCCGTTCCCATACCAAACATAATAATCTGCAGGAGAGGAAGGATCAGGCCGGATAAACGAAATCCTCCGGCTTTTTGAAAATAAGCAGGATAATACATTGCCAGACTTACTGCAGCAAAAATCATCATCGTAAAGGAGAATCCCTTTAAGAGACGGGAGCTGCTGAATGCAATCGCCAGCAAAATAAAAAACCCCATCAACAACCATCCCGCATAACCGAAATATCCAGACAGAACAAAATATAAGTACACGAATAAAAAAACTAGAGCTGCCAGAAACAGGATAAGCGTCCTTTTCATGTATGATATGTTTTTAAGGGATCATTTATTTAAGGGAGGGCAAAAGCAATATAGACCCCACTGGATTTTAATCCTCTTCCTCCGCCCGCTGCAATAACCAGGTACTGTTTACCATTTATTTCGTAAGTGATGGGCGTAGCAAATCCGGCTGCTGGAAGCGGAAATTCCCAGACGACCTCTCCGGTTTGTTTATTAAAAGCCCGTATTTTTTCATCCCTGGTTGCCGCAATAAAAACGAGCCCTCCATCTGTTACGATCGGTCCCCCGTAGTTTTCCGTTCCGGTAACAGGAATTCCTTTTTTAGTCAGTTCAGGAAATTCACCAAGAGGAATACGCCACTTGTATTCTCCGCTGTTTAAATCAATGGCATTGAGTGTTCCCCAGGGCGGTTTAATGCCGGGGTATCCCTGCTTGTCAAATACTTTCGCCCAGACTTTTGCGTGCCACGGAGGCTGGTATGGAAAATCAGTCTTCTTGTTAATATTGCCATTCATTTGTTTAATAACCACCAGACTTTTGTTGGATTTTGTTTTTTGATCATCAAGTAAAAATTGAACAATGGTGTTTCGCTCGCCCGGTGTAAACTGCGTGAAGGAAGGCATTCTTCTGCGACCTTCCCGGATGATTTGATCTATTTCATTTTCCTTTAAATGTTTACCTGTTTGCAGAAGGCCTGGAATTTCTGCACCATTTCCTTTTTTATCTTTTCCATGACAGGATGAGCAATAAGTGATATACAGATTTTGACCTTCTGGCAATGATTCCAATTTCTTAAGGTGTTTTGCTGAAGATTCCATTTGAAGTTTCCATAATCCATTATTTGTATTCTGAAAAAGAACCCCTTCGGAATCAATGGCATTGCCTCCCCATTCTGCTCCTCCGCTGTAACCAAAAAGAAGGGTTCCTTTTTTGTTGGGAGGTGTGAACTTATTTGCATGTTCAGTTGAATCAAATATTTTTTTTATGTAGTCGTGAGATTCTGTTGAAATATTTGTGATATCCTCTTCATCAAAAACCTGCATGGAAAATGGTAAAGGCCTGACCGGAAATTTCTGAAAAGGCCATGGATGTTCGCCGGGTAATCCATTTGAAGGAACTTTTTTTTCTTCCACAGGAAAAATGGATTTTCCCGAATCACGATCCAGCACATATATCAGACCATCTTTGGTTGCCTGCACAACCACATCTGTCCTTTTTCCATCATGAACGATTGTAGTTAAATTCGGCGGACAGGGAATATCACGGTCCCAAAGATCGTGATGGATAATCTGGTAGTACCATTTCAATTTGCCAGATTCCGCATCCAGTGCGAGAATACAATCTGAAAATAAGTTTATTCCCGCGCGCTCACCGCCGAAAAAATCAGCAGCAGGAGAACCTGTACCCAGATAAACGACTCCTCTTTTTTCATCCACAGTTAAACCGCTCCAGTTATTAACGGCTCCCACTTTTTTATACGCATCTTTTGGCCAGGTTTCATAACCCGGTTCTCCGGGCTCGGGAACCGTATGAAATACCCATTTCAATTTACCGGATATGACATCAAAACCACGAATATATCCGGGGGCTGCATCTCCGCCTTCTGATACTGCTGATCCAATGATCAATGTATTTTTATAAACGATACCAGGCGTTGTTGCTGCAACATAGAGGTTGCTTACATCATGATGATTATCCAGACCAGTATGCAGATCAATTTTTCCGGATATGCCAAAGCTTTCTATCGGAACACCGGATAATGCATTGATTGCATAGAGTGAGGAACCGGCAGAATATAAAATCCGTTTGTCTTCGCCATTTTTCCAATAGATGACTCCCCTGCAGGAAGTGAGTTTCGGAACTGTGTTTTTAAATGGATCAAACTCCCATATTTTTTTTCCGGATTCAGCATGGAGTGCAAACAATTTTAATGAAGGACTGACAGCATACAAAATATTGTCAACCTCAATCGGCTGGCATTCCATTTCGGAGCTCTTCATCCCTGCCCGCAGACCGATGGATGTATCTGAGTTGTAGATCCAGGCAACCTGTAATTTTTTTACATTATTTATATTGATCTGAGTTAAACGGGAATACCGGTTGCCTGCTTTATTTCCACCGTAGAGGGGCCAGTCCGTTTGATGACCGGATCCTTTTTTATCTTCCCTCTCCGGAAAACCGGCAGGATGATGAAATGAAGAAAACAGAACAAAGAGTAATTAATATTAATAATAATTGTGCATGTTTAAATTGAATCATTGCGGCTGTTTATTGCAGACAAGGGTAGATAAGTGATGAATCAGGGTCTTATGATCGTTCCGTCGCGTTTTCTGATCGTCCAATGACCCGCGTTGTTATTTATCGGATATTTTGCCGCCATTTTTTCATCAATGTCAATGCCCAGGCCTGGCGCTTCATTTACATATAAGTATCCCCTTTTTAATACAGGTGTGCCTGGGAAAACTTCAATGAGTTTATCAGAGAACTGAATAGATTCCTGAACGCCAAAATTCCAGATGGCGAGATCGATATGACATTGGGCTGCATGACCAACGGGCGAAACATCACCTGGTCCGTGCCAGCCTGACTTCACATTAAAAAATTCACCGAGTCGTGCAACTTTCATGGCCGGGGTAATTCCTCCGATCTGCGAAAGATGACAGCGTATGTAGTCGAACGAATGATCGGCCATATAACCTACAAACTCATTTGGATTATTAAATAATTCGCCCATAGCAAAGGGAACCGTAGTACTCGCACGCAGTTGTCTAAACCAGTCCATATTTTCCGGGGTTACAGGATCTTCTATCCAGTACGGATTATATTCTTCCAGTTTTTTACACATATTGATCATATTCATGGGCTGGACCCGCTCATGAGTATCGTGCAGGAGTTCTACACTCTCGCCACATCTTTTTCTAACTTCTTTAAACATTTTGGGAACCGCCTGCAGGTAAGCGTTTTCATCCATAAAATCATCCGATGGAATTCCAAATCCGGCATCCTTGAAATCCGGTTTTTGTGCGAGATATAAGGAGCCATATCCACCCTGTTGAATCCGTACATATTGAAATCCCAGATCGATATATTTCTGGACATTATCGGCGACTTCCTCCGGCGACTTTCCATCTGCGTGAGCGTAACAATCTACGGCAAAACGCGATTTACCTCCCAATAACTGGTATACAGGCATGTTGGCTCTCTTTCCTTTGATATCCCATAAAGCCTGATCCAGGCCGCTCAGCGCGTTGTTCAGCACCGGCCCGTTTCTCCAATAGGAACTCACAAAAAATGATTGCCACATATCTTCTATATTGTCCACATTCTTACCAATACAGAAATCTCCCATGTAATTATTGATGGCAGATACAACTGCTTCTGCCCGCTGGGTAAATGTGGCGCAACCGATTCCGTATAATCCAGGTTCGGTTGTTTCTACTTTAACGATAACCAGGTTAGCTCCCTGAGGAGCTGTGCCGATAGCCTTGACGCTTTTAATTTTTAATGGAGGCAGGCCTGCATTGTGTACTTTATTTTCTATTCCGGCTGCTTTGAGGGAAGGGATACCTCCCATAATTCCCAGGAAACCGGAAGCAGTTCCCAATCCTAAAGCTTTCAGAATGGACCGACGATTTAAAGAAGTTGAAAATTTGTTGGAATTCATTGTTTTAATTCTTGTTTTGGTGAATAAAGGGTTCTAAGATTTAAGGATGTAATAAACAGGAAGGAGATTAACCAGGTCTTTAATAATCAATTAATATGAGGATTATTATT
Organism: uncultured Bacteroidota bacterium; assembly: GCA_963757975.1. Taxonomy (GTDB): domain Bacteria; phylum Bacteroidota; class Bacteroidia; order Chitinophagales; family Chitinophagaceae; genus Puia. Next base: position 61,492 of record CAVWUD010000020.1, read on the forward strand.
TCTGACAATGGAAGATGAGCATAGTCAGCATTTTATTATTTGTAATTAATAGGAAGGTTAATCAATTATTAGTAAGTGGATTAATCGGGGAAAAGTATTTTGTACCGTTATTTTTTTGGTCTAAGCAAGAGTAGATGATCCTGAAATTTATTGGCTCTGCTCCACGGGGAATGTCTTCACATTCCCCTTTTCTTTAGTTTGAATAAGGGCGAAGATTTAAAAAAAACTTATTAAAATAGTTCCAATTAATGGATTTATTAATCAATTATTAGCGATTTCATTAAGGCCTTACCGCGTTATTTGTGTCTTTAATCACCAAAACCATTGCTTAATATGAAAAAACTTCCTTTACTGGTACTGCTGGTATTTGGCCTTAGTATTTACGGGTTTACCCAAAACCGGTTGATAAAAGGTAAGGTTACTGATGATCATGGTAAGGCCTTAGCAGGGGCCAGCATAAACATTAAAAATACTGCTGCTTCCACTTTAACAGACTCATCCGGAAATTTTGCACTGTCGTATTCGGGCAATGCGAAGGCACAATTGATTGTGACTTTCGTAGGTTATCTGAATACGGAGCTATCAATCGGAAATGGAAATTATTTTGATGTGCAGCTCAAACACAATGCGCAAACATTGAATGACGTGATTGTAGTAGGATATGGAACACAGAGGAAAAAGGATGTTACAGGTGCAATCAGTGTGGTTAAACCAGATGAAATTGGAAACAGGCCCATTGTAAAAGTAGAACAGGCACTCCAGGGAACGGCACCAGGTGTGGCAGTACAGAGTACCAATGGTATGCCAGGAACTCCTTTAAGTGTTCGTATCAGAGGTACCAATTCAATTACAGGGTCCAACGAACCGTTATATGTTATTGACGGATATATCGGCGGATCTATTGCCAGTATAAATCCGGGTGACATTGAGTCAATGGAAATTTTGAAGGATGCTTCGGCAGGGGCCATTTATGGTTCAAGAGCATCCAATGGCGTTGTTATTATAACAACCAAATTAGGTCATGAGGGTGCTCCCAGAATAAATGTAAGCGCATGGTTTCAAAAAGACGAAATAGCAAAAGATCTTGATTTGATGGATGCTTACAATTTTGCCAATACGGTAAATATTCAAAATGCAGCAGTCGGACTTCCTCCTGGTTTCACACAAACACAGCTGGACGGATTTAAAACCAATCCCGGAACGGACTGGCAGAAAGCATTACAGCAAAAACCGCTGGTGCAAAACTATGAAGCTTCTGTTTCCGGAGGAAGTTCTCACATGAGTTATTTTGTATCGTTTAATTATCTGGATCAGCCAGGCCTGATCCTGAATCAATATTATAAAAAAGGAAGTTTAAGATCGAATCTCGATTTCAGGATAAATGATAAACTGGATCTTAAGTTCTATATAATGACTGCCATTCCATCGAGCAGGAACACAGCTTATGCCGGGGATACGGGAGATCCATTCGCATCTGCCGCATTCTGGGATCCAACAAAACCTGTGTATGATCCGACGACCGGAAAACTGACACTCACCTCCAATTATGGAACATTAAATGTCAGCCCCGTGGCCCAGGCTACCAATCAGGCAGTTGATGCGAACTCCATTGATGCGGTTGGTACGGGTGTACTGACATATCATATTTTGAAAAACCTCACATTTACTTCTTCCAACTCTTATGAATCACAATGGGGATGGACTCGTTCACTTTTTGGATTGGGAACCAGCCAGACCGTGATCAATGGTTTATCTTCCGGATATGCCTCGGGAAATACAAACTGGTTAAGTGCTTTTCAAACCAGCAACTTTCTTACTTATAATTTATTGACTGGTGACCATGCAATTACTCTGACCGGCCTGTATGAATATTCACAGGCAACAAATCAGAATATCAATGCCACAGCATCCAATCTTTCCACCTATGCCCTTGGATATTATAATCTGGGTCTGGGTCTGACACAGCAAACGACTTCAGGATACTCCTCGAGCGACCTGCAATCATTCATGGGAAGATTAAATTATTCTTACAAGGATAAATATCTTCTTACTGCCAGCATCAGGGATGATGGTTCTTCACGGTTAACAACCAAATACAGTACATTTCCTTCTGTTGCTGTAGGATGGAATATTTCGAAAGAAAATTTTATGGAGAATTCAAGAGTTTTTTCTGCTCTGAAACTCCGCGCCAGTTATGGAGAAACGGGTAATCAGGGAATACCACCTTATTCATCCATACCGGTAATTAATACAAGTAATGTTGGTTATTATTTTGATGGCAGCACACTTTCCATATCTACACCACTCGGAACGCCGGTAGCAACTAACCTCGTCTGGGAAACCACTTTGCAAACCGATATAGGTTTTGACGCTTCGTTTTTAAATAACCGGTTGAATCTCTCAGTCGATGCTTACGATAAAAAAATATCCAACCTGTTATTCAGTTACCAGACACCGGCTTATCTCGGTGGCGGGAGCTATCAGCGTAATATAGGAAGTATCCAGAACCGGGGTATTGAAATCGGAATTTCAGGTACTCCTCTCAGTCCACATGTAGGAAAATTAAAATGGACAACCTGGTTCGAAATGTCCTTCAACGATAATAAAGTATTAAATCTGAATGGTCTGGACAATGTTATTGTCAGTGGTATCGGGCAGCCTCAGCAAAATATTTCAATTCTGAAAGTGGGTGCTCCATTGGGAGAATTTACGGGGTATCAGTTTCTGGGAACCTGGAAATCACATGAGGCAGCTCAGGCCGCGGTATTTGGCGCCAAGCCTGGGGATGCCAAATACACCGATGTAAATGGAGATGGTGTCATTAACCAGGATGATTATCTGCCAATTGGAAACGGTATACCTAAAATGACCTGGGGTTTCATCAATGATTTTAACTACGGAAATTTCACTTTGAGCTTTATGTTTGCCGGTCAGACCGGGGCACAAATATTTTCACAAACGATTGCCTATACATGGGGTCAGGCGCCGGGTACGCGTAATGCGACTCTTCAGGAAGCGACTCAGATGTGGACTCCTCAAAATGAAACAAATGTTCCCGCTTTCAGCACCACAGGCAGCTGGCCTACCAACAGCAGCCGGTTTGTTTACAATGCAGATTTTGTAAAACTCAAAAATTTATCTCTGAATTACAGCATTCCTCAAAGTGTTTTGGGGAATGCAAAAATTCGAAGCGTTGATGTGTATATAAGCGGACAGAATTTATTCTGTATCACCAAGTATCCGGGTTATGATCCTGAACTCACCAATGCGCAGAGTGCAATGACCCAGGGAGTAGAAATGGGAGTCATTCCGAATCCGAGAACCTATACCATAGGATTCAGGGTTGGATTCTAAAATATAAAAATCACCTGAAATGAAAACATCATTTATAAAAAATAAAAAAATGAAAATAAAAAGTCTTTATACCATTCGTATTCCTTGTCGTGGCGGCTTTCCTGGGGTGCTCGAAATTAAATGAGGATCCCAAAGCTACACTTACGCCGGGAAATTATTTCCAAACCCAATCTGATCTGGATGCTGCAGTAACGGCCATCTATCAGGGAATGGTAGTCGACGGTGGCTACGCTTTCGATTTCCATCTATATTCTTTTTTTGGATCGGATGATCTGACTGCTGATCCAAATCTGGGTAAGGCAGATCAGCGAAGTTTCGATCAGTTCGCCGGGAGTTCCGGGAATAACTCTATCGCACACAGTCAATGGGGTACTCCATGGGGTGCCATATACCAGTGCAATAATGTACTTGCAAATTATCAGAAAGTCTCCAGTGATGATGTATCCAAAAACGGAGCAGCAGGCCAGGCTTATTTTATAAGAGGATGGAGTTATTATCTTTTAGTAAGAACCTTCGGACCTGTACCAGTAATAACTACCGAGGTCGGACCTGATTACAGGCCGGCAAGAGATTCAGTCGCCGTAGTTTATCAGCAAGTGATCAGTGATCTGCAAATGGCTGCTGCGCTGCTCCCTACCAGTTTTCCGGGACAACCAGGTAAAGCCACGCAGAATTCAGCAAGGGCTCTTTTAGCTGATGTATATCTGACCATGTCGACCTGGCCGCTGAATCAAACGAGTAATTACGCACTGGCAGCCACCGTAGCAGATTCTGTGATTCAATCCGGGCAATACACGCTGGTTCCCGATTATGCGCAGGTATTCCAGACGAACAATAATTCAGAATCTATTTTCGGTTTGGAATTTAATGTCAGTGGTGGAAATCCTGATCGTTTTTTTGGTGATTGCTCCATGCCATGGGAAGAATTTGGACTGGATGGAAATTTCGGATGGGAAGAATTCTATCCTGAAATTAATTTTTATCTGGGGGCTCCGGTTTGTAAAAGGACGAATGAAGAATTTTATACTACACTCAAACTTCTCCAGCCGGATAAAACATTTCTTCTTGTTCCCTACAATTCACCTTTGACCCGGAATCAGCATCCCTTTTACAGGAAATTCAGACAGGCGATTGATAATGAGGGTTGCCTGGAAACAGATTCCACGCTTATTGCCATGAATCCAAGCACAAATAAAACAAACGATGTAATCAGGTATCCTCAGGTGTTATTGGATTATGCCGAAGCATCTGATATGGCAGGCAGCGGACCAACCGCAGCGGGGTATGCCGCCATTAACACCATCAGGGCACGTGCGGGTGAGCAGCCGCTGACACCGGGTCTTTCGCAATTAGCGTTCAGGGATTCAGTGGTGTATGAAAGGGCTTATGAGTTCGCAGCCGAATGGGGGATCAGGTGGTTTGATATTGTACGGCTTCAATTACTTCCACAGATCGTTGCGGCCAGGAATCCTCTTGAGAATCCAATCAGTCCGACGGTTGTTCTTCAAAATAAATACTACGCACCCATACCGATCAATGAAATGCTCAAGAATCCGCAATGGACCCAGAATCCCGGATATTGATTATTTAAAATTCTGTCAGTGAAGTTTAACCATGCATAAAGCATGGTTAAACTTTTTTGCTGAAGTTGAACTTATTGCGGACCAGAAAAATTTATTGATGATTAAATATTTGTTTAATAACAAAACGGTTGTTCTATCGATACTGCTTCATTCTCTATTTATTTCAACAAAAGCCCAGGTGCGAAAAATAAAAGATGAGGCGGCTCCAAACATGGGCCTGCTTAAATATATCGATCCGACCATAGGAAATGTTGCCCAATTACTCGAACCGACAAGGCCTGCGGCCTACCTTCCAAACCAGCTGATTCGCGTCTATCCGGTACGGAAGGATTATCTGGACGATCAGATTTCGGGTTTCCCTCTGACTGTTGTTTCCCATCGCCTGGGTGTTGTATTTGGAATTAGACCTTTTACCGGAATGATCGGCAACCAGAGCTGGGATCAGAAAATGTCTTATGATCATGATCTTGAAATAACCAGGCCCTGGTATTATTCAGCTTACCTGCTCAATGACGGAGTAACAGTGGAATTCTCACCCGGAAGGAAAACGGGTATTTATCGTTTTACATTTCCTCACGGTGAAAATAAATCGATCCTGTTTAATTCTTTTAATGACGGAGGTTCTTCTTTTCGTTTCAGTTCATCCGGAGAAATCACAGGTTTGGAAACCTGGCACGGAGATATCAAAATTTACATGTATGGAATTTTTTCCTCCCCGGGAAGGACCGGATTTGTAGAGAATAATGAATTGATGAGCGGAAATAATATTTCAGGTTTGTCGGCCAGAGCCTTTATCAGTTTCCCTTCGTACGGTGATACGGTTGAATTCAGATACGCGATCAGTTTTATCAGTGAGGAGCAGGCGAAGGCTAATTACATGCATGAAATAGATAAAAAAAGTTTTTCAAAAGTTAAAACAAACGCCGAACAAAAATGGTCTGATCAGATTTCACAAATCCATGTTGAAGGTGGCACAGAAAGTCAAAGGCGATCGTTTTATACAGCTTTATATCGTTGCTCGGAAAGAATGGTTGACATTAGTGAGGACTCATTTTATTTCAGTGGATATAACGGAAAAATTAACAAAGACGCCAGAGATTTTTATGTTGATGACTGGTCATGGGATACATATGTCGCTTTGCATCCGCTCCGGATGATTTTACATCCTTCCCAGGAAGAGGATATGCTCCAGTCATATGTTCGCATGTATGAACAAAGCCTATGGATGCCGACATTTCCCGTTCTTTTTGGTGATTATGCCTGTATGAACGGATTTCATTCTTCCATCATTATTCTGGATGCCTACAGAAAAGGGTTAAGAAATTTTGATATTCAAACTGCCTATGATGGTATCAAAAAAAATGCTGTTTCCGCCACACTCTTACCATGGCGCAACGGGGAAAAGACGATACTGGATGATTTTTACCGGACCAACGGATATTTTCCTGCACTCCCCCCCGGAACTAAAGAAACGGTAGATCAGGTTCATCCATTTGAAAAAAGGCAGTCAGTCGCTGTTACACTGGGTGCATCTTATGACGACTGGGCTGCTTCCCAGCTGGCGAAAGAACTTGGGAAGATGAATGATTATGAACTTTTTTATAAATGGAGTAAGAATTACCTGAATCTCTGGAATAAAGAGCAAATGTTTTTTTTACCGAAGGATGATAAAGGAAACTGGATAAATATTGATCCGGCATTTGACGGAGGCCAGGGAGGCAGGGATTATTTTGATGAAAATAATGGCTGGACATACTTATGGCAGGTGCAGGAAGACATCCCCAATCTGATCACACTGATGAATGGTAAGGATGCTTTTGAAACGAGGCTGGATAAATTATTCCGTGAGGATCTGGGCCGTTCAAAATATGCGTTCTGGAATAAATTCCCGGATGCAACAGCGTTGGTAGGACAATTCTCAATGGGGAATGAGCCGAGTTTCCATATTCCTTACTTATACAACTACACAAATTCTCCCTGGAAGACGCAACAAAAAATCAGGCTTCTCTTAGATACCTGGTTTAAAGACGACATATTTGGAATTCCCGGAGATGAAGACGGAGGCGGTATGTCTGCCTTCGTGGTTTTTTCCTCTATGGGATTTTATCCATTAACGCCTGGCATCCCGGTATATACGATTGGCAGTCCGGTATTCAGTAAAGTGACGATTTCTTTGGAAAACGGAAAAAAGTTCACAGTTCTCGCGCATCACTGTTCACAGATAAATAAATATATACAAAGTGGCCGCATCAACGGGGTTGAATTAAAAACACCGTGGTTCACACATCATCAACTTATGAACGGTGGCACACTGGAATTGGAAATGGGACCTAAGCCAAATAAGAAATGGGGAGTTGAGGGAGACGGGGTTGTAAAAAATAAATAGTATAAAACAGCACGGATGATCAAAAGACTCATGATGGTTTTAGCAGGAAGTTTCCTGATTTCAATGGTATGTGCACAGTCAAAATACAGCACGCATTCTTCCTTTGAAACGTTTAAAGGTCTGATCATGGCCGGGTACCAGGGATGGTTCAATGCCCCAACTGACGGGGCTAATATGGGCTGGAATCACTATGCAAGGAACGGGGTGTTTGAGCCTGGAAATTGTAAAGTTGATTTTTGGCCGGATATAAAAGAATATCAGAAAGTGTATGAAACACCATTTAAGATTGCAAACGGACAACCGGCTTATATATTCAGCTCTTACGACAGTCAGAGTGTATATCTGCATTTCAAATGGATGAAAGATTATGGTGTGGACGGCGTATTTGTTCAGCGATCCGTAACTGCCATTAAAAATCCTGAAAATCTAAAACACGACGATCATCTTCTGAATAATGCGCTGAATGCATCCCGTTATTTTCACAGAGCGATAGCTATTATGTATGATTTTTCCGGGGTTAATGAAGAGAATAAAGACTGGCAGGTCATTATCAATGACTGGAAACACCTGGTGGACAGTTTGAAAATAGCCTCTGGGGGATCACATCAGACATACCTGTATCATCACAATAAACCACTTGTAGCTTTGTGGGGAGTCGGATTTCCTGACAGAACAAATAATTTGAAATCTATAGAGAAAATAATAGACTTTCTAAAATATGATCCGGTTTATGGTGGCTGTTCAATACTTCTTGGCGTGCCGGCATATTGGAGAGATTTTGGAAAGGATACAGAGAAGGATCCCTATCTCCACACTTTAATTCACAAGTCAGATATTATCAGGCCCTGGTTCGTCGGGAGATTTAATGAAGAAACCTATCCTGTTTTCAAAAGCAGGATCAAAGATGATATCATCTGGTGCAAACAAAATAAACTGGATTATGCTCCCGTAGTCTTTCCAGGTTTCAGCTGGCACAATATGCATCCAGAAAGTAACAAGGCTCCAATTTCCCGTGACAGGGGACGATTCTATTGGCAACAGCTTATTGGAGCTATAGAAGAAGGGTCGGAAATGATATATATAGCTATGTTCGATGAAATAGATGAGGGTACTGCCATTTTTAAAACTTCAAAAAATCCTCCCGTCGGTCTTAGTACATTCGAATCGTTCGAACCGGAAATTCCAAGTGACTATTATCTGTTTCTGACCGGAATGGCCGGCAGGATGCTGAAAAAAGAAATCCCACTGGATGGAAATATTCCTTTACCAGCTTTGCAGGATAAATAAAGCCGAAGAGCAGTTATAAAATGCATTATGAGAAAACCATATTGTCAGTATTTGCGCTGATACTTTCACTACCAATTTATTCTTTAAATGTCCGGGATACCCGTGTAACAAAGACAAAATATTTACCCGAAGCGGATACCATTATTTCAGATGGTAATAATTTTCAAAAACAATATAATCCGCCGGACGAAGCTATGGAACCTTTCTGCATTGCAGCGGATAAATCAAACGGATACCTGCTTGCCGGAGACTTCTACATACCATCCGTAAATAATATTGTAACAAGGACTACTTCTCTTTTTCATATAGACGGAAAAGGTTGTGTGGACTGGTCTAAAGCAATGACTCCGGGACAGGAAGAAGTTATTCAGTCTGTCATATCCACATCTGACTCAGGATTTCTGGTAAGCGCATTTCCCTTTCAGTCGCAACAGGATAATTATCCCCGTTACCTGAATATTTTTAAACTGGATAAATCGGGGAATCAAGTTTGGGCACATTCATTATCCGATGGTACAAATGTGATGAATTATTTTTCTGCTATCTGCGAAACATCGGATGGGGGATTCGCCATGGAGATCGGATCTTTCCCTTTGTCAGGCAGTCCTTCGGGCATTTGCATCATAAAAATAGATCATTCAGGCCGCTTCGTGTGGGGCAGAAAACTTAGTATTGAAAATGATGCTTATTATGATGTGGGCGGCATTTTAGAGAATGGAGATTTTATATATACAACAGGTTCCGTTTACCAGGCTGTGGCACCTTTCGATATCCTGAGATCATTTTTTGTTCAGATGGATAAAAATACCGGGGAGGTAATCCGGACCTTGAAGAATGATCCGGCGAAGCCACCACTTGCTTTCTTAGATATTCATAATTATAAGGATAGTTTGATGATAAATAGTTTTTCTCAAAACCAACTAAATGAATTTATTTTTTTGGACAATGAAGGAAATACCGGAGGCAGTTTTTTAATAAACAATCCCTATGGGTCATTGAATGGGAAAAAAAATATTATTGTAAGCCCTGATAATGGAATTTATTTTTACCAGCCATCCGGAATACCCGGATCAGCACATAAGAATATTATTTTGCGGGTTGATGATAATAAACAAATCGCATGGCAGTATGATTTTTCAATATTGAACCTGAGTTTTTCAGGATGGAATCAGCTGGCAGCTGCGCCGTTAAACGGAATAGCAGGTATTGGAAGTGGTTTAAATGCCAACGGATATAATGAGCTTAGTTTTTTAAAACTTGATTCCATGGGCGCGGGATGTAATTCCGGCGTCACAAGCCTCAGCTTACAATCAGCACAGGTCCGGCTTGTTCCAATGACCTGGAGCCTGAATAACAACCTTGCGTTCATGGTCAATGATTTTCCACTGAGTTTGAATGACGAGCCAATGGAGTCCCGATTATTATGTCCACAATATTTGAGTTGTTGTGATTCATCAAAAATGTCAAAAATTAATTTACCCGCAGACACCGTATTATGCTCCGGGTACATCATGAAATTGGATGCAGGGACTGGTTATACCAGTTATCTCTGGCAGGATGGATCAGTCGGACAAACCTTGGATGTGGTTGATTCGGGCACATTTTGGGTAAGTGTAACTGATCAGAATGGATGTGCCGATACCGATACTGTAAGGGTCGGTTCCATTCAACCACTTCCTGCATTTTTTTTGCCTGCAGACACGACCATATGTATCGGCGATATTCTGGATATCAGGACTGCGAGGCCTTTTGAAATGTATAAGTGGAGTACGGGAGGGGTTGGAAATTCGTTACAAATTGGAGAAGCCGGCAATTATACTTTGCAGGTTGTAGACAAATATGGATGTGCAGGTAATGATTCCATAATAGTTAAAACAAAATCCTGCCCGATGGAAATGTTTTTTCCGAACGCTTTTACTCCAAATAATGACGGACTGAACGATAGTTTTAAACCGGTAATCATAGCAACGCCTGTTATTTATCAGTTTAGAATTTATAACCGCTTTGGGCAACAGATCTTCAAGACCAGCGATCCCCGGAAAGGCTGGGATGGAATGGTTGGAAATACTGCACAGGAAACGGGTGCTTATGTATGGATGTGCACATATCAATTTTCAGGAGGGAAGAAAAATGTAGTCAGTGGCACAGTAATACTGATGCGCTGAGTAAGCATGGCTTTATCGCCGGTTCAAATAACCGTTTATTAACGAAACTTCTTTATATTTATATTTTACGATTGCCTATGAGACGGATTGCTTTTTCCATTGCAGTCGTTCTTTTAATTCAAATAAACGGCTATAGCCAGTCCTATGGACTGACCTTCAGCAGTCATGAAACAGTGTTGGAAAAACGGACTTCCCTGGATATTTCTCCGGATGATTCTATCTGCTTTTCAAAGAATTTTGAATTAAGGTTTGACATAAATTATCTTCCAAAACACATAACCTATTTTGGATACATCCTTCGCATAATCAGCAATGGCGATCATAATATCGATTTGATCTACCATCAGAAATCACATTCTTTCAGGGTTGTCAATGGGGAAACTTTCTCCAATATCAGTTTTATGATTGACAGTCCTAAACTGTACAAAGACTGGAACACGATTTCCTTAAAGTTTAATCTGGAGAACCAGACACTCATGTTCGAAGTAAATAACCAGAAGGCCGGGGAATGCAATATACCTTTAAATTTCAGGTGTTTTAAATTTCTTTGGGGGGCTAATGATTTTGAAAAGTATAAAACCAGGGATATTCCACCTATGCAAATAAAGGATATTAAGATTTATGAAAATAATACTCTGAGATATTTTTGGCCTCTCAATGAAGCTTCGGGAAATATCGGGCACGATGTGATAAATAAACAGATAGCAAAAGTTAAAAATCCAAATTGGTTAAAACCCAAATATCAAAAATGGGAATTGCTGAATTCTTTTACGTTAAATGGATATGCAGGTGTTGCATTTGATTCAAAATCGGATAAAATATATGTTACTGGCTCAGATTCTGTGATTGCTTTTAATCTTAGCAATGAAAAAGGTTTGATGGAGTGGGTTGATAATAAACATGAAAACATGAGGGTAGGTCACCAGTCAATATTCGATACCGGCAGTAATAAATTATATGATTTATTTATTGATCAGAAAAAAGTTGTCGCATTTGATTTCAGGAACCATCAATGGGAGAGCGATTTTGAACCCGGGAAAATAACAGAATTCTGGCATGCGAATAAATTCATTTCCAAAATGGATTCTTCGCTCTATATCCTCGGAGGATACGGACAGCTCAGGTATAAAAACTGGGTGCAGCGTTATTCATTCACAACTAAACAATGGGATTCTCTCACTACTTACGGAGATTATTCACCTCCCAGGTACCTGGCTGCGCTTGGCGAGGATCCGACCGGAAAATATGTTTATATAATAGGTGGTTACGGTAGCCAGACAGGCGATCAGATGCTGGACCCACGAAACTTTTATGATATGTTCCGGTTTAATGTAAAGGACAAGTCATTCAAAAGAATGTTTGCGTTAAAACCGGTAGAAAACCAATTTACATTTGTAAACAGCCTCGTCATCGATCCAAGGACTAATAATTATTATGGACTGATTTTCCCCAATGACAGTTCGAACTCAAATCTCCAATTAATAAAAGGTTCGCTGACTGATTCGTCTTACAGGATTCTCGCCAATAAGATCCCTTTTACGTTTCATGATATTGAATCGTTTGCAGATTTATATTATTCACCCATCAGCAATAAACTGATCACTGTAGTTTTAAACTATTCAAAAAGCGATGAACCGCAAAAGATCACCAGCGTCAGAATATATTCTTTGAATTTTATACCCGAACCGGATGATGTTGTGGTAAGTGAACAATCGTCGGGAGACCGTCGTATTTTGTTAATTCTCGCTCTTTTCTCCGGGGCAATATTACTGGGGGGTTATTTTGTTTACAGGAGGAGAAAGAAATTGAGGAGTATCCTGTCTCAGGCTCCTTTTCCTGTTCGCGAATCCAATCTTAAAATTGCGGGGAGGACAACTTATCTTCAAAATTCAGAAGAAGAGGAAATACATTCAGCGATTTATCTTTTTGGACAATTCCAGGTTATCGACAGAGAGGGGAATGATATTACCGGACTTTTCACTCCGTTGCTTAAAGAATTGTTCCTTATTGTTTGTATAAACACAATCCGCAAGGGCAGGGGAATAAGTTCTGAAATGCTCAATGAAAGGTTATGGCATGATAAGTCTGAAAAAGATGCGAAAAACAACAGATCGGTTAATATCGCCAAACTGAAGATTATTCTTGAAAAGATCGGCAATTGTGCCATCAGTAAGGAATCAGGTTCATGGCAATTCCAAAAGCTGGATGAAAATATTTATATTGATTTTGCGGTTTTCAATTCAATCATACAACAAAGTCAGCATCCCGGTAAGGATGATATCAGACCGCTGATTGAAGTTATTAAAAGAGGATCCTTTCTATACATGACAGAATACGACTGGTTGGATAGTATAAAGTCTGAAATATCTAATTCAGTTATAGATTTATGTCTGTGTTATATTAAAAAACATGGAATTACCCATGAGCCCGAATTTATTATAGAAGTTACCAATTGCATCTTTCATTTTGATCATTTAAATGAAGATGCGCTGATATACCAGTGTAAATGTCTGATCATACTGAAGAGATTCACCCTGGCCAGTAATATCTTCCTGAAATTCGCGAAGGAATACAAAGATATTTACGGGACCGAGTTAACAAAGACCTTTCACGAAACAATTGCCTGAAAAGTTTTCAGATAAAAGAGGGTGGTTTTCCTAAATTAATTAAATATTAAGTGACTGGTTAACCATCCAGATGTTAATTGCACACATAGTGTCCTGCATATCTATGATTATACTATGATTTGAATGTTTTCAATTTCGAATTTGCCTGTATGAAACGACCTCTACAAAATCAGGAGACTAATCCGAAGAAACTATATTCCGGGAAAAGAGGTTTGATTTTCAAAATTACAGCGATTTTTCTCCCTGTGCTGATTTTGATTCTGATAGAATTTTCGCTGCGGATTTTTCAATACGGTAATAACCTGGACCTTTTTATGGAAGCCCCGGACAGGCCTGATTATCTGGTATTAAACCCGGCTGCTGCAAAAAGGTATTTTATCAATCCCGCATTTGCCCCTACAGGTAATAGTGAACTATTCAAAAAGAACAAGGAAAAATCTACATTAAGAATCTTTGTTTTGGGGGAATCCACCACGATCGGATATCCATATTTTCACAACGGATCATTTCACAGATGGTTATTATACAGGTTGATGCATGAATTTCCCGACAGGGAATTTGAAATAATCAATTTATCCCTGACTGCTGTTAACTCATATACTGTGTTGGGATTTGCGAAAGAAGTTGTTAAATATCAGCCCGATGCTGTAATGATATACTCAGGGCATAATGAATATTATGGGACACTGGGAGTTGGTTCTACTAACAGCGTGGGAAATAATTCACGGATAATTCAATTGGTTCTTGCGTTACGAAAACTAAGAATTGTTCAATTGGTGACCGGTTTATTTGAAAGAGCAAAGAATTCATCAGACCTGAGGAAAGAATTTGCGGGGCAGACATTGATGCAGAGGATGGTCGCTGATCAACAGATCCAGTACGGCTCATCACTTTATAAAAAGGGTATTGAACAGTTCAATTCGAATATGGACAAGACCCTTGAACTATTTAACAAAAACGGAATTCCGGTATTTCTAAGCAACCTCGTGTGCAATGAAATGGATTTGAAACCTTTCGTGAGCATTTTTCCTGATAGTGTGCAATACCCCGGGTTTAATAAAAATTTCAAAGAAGGAGTGAGCGCTTTTAATAACGGAGATTCGGACCAGGCGGCCAGGTTTCTAAAAGTAGCGGATCAGATTTACAATGGTCATGCATTATGCAATTATTATCTTGGTAAACTGGCTTATGGTGAAGGGGATTATATTCAGGCAAAAAAATATTTTATCCGGGCTAAAGATCTCGATGGCCTGCGGTTCCGGGCTCCTTCAGAGATCAATGATGCAATTAAGAAATTATGTGACAAATACAAACAAGCGCACTTAGTAGATACGGAAGCAGCATTTGATTTTGTTTCATCAATGCATATTATTGGAAATGGACTTATCCTTGAACATGTACATCCGAATTTAACAGGATACGCTATTATTTCAGATGCTTTTTATAAGGCTTTAAAAAATGAGCATATCATTCCTTCGGCGGAAGCAAATGAAATGAATTTGAAGGAATTAATGCGGACAATGCCTGTAACCGAAGTGGATTCCCTGGTGGGTGTTTATAGAATTTCGAATCTTAAGCGAAGCTGGCCTTTCAACGAAGCATTATCCAGTGATTCTCCTAAAGTTATATCTGTTGAAGAAAAAATTGCCTATTCGGTGGTCAATCAGCATAGGCTTTGGCCAAATGCAATGGAAGAACTCTATAATTATTATTTTGATATGAAGGATTTGTCAAAGGCGAAAACAATTATGGAATTACTGGTCCTTGAACATCCAACCGATAGATATTTTTATGATAAGACTGCAAATCTTTATGGCAAAATGGGTTATTTTGAAGAAGCAGCTTTTTATTTTAAAAGAGCGTTTGCTATATCACCGACTTTTGATTATGCCAAAACATTGTTTGTAATTTACCTTAGAGATTGACCGGCCGCGTGATGCCATGCCATATCTTGATTATGCCATTCAGAATAATACTTCCAATGTAAACTTTCTGCCGGTCAGAAAATATGCCGGTGAAATTATCGAACTTCAAAAGGCGATGGCACAGGACTCTTCGAGCTTACCTTTATTAAATCTGATTGCAAACAAATACATGACGATGGGAAACAAGGAAGGAGCGTCAAAATATATTGACAAGATTTTAAAAGAGGACCCTAAAAATAAGGAAGCTTTAGCTTTACTTGAGCAAATTAAAAAGGGTTAGAATCCATTACCTGCTGATTATTACCGTTTTCGTTAAAGTGTATGACGGAAATAATAAATGGATAAAATAAATACCCGGGGGCGAACCCGATACATCTAAAGTTTTTGCGGAAACATTATTGGCTATGACCTGCATTAACTGTCCCAGACTATTAATTACATGAATGCTGTATGACTCATTAGCGGAACTGGTAATGAGTAAAGTGCTGGAAGCGGGATTGGGGTACATGGAGACGTGATTAGTTTCAACACCATTATTTATCATGACAACAGGTGAAAAATAGACATGGCCGTCAAAGTCTGTATTTTCAAGTTTATAAAATGATTGCCCGCTGAGTGGATTGTTATCAAAGGTTTCATAGAAGCTATTGGAAACAGAATTGCCTTTACCATTTACGTGTGCGATGGAATCCCATTGCAGACCGTCCTTTGATCGCAGTACAGTGAAATAATCATTGTCTGTTTCAATGGCTGTTTCCATTTGAGATCTACACGTTGACCGGATGAAAAAGCAGTAAAAGAAACCAGCGTAACCGGCAATGGCGAACTTACTGCATTGATTGAGCCCAGATAAAATGTATTCGTAAGATTGGCCACCGTAAGACCGGTGCGGTTGACCTGAGGATTGGAAACAGTTCCTGCATTTACTCCGGCAACACCTGCCACACCGTTAATAAGTGTTAGGCGCAGATCGGAGACGGCGCCGATAAGGCCGTAATCCGTCCCCTGTATCTGCATATTATATGATCCACCGACAAGTCCGGCAGCTGACATTGCCCAGTTTAAATCTTTTCGTACGACAACAGTAAAAAGTCCATCCGCAAAGGAAACGACCGAATTGGTCGTAGCATCGTTGTAACCCACGGTCACTGTACCACCGGTTGTTGGTCCCGATACAGGCGCTGAAATAAATATAGGACGGTAATCAACAGCAGTTCCCATGGGAAAGAGACCGGCAGCAGATCCCGCTGCAATCGTTCCGGTTTTGAACCATCGGATTAAAGATCCGGTATTGATGATCGTGCCCGAAGTCCACGTAAGTGTTCCGTTGTTGACAGCAGTTAGTCCAAGGGTGAGAGAATTTGTATTCAGATCAACATTGCCGAGTGTCATGTTTAATGTGGTTGCAACCTGCACATTGTTTTCCAACTGAATCCCTGCTCCTGAATTATTAACAGCAACATTTGTAAAATTTTCGCCACCGGGCGTTGTAATGGTTTGCAAAGCTGTGCCGTTAAAATTTACGGTGCTTGTGGCTTCATTAAAACCGAGTGTTCCCAGTTAGTCCATTTCCCTCCAATGTTGATAGTATTGGAGCCCGGAGCCAAAACTGAAAGTCCGCCAATGGTCAGATTATTGTTAACTGAAAAATTATTCGCAAGTGTGCTGGTATTCGTAGTGAAAGTAGTATTATAAAAATTCATACCTGCACTTGTAATAGTGAGATTGTTTCCACCAAAAACCACAGTATTTGCATTTGTTGTTGCGTCGACTGTTCCGCTTATATAAGTCCAGTCCCGGCTTTCTGAAATGATCCCGCTAAGAGTAAGAACTCCTGTTGTTTTTTGAATGGTTATATAAGGCATTAATCCCTGAGATGCGGGGGAGTTTCCAGAAAACAATTGAGCACCTGTTCCATTGATCAGTATTACTCCTGTGCCTCCCCCCAAAACGGATGTATTATTAATCGAAATATTACCCTGTGCCTGGATTGCCGTAGCTCCTGCAATCGTTGTGTTTATAAATACATTGAAAGCGCCGATGGTAGATAGAACTCCGGTTACGGTAAGGATGGTTCCTGTGTTTACAGTTGCTGTATTATTGTTATTTCCCTCAAAAGTTACATTATTAAGTGTATGACTGCCGATTATTCCAAAGACTCCGCTTCCCAAAGGACTGGCAAATACCACAGTTGAATTATTTGTTGTAACATCCAGTGTTCCGGATGTGTAGGTCCAATTACCTTTTACTGTAATGAGCGATGGAAATAATAAGAGTTCCACCCGATTTATTGATTGTTATAGAAGGCAAACAGTTTTGGTTTATCAATAAGGAACTGGTGATGGATTGGTTGACCGCAGAGGTAAATGTGATAACTGTAGTCCCGCCTCCGCCACCGGTATTTGCCAATACAAGGTTACCGTTCAGGTTTATGTTGCCGGTATTCAGGATAATATTACTGGCTCCGATCATATTCGTCGTACCGGAAACAGTCAGGGTCGTACCAGCTGCTGTTGTAAATGTAAAATTATTGCTTCCGTCGAATGTGATATTATTTAGGGTATGCGTGCCTGTTATAGTCATAGTGTTTTCAAAAACGACAGTTGAATTATTCGTGGTTACATCCAGTGTCCCGGCAGTATAGCTCCAGTTAGTGCCGACAACTGTAATGAGTGAGGGGAAAGTAACCGTTCCTCCTGAATTATTAATCGTGACTGATGGCGAACGCCGCCTGATCGATAACTCCACTTGAAGTAATATTTTGCGCACCTGTTCCATCGATCAGAGATCGTACCTGTTCCGCCTCCTAAAGTACTGGTGTTGTTATCGATCAGGTTTCCCTGCACGGCGATGGTGCCGGTAATTATGCATGTATCCGGTTCGCACCGTTTTCCATGTCGAAATTATTGGTTGCGGTGACAGTGCTTCCAGCTGTGACGGTCACGGTTGTATTCCCGGCAGGCTGGATTATCAGATTGTATAAAGGAAAACTTCCTGCGAAGGTTAAGTTATTGACGACATAACAAGTGGATGTTCCCGGCGCAATCGTGCCCGTAGAGTATGTCACGTTCGCAGAGAATGAAATATTACCCAGAAGCGAAAGAGTTCCTGTCGCTTTATTGATATTGATAATCGGCAACCGGCTCTCATTAACAATAACTGCTGTGTCCGATCCAGGTTTTCGGCACCTGCACCGACGATATTGATTGTAGCCGATCCGCCACCTCCGTTCCCGGTGTTCGTAAGAATAATATTTCCATTCACATTGATCGAACCGTTGTTCAGCGATAGATTACCTGCTCCTGCAATGGTCAGGTCCGCCGTTGCAGCAATCGTATTGGCAATCGTCAGTGTTAACAGTGAGGTGTTAACAGGAAAAGAAATACTGTTGACATAAGGTACCTGTGATTCAGAGTAGGCGCCGACGTTTCCGTGTGTGAAACAGAAAGTAGATGTGCCCGCGTTCACAGTTCCGGCAGTATAGGTAAAATTGTTGGAGACAGCCGGGAAATTTACCAGAGCCAGCGTTCCTGTTGTATTTATATTTAACTGTGGGATCGCGCCGGCGCCTGCCGTCGTACTTCCTGCAAATATCTGAGCACTGTTGCCGTTGATGTTGATCGTTGCATCGCCTCCACTACCCGTTGCTGTATTACTGCTGTTGATATTACCTTTCACATCGATGATGCCGGTCATGATATTATAAAACTGTGTGCCTGTCAAATTCAGACTATTTAAAACCGTGATATCTCCGCTTCCCGACAAAGTATAAGTGTTCGCGCGTCCTACAAATTCCAATATAAAAAAGGTAGGACTAAAGCCCGTGAGTGTTAGTCCGCCAAAACTGTTCAATCGAACCGTTCCTGAATTGTGTACAAAACCTGCAGTTGTAAAAGCCGCAGTGGCGCCGTCTACTTCCAGGATACCGCTCGTAGAAGTAAATGATGTTCCGTTGAGAGTATAAGTAGTCCCGATGGTAATATTTGCTGAACCTCCTGTAAATGTTCCGCCGGAAAAACTCGCTGCATTGACTGTTGAAATAGAATTCGTTCCCTGACTGATCGTGCCTGTATATAATGCCGCAACCGTGATACTTTTTATCGAGACGGCAATATCAATTGTGCAATTGCCTATGCCGAGGCCATCGAAATTTACGTCGTCTCCAACTCCGGGAACAGACGCGCCTCCTCCACCACCTGATGTGGCCGACCAGTTCGCAGTATTATTCCAGTTGGAAGATGCGGCTGCAATCCAGAATCGCGCAGCTTTTAGATTTTGACAAAAGAATAAAGAGAGAAGAAGCAGGACTCCCGCACAAATCTTTTTCATGAATATTGGTTCGTAATTATCCGGAACGACTGAGTGTCGGGTATATTGCAGAAGGTGGATAAAAAATCAATTATAGCCGGTTCTGGTAAGGGTTTACACTTAGATCAACATGAACGAATAAAAAACGCCTCTCTTTAGAAGAAGCGTTTTTTATTATCTAGTTACGGGATAGCGATTAAATATCAGGTTATCAGGCTGCAGAATTTTTTTTCGAAAGGATGTTCAAAAGCAAGACCCTGAAGCGGGTGGTAGGGAATACATTTCCTTTGAATAAGCACTTTGAAGGGTCCTCCCATATGATCAAGAAGTGTTGTGCAGACATAATTTTTATTTTCATTTTCGTCGTTCATTTCTGAAAGAAAAGCAATGAATCCAAGAGCCCTTAAAAAAGAACGCTGATTCACGAATCCGGAAAATCCGAATCCATTTTTAAGACCCCAGTAAATCAATGCTGAAAAATTTACATCAGCGGTGATGTCCTGCCCGCCGGGATTTTCATAGGGGTTATATGATAACTGGTGATTTTTATAACATCTGAGGGAACCTTCACTATTATTAGTTTTCATGGATGCCCCTTCCAGATAACCGTAATCGATACTTATAATATATCCTCTTTTGAAATATTTAGATACAGATTGGAACCAATTTTTAAGATCAAGGCAAATTTCAGTGTGAAAACCTTCAGAAATCTCAAGTCTGGCTTCAGATGCATATTCAGAGATCCCGGGAGAAGCTTCCCTGACAATTTCCCGAAAACTATTTTGATGGTCAACCCTGATTTCCATTAGTTGTCCATCTTCAACAATACCCGGTGCACCGGGAAATTGTCAAATAATTCATTTGAAATAATACAACCTTCAAATTCCCCCAATTCTTTGATATCATCAATCCATATAATTTTTCGTTAAGGTACTGCTGACTCAATTTTTTTAATTCCGGGCTTTTTTCAATAATTACATATCGTAAGTATTTAAAAAGAGGCTCATTGGTTTTCAGATACTTAAGAATATCATGGCATAGTAAGCCGGTGCCGGCACCATATTCGACAATGGTAAAATTTCCTGGCATATCCTTCCAAAATTCTTCGATTTGCCTTGCCAACATGGCACCAAACGCGCGGGAGATAAAAGGGCTGGTAAAGAAATCGCCTCTTTTACCTGTTGTATGATGCGATGAAGTATAATATCCCAGTTCCGGATGGTACAAAGCCATATCCATATAATCTCTGAAAGACAGAGGTCCATCGTCCTTTATCTTGCAAATTATCAGGTCCTCCAGCTTCATATTTTTTCCGGAATGTCTATCTCATGAAAGGCCTTAGGATTTTTTCTTTTTTGTTTTCCTGCTTTTTGCTGCAATCCTGGTTTGTGTATCTGAGCTGTATGGTTTTGAAAATACGATGATTATCATCTGCATTACCCAAACCGGCAGCAGGACCGTTCCCTTGCAGCAAGGTCCCCTTTCTGGGCATTTGAAACGGATCCATTGCCATTGTTGTCAGTACCTCTTCGTTCCATAAATGAATATTTTGATAAAGTAATTTTAATAACAGATGCTTAAAAAATTATGCCAGCACATCTTCGTTCCTGATGCCTTATCTGCTCAGGAAATGTGGAAAATTTACCCAGGGTGATTAAGGCAATAAAGTAAGCTATGCGGTGGGTCAGTTATATGGGTATTCCTGGGAAATGGCAACCCTGGATCCCGCTGAATATTATTGGTATAGTTTTTTTATAATGTCTGTATATGGAATTAACAGCAGGTTATCCTTTTTCATTGATACAACATGGACTGCCTTATCAATATCCAACATTCTTAAAGAATATTTCTTCTGGGGTTGTAATCATCGGTGGTGGAATTTCGGGAGCGCTATCAGCTTTCTACCTCACTGAAGCCGGAATTGAATGTGTATTATTGGACGGCCGTACTATTGGTTTGGGAAGTACCTGTGCCAGTACTTCTTTCTGAAAAAGGGGCTACAACGAATGCATATACACTTACACATGCATTGTTAGCTGTCAACAATAATTCAGGCATCGTAAAATATATTATATGTCTTTGATCTATCAAATATTTGGGGAAGGAAAGGGTCTTTCAGTTCTCCAGATGACCAGCAGGACCGTTTTGGTTTTTATAATTACACTGATCCTGATTCGGATATCCGGAAGGAGATCGTTCGGACTTCATACACCCCTGGATAATATAATTACCATTGTTCTTGGTGCTGTAATGAGCCGGGCAATTGTAGGTGCCTCAGATTTTCTGCCAGTGATCGCAAGTTGTACGACACTTGTGCTTGTTCACAGGTTGTTTGCATATCTGATGGTGCGTCATCCGGTTTTTTCAAAGTTGGTATCCGGAGAAAAAATTATTTTATATAAAGAGGGAAATTTCATTGAGAATAATATGGATAAGGTGCAAGTTTGCAGGGAAGATATTTTACAGGAAGTTAGGAAAACAGCATTAACTGAAAAACTGGAGTCAATTGAAAAAATATATATTGAAAGGAATGGAGAAATTAATTCTGTTAAGAAATAAAACCTTGTTATTGGATACTTTTATTTAATCTTTTTAATTAGTTGAAAAGCCTTTTTTTTATTCTTCCATCCTATCGGGGAAAACTTTTTCCCTTCATGTTTATTGTAGTCGATAAAAAAGTTTTCAATTTCTGTGATCATACTTTTGTTCAAGTCATCAATGTCCCTGATGCTGCCGTATAAGATGGAACAATCGGAAACGCCAACCAGCCGGTCATTTCTTATTTTTTTATCGCCCTTTTCTGTTTGTGTCGCTTCCAAAACTCCCAGCAGTCTTGCTTTTAAAAGACAACCGGGAAAAGCGGGCTCTTCCATAATCACGAGTATATCCAGGGGATCACCATCCTGACCTAATGTTTCGGGTATAAATCCGAAATCAAAAGGAAATACCGTTCCCATGGGAAGCGTTTTGCTCAGGCAGAAAGCATCGGTTTTTGGATTGTAGTCGAATTTGTTCTGTGAGCCTTTCGGAGTTTCTATAACAACATGCACATAACCTTTTTCCTTCGGGGGAAGCTTTCCGATTTTCATGGTTCTTTAAATACAATCATTAAAAAAATCAGGCCATGGAAATTCCTGTTTCTTCGTAGTAGATGAGTAAGTAATTCCACGATCTTCAGTTTTTTAATTAATTAATTTCTCCAGATCTTTAAGGAATATTGTTTTGAAAGTATCAGCTGAATCCTGGCCCTTGTTTTTTCCTTTTTAATATTTCCTTTTAATTTACATCAGTATTCTCCAATAATTCCTTATTCATCCGGATGATCAAAAGCATGAAAGAAATATCTACTGTAAGTTCAGTCATTGTCGATTTTGAGATCGATGAATCGACTATATTTATTCTGATCAGGAATGCCGGCACCAGTGCACTACGAAATCTCAAAATCAGACCTTCAACAGCGATCATCGGGCTGGAAGGGAAGAAGGACCTGAGCAGTCTGAATATTTTCAAGGAGATCAGGTATATGGCACCCCTAAAGGAGATCCGCTTATTTGTGGACAGTTATGATTCGTTTTTCAGTCATTTAAAAAATACGCTGATTGCATTTACAGTTACTTATCAGGACGAGTCTAAAAAATCTTACAGGAAGAAAATCACGCATGATTTGAAAATATATACTGACTTAATATTCTTCATTAAAAAATAATATTATGCCAACCGATCCAACAAAAATTTACCCGCTCCCCAAGTTTCATTTTGAAGTGGACTGGGGTGGGACGAGAATAGGATTTACTGAAGTATCCGGGCTGGAAGCAGTGACGGAAGTGATCGAATACCGGGATGGTTCAAATAAGACTTTTAACAAGACAAAACAACCGGGCCTGACGAAGTATAGTAATATTGTTTTGAAGAGAGGAGTATTCAAAGGAGACTTTGAATTTTTTCAGTGGTGGCAAAACACCTTCTTTTTCCAGGAGGTGAATGCAAAATTCCGCAGGACTGTTGTAATCAAGCTGTTGGATGAAGGTCATAATCCTATTATTACCTGGGTTCTCGCAAACGCATGGCCATGCAGAGTAAAATGGAGTAGTCTGAATGCGACGGAAAATGAGGTTCTGATGGAAGAACTGGAAATTACGCATGAAGGATTGTCGTTGCCCGATGCGCCTTAAAAGATAAGGAAGTTTTATTGGCACAGTTTTTTATTGTAGTAAATGCGTACATGAATAATTTGATCTTTGGAGAAACAAAGACTGTTATTTGAAGCCTGCGTGTGGAGAATCCTGGAAAAGAGATACTAAGTGTCAATAAATTACAAAAGACTGGAATTATGAAAAATACTCCACTATCAAAACCTACCATTTGTCTGGCGGATGATGATCCTGATGACCGCGAAATTTTACTGGAAGCATTTGAGAAGCTAACGGACAGATATCATATAAAAACAGTAATCAACGGAAAAGAGCTGATAGAATTACTATCGCATATGGATGACAGTGAGCTCCCGTGTGTGATTGTACTTGACTATAATATGCCAGGACTTAACGGCAAACAGATCCTTTCTTATTTGCAGGATACAGTTCGCTACCGGCACATTCCTAAAATTATATATTCCACGTCCAATTCTTTAAAAGACAAAAATGAATTCTTAGCCATAGGTGCCAGTGAATATCTTACTAAAGCGACATACCCCGGGGATATCTTAAATGCGGCCAGGAAAATGCTTTCCTATTGTGATAATGATATCAGGAAATCGGCCTGATGCCATAACTGCCATGCGATTCGGAGGCGGTTGATAATATTTGTGGTTAGTACTTTTTTAATCACCAGGTTCTTCAGCAGAAACTGACAGGTAAAAAAGAAGTAAGATAATCTCAATAATAAACTTATCACATGCAGGAACAGAATTACAAAAATCACCGGAAGCTCGACCCACTTTTTCACATCGTATTATCGGTAATTATCATATACCTGTTTGTTCAGTCGGTTATTAATCTGATTGATACTTATTCGCATGGCGGCAGCAGGCAGCAGGCGATCATGTTTTTGATGATAGCGATTGCCTTTGCGATCAGCATTGTAAAAATCCGAACTTTCCCTCTAAAGGTTCAGGACAGGGCTATCAGGGCCGAAGAAAGTCTTAGGTATTTTATTCTGACGGGTAAGCCATTGGATAAGAACCTAAAGATATCCCAAATCATCGCACTGCGTTTTGCTCCGGATCATGAGATGGTGGGTTTGGTGGATCGTACAGTGAGGGAAAATCTGAGCAATGATCAAATAAAAAAAGCGATTCAAAAATGGAAAGCTGACTATCATCGTTCCTGATGTGTTATTGGATATTTGATCAATAGAGATTATATTTCTGCTCTTTTTATAAACATTCCGCTGTAATACTTCCGGTAAGCCCACCCCAAAAAAACATTAGGAGCCATCAGTATAACGCCCATCAGCCAGCCAGAGGGTACCAGAATGGTATGAAATAATAATACATTCAGGCTTATCGGGAAAAGTACAACTGCAGAAAATGCAGCAAACCGATTAAATAGTAAAGACAAACCGCCAAGTATCTGGATGGTTTTCATCATGGGATAGATATAACCCGTGCCTTTGAGTCCGGCAACAAGCGCTCCCGGTTTACCTGTGTGGAGGGGTTGATAAGGAATAAAATGAAAAAAATAATCCAGCCCGAATACCAGGTAAATAAATCCGAGCAGACAGCGGGCAATCAATACCCAGGTTTTCATTTTCATCTGCAAATATATTCACCTCGTCATTCTTAAATAACGTTTATAATTTTTTAGTTATCCTTTGAAGCGATTTTAAAAACAGTCGCCGAATTTACTGACAGGCATGGATGTTGCTTATTTTTGAGATCATTTGAAGACAATCATGGCAAGAATATTTATTACCGGGTCAGCCGATGGACTGGGAAGTATGGCGGCAAAGTTGCTGGTCAGCGAGGGTCATCTTGTTGTTCTGCATGCAAGAAATACAGAGCGGGGACGTGAGGCATTAAGCAAGGTGCCGGGCGCTGAAAAAGTTTTGACAGCAGATTTATCCAGTATGGAAGAAACTAAAAAGCTGGCCACAGAAGTTAATTCAACAGGTGGTTTCGATGCAGTTATACATAATGCGGGTATTTACAACAAGGTGTCAGGAAATCCAATTAACAGGGATTTTCTACAAATGATGGTTACAATTAACGCATTGGCACCTTATATTCTAACATGTCTGATTCATAAGCCTAAGCGACTTATCTATCTCAGTTCGGGCATGCATTCGCAGGGAGATCCCGGGCTTGATATTCTGACCAGTATCACAAAAGCGAGGGGGATCTATCAAACATATTCCGATACTAAATTACACGACCTGATCCTTAGCAAGGCTGTTGCGCGCAAATGGCCTGATGTATATTCCAATGCAGTTGACCCCGGCTGGGTGCCGACAAAGATGGGCGGATCCGGTGCGCCTGACGATCTCGAAAAAGGTTTTCAGACACAGGCATGGCTCGCCGTAAGTAATGATGACCTTGCTAAAGTAAGCGGTCATTATTTTTATCATCAGAAACTAAAGAAATATTTATCTGATGCTGACAATGTGAAAATACAGGACAGGTTTCTTGCCCTATGTGAACAGATAACCGGTATTCACTTTCCCCAATAATTTATCAATACAGTTAGTTATCTGTCGGTATATACCCATCTTTCTTAAATACTTTGATAATCATATCTGCGATAACCTGATGGCCTTTATCTGATGGATGGAGACCGTCATAAGTATAATTGATAGCTTCTGTTGGATATGGATATTCGTCGATCCCAGGATGGAATGGGAGACTGATATAGTCGGGATATTTAATATTATGGTATACACCGGTAACAGAATCTTTCATTCTTTTAAATTTCACAACATTTTTTACTGTCATACCGCTTTTATAGTAAAGGTCAATTACTGTAAAATGCTCATAGTTGCCAATCTCTTTTACGGCATCTGCAAATTGTGAAAGCTTCTGTCCGTTTTTGGATTTATAAGAACCATATGCATTGTTATGTGCGTCGAATAGATATACAAAATCGGTACGTTGCATGGGTGTTATCAAAATTATTTTGGAAGCTGGGTTGAGATTCCTGATCTTATTGATGATAATGCGGTATGCGCCGTAAGTCGTTTTTAGCCCGGTATTGTCTTTATAGTCATTGATTGTTCCCAATGGCAGTCCCTGCCACCAATCGTTGGTACCCAGGAAAACAGAATACACATCAGTCTTTTGCAGTTCCAGATTTTCAATTTCTTTTGCGATGCCAGCAATCGTCCACCCGTTATGGCCCTGGTTTATGTATTTGATATTTGGATATTGTGCCGATAATTTAGTCATATATCCGCTGGTTATCCTGTTGCCTGTTTCATCAATATGTTCATTTAAATAAGTAATGGAATCACCAATGGCTGTCCACGTGACTTCAACCGGATCAAAAGAGGTGAACAGGCAGGCCAGTATGGGAATTATGAATCTGATTTTCATATCCGGCTCATTCGTTTTTTTAAGATTTTACTTAAACCACTATTTAAAGTTAAAACTTCTTTCAGGCATAGAAAGCTTGAATTAACTTTATAAAAAACCAGGTATTAAAACTGATAATAAAACAATATGGACAATCGGCCATTCAACCCGTTCATTTGAAGAACTGGTTGGCATGTTGCATTCGTTCAATATTGAATTAATTGCGGATGTAAGAAGTTATCCAGGTTCCCGGAGGTACCCGCAATTTAATAAAGAGGCATTAAAAATATCATTACCACAAAATAATATTCAATATGTTCATTTAATAAACCTTGGTGGAAGAAGAAAAGCAAATCCGGATTCAAAAAATACCAGCTGGAGGAATATTTCTTTTCGGGGTTTTGCAGATTATATGGAAACCGGATTTTTTAAGGAAGGGATTAATGAGCTTGTGAAAAGCGCAGTTAAGCAAAGGACTGCCTTTATGTGCTCCGAAGCTGTGTGGTGGCGATGTCACCGTTCAATGATTTCTGATTATTTAAAGTCAGAGGGCTGGAAAGTAATGCACATATTGGATATTGGGAAAGCAGAAGAACATCCTTATACTGCGCCTGCAAGAATTGTGCAAGGCGTGTTAAATTATGAGCCGTAATTAAAATAGAGATTGATCTTAATTTTTATTTCACATGAAAACAATACTCATATTTGTAGCAACACTTGATGGTAAGGTAACCAAATGGGGTGAGCCGAATGTCAGATTATGGTCATCTCACCAGGATCAGGATTATTATAAAAAGGTATGGAGCGAATCACAACTTATTGTTATGGGGAGTAACACATTCAATGCTGATAAATTTAACCCTTCTGCAAGTCATCAGATTATTGTCATGACGAGGCAACCTGAAAAATACAAAAGCCTTGAGATTCCCGGACAAATTGAATTTACAAACGAATCACCTGTTGAATTAACCTCCCGCTTTATAAACAAAGGTCATCAGCAAATGCTGGTTGTTGGTGGTCCGCATGTCGCCACTTCATTTTTACAGGAACAATTAATAGATGAATTATGGTTAACGATTGAGCCAAAAATATTTGGAGTAGGAGATAATTTTGCGACGGGGGCAAAACTGGACATTAATTTGCGTCTGATTCAGAGTGAAAATGTAAATGATCAGGGAACATTAATTACTAAATATACGGTGCTGCATTTCTGATTCCTGTAAACCCAGCAGAACGACCTGGTATGAATAAACTTCTAAAAAATAAGGCCATACGACATATTTTCCTTATCTTTGGTTAAAATGTCGCTATGGCAAAATCTTCTAAAACCGGACCTGAAGAAGCAAGTGCCCGGGCATATAAAAAGCCTGTCGCAGCCGTATCTGGCTTAAAAGAACCTGCACTGCATTATAATATCATGAGAGAGCCTGGTTTAGATAATAAAGGGAAAAAAATTCTTCTAACATACTGGTTGGGCATAGGTTCCGGCATTCCGAAAACGGTTGTTACGGAGTTTGATATTATTAAGCTTGGCAATACCGGTATTACTAAAAACGCGATCAATACGTTAGCATCCTTTATCGGCATAAGCCGGAAATATATTACCGAAAGTATTTTTGATGTTTCGGTAAAGACATTGGAAAGAAAAGGCGATAAGGAAAAGCTTGATAAAAAAACTTCTTCTCATGCAATTGAGATTGCCAGAGTCCTTCAGCATGGATACGAAGTTTTCAGAAATGAAGAAAAAATGAAGCGCTGGCTGAACAAAGAAAACAGGGCCTTAAATAATCTGAGGCCTGTTGAGCTGTTTGATACCCTGTCCGGGTTAAGTATTGTCAATGACGTTTTAGGACGTATTGAAGAAGGTGTTTATTCTTAATTCCCGAACATGAAACTTTTCAGAGTTGTTCAGGACAGGGGCCGGGCAAAAGACCTGAGTGGAACCGGCGCTTTTCGCTGGGGCGGCAGGTGGAATAGTAAAGGGGTTTACATGCTCTACACTTGCGAAAACAGTTCCCTTGCATTGCTCGAAAGCCTTGTTCATTTTGACGAGGGAGAAATGCCGCCACAATTGTATATTATTCAACTTGAGATTTCGGATAACGCACCAGTATTCACGCTGCCTGATTCTGAATACAATAAAGACTGGCTGAAACTTTCTTTACTGGAGAATCAGAAACAGGGTGACCACTGGATGGTGGAGAAAAAATACCTGGCTATCAGGGTCAGATCTGCGATTAATCCCGCAGAATATAACTATTTATTAAATCCAGGTTTCCCCCGATATAAAAATCTGGTAAAAATAATTTCTGTGAAAGAAATTAAAGTGGATGAAAGGTTAGTTTAATATTTGGCGTAAAACTGACCGGTTGTTACAGTCTGACTTACCACAGCTGAATCAGTATCCATATATAATACCCCGCTGAATGTTCCTTTGATATATGTGGATGTTGATTCTGTAATGGTACAGGTAAAACTCTGATCGACGTTTCCTAAATCATACGTAGTATTCCAGATTGAAGATGGAGCAGCACTTCCAATGGGCGAAACATAGGACAAGCTATTGTTCGTTGTTCCGTTCAGTGCACTTATATTATATGTTGTTCCTGCTGTAAAATTGTCCTGGTCTGACCAAAGAGTGATTGCGGACTCCTCATTTTTATTGGTACCGACTATCGTTAAATTATAAACTCCACTTCCCAAATTCGTTTTAGCAGCTATTACGGTTGTATTAAATGTTTTGGAAGTGCCGTTGAATGATCCATTAAAAAAATAACCGGAGGAGCCGCTGGAACTCTTCTTGCAGGAAAAAATAAACACTGAAAAAGTAAAAAGAGCGATCAGTTTTATGGTGGTTTTCATATTTATTGTTTTTCAATTGTTAAACGCATGCGGTTACACAATATTGTTTGTGCGGGTCAGGAATTTATGAAACGATATATCTACCGGTGCAACTAACCACGGATCTTGGTCACTGGCCAAAGAGTGGTCTTGATCCGGTAGAGTTACTCAGAAAATTGAAGGGACATTTAATTGCTATTCATCTGAAAGATATAGCAGCTGCCAACAATCCAAAACTGAAGGATGTTCCAGTAGGAACCGGAATCGTTGATTTTCCGGCTATTTTTAAAGAACTGGAAAGACAATAATTTGGAGGGTAGAATAGAAAGGGATGCACAGGATAAACCCAGTAACCTGGTATCGATTATACAAAATGTCAAATATTATAATACAACACTGGGTTTATCGAAAATGAGATTTTTATTTTAGCTATTTTCTGATTTCCTGGTTCGTCAAAGAGAAATTCCTCCATTTCCTCCGGATAAATATTTTCACCTCTACGAAGGATCATATCTTTTTTCCTTATGGGATCCCTTATTTTTACGAAATGAAAGCAGACTAAAAAACGTGGATGCTTCCTGCAAAATAATAAATCATCGGCCGATGTTTGATAAACAATATTCAGGCAGAAAATATTTTTCTTTATTCATATTGTTTTTGTTGATGGGGCAGCGGGTTTGCAGTCAGATACTGACTTTAAAAGAGGCAGTCAATTCTGCACTTACCAATTATGGAACGGTTAAAGCCAAAAGCAATTATCTAAAGGCTTCACAAGCCTCTGCCAAAGAGGCTTCTTCTGAATATTTACCTAATCTGAACCTGGCAGCTCAGCAGGCATATGGTACGGCGAACGGACAATTCGGTCCCGTCATAGCCCTGGGCGGAGGCGTAGCTTCTTCAGGTCCTCCTTTTCTTTCACAAAACTGGAACTCTGCCTTTGGTGGCTTATACCTTGCGAATATCAGTTGGGATTTTTTCACCTTTGGGAGAGTTCGTGAGAATATCAATGTGGCTCAGGCAGAAGTTGTCCGGGATGCCAATGATCTGGATCAGGAAAAGTTTCAACTGGAAGTAAGGGTTTCAGGCGCATATCTTAGTCTTTTAGCGGCTCAGCGATTGAAATTGTCGGAAGAAAAAAACCTGGAAAGGGCCGACACATTTCGTCTGGTGGTTCTGAGCCGTACAAAAAATGGATTGAACCCGGGTGTGGATTCTTCTCAGGCCAACGCAGAGGTTTCCAGCGCCAGGATATCGCTGACGAATGCCATCAACTACGAAGCTGAACAAGCCAGCCAGCTTGCGCAATTATTAGGCATTCCTTATCAGCAATTTCTTCTGGACACCGTTTTCATCACCCGAATCCCTGCTTCATTCTATGTTTCCGTCCAGAATAACGGTGTGCAACATCCAATATTAAAATATTATCAAAGTCGTATAGATGTAAGCCTTCAGCAGGAAAAATATTTCGACCGTTTCAAATACCCGGTATTCTCCCTGATGGGTGTATTGCAAAGCAGGGGAACGGGATTCGACCCCAGTTACAGTCAGGTTTATCCGGATGCCTTTACACATAGTTATTGGGACGGGGTCAAACCTTCAAACAGCAACTACCTGCTGGGAATTGGTGTTGTGTGGAATCTGACAAACCCCATCAGGGTGCATCAGAAAGTTACGGCGCAGGAATGGACGTCGAAGGGACTGCAGAATGAATATGAACTCGTGAGCCAGCAAATAAAAACGCAGCTTGCACTGGCGGATCAAAAAATAAAATATGCGATCGACAATTATCAGGAAGCTCCCATCCAAATGAAAGCTGCCACCGACGCCTATACGCAAAAAACAGTATTATACCAGAACGGTCTTGCGAACATTGTGGATGTTACCCAGGCATTGTATGTACTCAACAGGGCGGAGACGGACAGGGATATTTCGAATAACAATGTATGGCAGGCATTATTGCTGAAGGCAGCAGCAGCTGGTGATTTTGGATTGTTTGTAAATGAAATTCAATAGAACATGGGTTTAATAAGAAGTGCGCTCAGAAGGCCAATCTCCATTCTGGTTATTGTGTTGGGTCTGTTCTTTTTTGGAATAAATGCAGTGCGTAATATCAAGATTGATATTTTTCCTGAACTGAATCTTCCGGTCATTTTTATATCGAATCCTTATGGAGGATTTACACCTACACAGATGGAAGCTTTTTTCGGAAAAACATACGTGAACCTGTTATTGTATGTGTCCGGTGTGAAAAGTATCGAAACAAAAAATATTCTGGGACTTACGCTGATCAAACTTGCTTTTTATCCGGGGACGAATATGGCCCAGGCCGCTGCAGAAGTAGCTACTTTTATCAATCGGGCGCAGGCTTCCTTTCCTCCAGGTTCACAGCCACCTTTCGTTCTTCGTTTTGATGCCTCCACCTTGCCCATTGGTGAATTGGTGTTAAGCAGTAAAACACGATCGAATAACGAACTGATGGATCTCGCGAATGTATATGTGCGGGCTTCATTTACTTCTGTGCCGGGCCTGGTTTCTCCGGCACCGTTTGGTGGCAATGTGAGAACTGTCGTCATAAAAGCAGATCCTGAATTACTCAGGATTCATCATATAACACCCGATCAGGTAGTGGCAGCGCTTAGAGAAAACAACCAGGCTACACCGGCTGGAAATGTCAGAATCGGGGACTACAATTATTTTACGCCAGCCAATACAACGATTAAAAACATAAAAGACTTTGGTGATATCCCGATTTTTAAAGGTGGTATACAAAATATTTACCTGCGGGATATCGCTGTGATAGAAGATGGAGCTGATATTACAACCGGATATGCCCTGGTGAACGGAAAGCGTTCCATTTATCTTCCTATTACTAAATCAGCAGATGCTTCCACATGGGAAGTAGTTCAGAATCTTAAAAAGGCGCTTCCGCGTTTTCAGAGTCAGCTCCCGGAAGACGTTCGGTTATCTTATGAATTCGACCAGTCGGTTTATGTTATTAATGCAGTTAAAAGCCTGGTTTCCGAAGGAGCTATCGGTGCCATCCTCACAGGGCTGATGGTTCTTTTGTTTTTAGGCGACCGGCGCGGTGCATTAATTGTGGTTTTAACTATACCGACTTCTATCATATCAGGTGTATTGTTTCTTTACCTCTGTGGTCAAACCATTAACATTATGACGCTGAGCGGACTGGCCCTTGCCATTGGTATATTAGTGGATGAATCGACGGTAACCATTGAAAATATACACCAGCACCTGGCTCTTGGCAAACCGAAGGCACTGGCTATTTGGGATGCCTGTAAAGAAATTGCATTTCCAAAATTGCTGATCCTTCTTTGTATTCTGGCGGTATTTGCACCTGCTTTTACCATGTCTGGTATTCCGGGATCTTTATTTTTACCTCTTGCCATGGCGATTGCTTTCTCCATGATTACTTCTTATTTCCTGGCGCAGACATTTGTTCCGATAATGGCGAACTGGCTGATGAAGGGTCATCGTCATACTTCTGGTGTGGATGGTCATATATTGACTGATGAAGAGGAATATGTTGCATTAAATATTTCGCCGGCTGAAGAGCAGGATACCTGGGATCAGAAAAAGAAATTACTGGAAAGAAATTTGAGCGATGGAAATGGAAAACTCACCAGGTTTGAAAAATTCAGGAATCGATTCCTGCGATTTTTAGACCGTCTGTTTCCTTTTCAAATACCCATTGTGATCTTATATACAATCGTAACCTGCGGACTGGTTGCTATCCTGTTCATGAATATCGGACGCGATGTATTGCCGAGAATAAATGGAAGTCAGTTCCAGGTTCGGTTACGTGCACCCGACGGCACCAGACTGGAAAGAACCGAAGAAAAAACAATTAAAGCCATTCATATACTGGAAGATTTGGTTGGCAAGGAAAATATCGGAGTAACTTCTGCCTTTGTGGGACAACATCCTGGCCAGTTTTCAACAAGTCCTGTTTATTTATTTATGAGCGGGCCACAGGAAGCCGTATTGCAGGTTGCCATGAAAGAAAATTATAAAGTGAAGCTGGATGATTTGAAAGAAAGTTTCAGGCATAGGATAAAGGATAGCATGCCGGATATAAAACTTTCCTTTGAACCGATTGAACTCACTGACAAAGTGCTTAGCCAGGGTTCACCAACACCCATCGAAGTCAGAATAACCGGCAAGAATAAAAAGATCAATGAAGAGTATGCTGATAAAATTATAAAAAGACTCAGCCAGATTTCTTATTTACGGGATATTCAACTGGCACAGCCTATTAAATATCCGACGATTGATATTGATATTGACAGAACTCGCGCAGCACAAATGGGCGTAACACTCAATGATATTTCACGCTCGTTGGTAGCTGCTACTTCTTCGTCAAGATATACAGAGAAAAACTTATGGATCGATCCCAAGAGCAATGTCAGCTATGGCGTACAGGTACAGGTACCTGAGAACCAGATGACCAGCATGAATGATATCAATGAAATTCCGGTGCTCAGTAATGAAAGCCGCCCTGTAATAGGTGATGTGGCTGATATAAAAAAAGATACCTCTTACGGAGAAAACGACAACATGGGTGCGATACCCTTTTTATCAGTAACGGCAAATATAAATAAAAAGGACCTGGGCTCGGCTACTAAAGATGTAAAAGCTGCAGTGGAATCATTGGGAGAGTTGCCTCGCGGACTGAATATTGAAATTAAAGGAATGACAGAGGTCTTAACCGACACATTAAGCAGTTTGCAATCGGGATTAATAACTGCAATTGCTGTTATTTTCTTAATGTTGTCAGCTAATTTTCAATCTTTTAAAGTATCACTGGTTGTTCTGTCGACCCTGCCTGCCGTGCTTCTCGGATCTCTGACCATACTGATGCTAACCGGGTCCACACTTAATCTGCAATCCTATATGGGAATCATTATGTCGGTCGGGGTTTCTATTGCCAATTCAGTTTTATTAATTACGAATGCTGAACATTTACGACTTCATACCGGTAATGCTTTGAGCAGCGCAAAGGAATCGGCGGCTTTGCGTATGAGGCCCATACTGATGACCAGTTTGGCGATGGTTGTGGGTATGCTGCCCATGGCCTTCGGAATAGGTGATGGAGGAGATCAGGCGGCACCATTGGGACGTGCGGTGGTGGGCGGATTAATCGCTTCCACTTTTGCTGCGCTCTTTGTATTGCCGCTTATTTTTTCCTGGGTACAGAATAAAACTTCGACTGCATCTGTATCACTTGATCCGGAGGATAAAGAAAGTGCGCATTATATTCCTGGATTGAATTCTTCGGTGAAATCACATTAATCGTTCAAAAAATATCAATGAATCAGCGTTTATTATTGTCGGGTTGTAAAATCAGGGTGTCAATTATCTTCACCTTAATGGTTATATTTTGCAGTTGCAATTCAGGAAATACATCACTGAATAATAAAACAGAAACACAACAGGCAGATGCTCCTGTAACGCGGGTTTTTTCTCTAAAGAAAGGAAAGATTTCTTCTTCATTACAGATTCCGGGTGAACTCATCGCTTTCCAGCAGGTGGACCTTTATGCAAAGGAAAACAGTTTTGTAAAAAAGTTGTATGTCGATGTGGGTTCCGAAGTAAAAGAAGGCGATCTGCTGGTAACAATGGAAGCCCCGGAGCTGGGATCCCAGCTGGCAGCTGCAGAGTCTGCCATTAAATCCCGCGAAGCCATCTACCTGGCAAGCAAAGCCAATTATGATCGTTTGCTGGAAACCAGTAAGACGCCAGGAACCATATCGCCGAATGATCTTGAGCAGGCGATTGCCAGAAAAAGTTCGGATTTTGCACAACTTCAGGCTGCACAATCTTCACATACTGAAATTATGGAAATGCAGCAATACCTGCAAATACGCGCTCCATTCAATGGTGTCATCACGGCCAGAAATGTAAACCCCGGGGCTTATGTAGGGCCTTCGGGCAAAGGCTCCGAACTTCCGCTTTTTAATTTACAGGAACAGAAAAGGCTTCGGCTGGTTTTGTCGGTTCCTGAAGCTTATACAGGATATCTGAATGAAAAAAATGAAGTAAGCTTTACAGTGAAATCACAGCCGGGTCATATATTCAGAGCCGCAATAAAAAGAATGTCGGGATCCATTGATGACAGGCTGCGTTCCCAGCGTATTGAAATGGATGTAATTAATAATGACAAAAAACTGTTGCCGGGTATGGTTGCTGAAGTTAACCTTTCGCTGCCTTCCGGTGACAGTACTTTTATAGTACCAAAATCGGCGGTTATCAATTCAACGGAAAGTGTTTTTGTTATTCGTGTTGTAAATAACCAATCACAAAAGGTGGGCATCAAAACCGGCAGGGAAGCCAATGGGCTCATCGAAGTATATGGAAACTTAAACGATGGTGATCTGATATTAATTTCCGCATCAGATGAAATAAAGAATGGAACCATTTTGCAAAATCTAAAAACAGTAACGCTCTAGAATGCCAGATCTATTCCACTCTTTAGTCCCTTGTTGTATTCCTTTTTGTTGAATTTATAAAGAAAGGGGGAACGGTGTGCTCCTATATTGCGCGTCTCGGCCAGTTTGGTAATAATGCCTGTTGCCATCAGACGTTTTGCGAAGTTCCTTTCATCCATTTTTTTCCCCAGGATGGTTTCGTATAATGCATGAATCTCCGGCAGCGTAAATTTTTTTGACAACAGTTTATATCCAATAGGAAAATGAGCTATGTGCAGGCGCAAAGCCAGTAATGCTTCGGAAACAATCTGCTTGTGGTCAAACATGAGCGGGGGCAGATCACTCACGGACCACCATTTGCAATCTTCTTCATATTTGCTCTTCCTGTATGCTACCTGAGAAAATTCTGTGAGTGTATAAAAACCTACTGACACGAAGTAATCGAAAATCCAATAATCCGGAGGGATGTCTTCGCCGGATTTTTCTTTTATATACTTCACATTGAACCCGCTGTCGGAAATTCTTTTTGGATTGCCAAAAGAACGGAATTGCTGAAGATAAAGGTCTTTTAATCCGGTTCTTAAAAATGCAATCCGGTGTGCCGCTTCTTCTATGGATTCTGTTTTCCTGATATAGCCCCCCGAGACGGTCCACTTGTCAACAGCGAATGGCCGTTGCAGCAGGATTTTAAGCTCTTTATCGTGATATCCGAAAATGACATTATCCACAGCAACATTGCGGAGGTATTGATCAGCGTATTTTATTATATTATCTAAATCTTCCTCTGCCATATTCAAATGATAATTATTCCGGGCAGGCTGTGGCCGGAATAAGAATATTAAAAAATTATATTACAAATCCGAATTGAATTTGCTGGTATGAAACTTATCCTCTAGTTTTATTCTGTCAAATATACGGAATAGGTTCAATATATAATTTAAAAACACAAAACATTCATTAAAAATGAAAAAATCAATCGTATTTATTTCCGGGCTAAGTATCATCTTTTTACTGTCGGGCACGATAGCCAGGGCGCAAACGGGTGCGGATTATTTCGCAGGTAAATGGAATATGTTGGTGAAAGGTTTGCCCAACGGAGATACAAAGATGCTTGTGATTCTTGACAAAAAAGATACAACCATGACGGGAGTTATACAGGATTCGGTTGGGACCGAAATATCTAAGTTTTCTAAAGTGGAACTTAAGGAAAATGAAGTAACAGTCTATTTTACCGCCCAGGGTTATGATGTTTACCTTTTGATGACGAAAAAAGATGATGACCATGTAACCGGAAGTATGATGGGGATGTTCGATGCAGAAGGCATTCGCGCCAAATCAGATAAATAATTTTACTAACACGAATTCGTCATTCAGAACCGGTTAATATTATAGAATATGAAATTGAATATTCACGCTGGGAACTTCCTGCATGTAGCCAAGATTATTGTTATTAGTATTCTTTTTTCTTTCAGCCGTGGCTACGCCCAGACAATTCATGTACTGGTGTTTTCAAAAACGGATGGTTTCCGTCATGCTTCTATAGAGGCCGGTAAAGCAGCTTTTGCGAAAATGGCTTCTGAAAAAGGATTTACTGTTGATTTTACGGAGGATGCCGCGAAATTCAATACAGCGAATCTGAAGAAGTATCATGCGGTTATATTCCTCAGTACAACCGGGGATGTGCTGAATAATGAACAGCAGGAAGAATTTGAAAGGTATATACAGGCAGGAGGAGGATTTGTAGGGATACACGCAGCAGCAGATTGTGAATACGACTGGCCATGGTATGGGAGACTGGTGGGAGCCTGGTTCCTGGATCATCCGATGCCAAATAATATACAGATGGGCAAATATTACGTATCGGATAAGAACAGTTTTGCGACCAAAGAAATGCCGGATTCCTTTGAACGCAGGGATGAATTTTATAATTTCAAACAAATCGATCCGTCCATACATGTGCTGATAAAAATTGATGAAAAATCTTATCAGGGTGGAAAGAATGGAGATAATCATCCAATGAGCTGGTATCATGATTTTGATGGTGGCCGTTCTTTTTATACCAATATGGGGCATACCGATGAGTCATTCTCCGAACCTCTTTTTCTGAATCATGTCTGGGCCGGCTTGCAATATGCAGCAGGAGGCGATACACCGGCGCAATTGGATTATTCAAAAGCGAAACCAGAGGAAAATCGTTTTTCAAAAGTAATACTTGCTGAAAAATTGAATGAGCCCATGGAGTTAAGCGTTTTAAATGACGGACGCATTTTATTTATTGAACGTCATGGAGCAGTAAAGATGTACACGCTTAAAACCAAACAACTGAAGACCATTGCTACAATAGCCGTCAGCACCAAATACAAGGACAAGGAAGGCAAAACTTCAGAAGCAGAAGACGGGCTGCTTGGACTCAATAAGGATCCGAATTTTGCAATCAATCACTGGATTTATTTATACTATTCAGATCCTGTCAAATCAGAAAATATATTGACGAGGTATACCCTCAATGGTGATGTGCTGGATCTGAATTCAAAAAAAGTATTACTGGAAGTAGCCACACAGCGTGAGCAATGTTGTCATACCGGGGGGTCGATCGACTGGGATGCGAAGGGCAATCTCTATTTATCTACCGGCGATAATTCAAGTCCCAGAGCCACGCCGTATGCACCCATTGATGAGCGCGAAGGCAGATCTCCCTGGGACGCTCAAAAGTCCGCCGCAAATACAAATGACCTGAGAGGTAAAATTCTGCGTATAACGCCCAAGCCAGACGGCTCGTACACAATTCCGGAGGGAAATCTTTTTCCGGCAGGAACTTCCAAAACAAGACCAGAAATATTTGTGATGGGTTGCAGAAATCCATTCAGGATTGCTGTTGATAAAAAGTCAGGATTTGTTTACTGGGGTGATGTTGGACCGGATTCCAATGGTCCTGATTCATTGAGAGGACCGGCGTCTCTGGATGAAATCGGGCAGGCGAGAAAAGCTGGCAATTTCGGATGGCCCTATTTTGTTGGTGACAATCAGGCCTATAATCATTTTAATTTTGCTACCAATGCATCGGGACCAAAATTTGATCCGGAAAATCCGGTTAACAATTCTCCTAACAATACGGGACTGAATAATTTACCGCCGGCACAGAAAGCATTGATATGGTATCCGTATGCAGAATCAAAAGAGTTTCCTTTGCTTGGAGCGGGAGGAAGGTGCGCCATGGCAGGACCTGTATACCATATCGAAGATTTTAAAAATGCTCCGCGCGCGTTTCCGAAATATTACAATGGAAAATTGCTGATCTACGAATGGATGCGCGGATGGATCATTGCGGTCACGACCGACAAAAATGGAAACTATTTGTCAATGGAAAAATTTATGCCGGATTATAAATTCAGCAACCCGATGGATATGGAATTTGCCGCTAACGGTGATCTTTATATGCTTGAGTACGGATCAGGCTGGTTCTCTGCAAATGATGATGCCAGGTTAATTCGTATTGAATACAATGGCGGCAACAGAAATCCTAAAATTGTTCTTGCGGCTGATAAAATGGGTGGCGCTCTTCCATTTACAGTACATCTGACTTCGAAAGGAACAAAAGATCCTGATGGAGATAGTTTGAAATATACGTGGAAGATCAGTTCGAAAAATGGGTATTATAAAATAATCAACAAGCCTGAGTCGAAAATCACCTTTGCGAAGGCCGGGGTTTATAAAGCGACGCTTACTGTAAAGGATAATAAAGGAGGTGTATCAGTTCAGTCAATGGAATTAACGGCGGGCAATGAGCCGCCTGTTGTTTCATTCAATATTGGCAGGAATAATAAATCATTTTATTTTCCGGATAAAGTGTACAATTATAAGGTCAGTGTAAAAGATAAGGAAGACGGATCCACAGAAAACGGGAAAATTAAACCTGCAGATATTGTGGTTAATATCGATTATCTCCCGGAAGGTTTTGACAAAACAGAAATTGTTCAGGGACATCGCACGGCAGAGGAAGCTGTAATTAATACAAAGGGGTTGAAGCTAATCGGATTGAATGACTGCAAATCATGTCACGGCGAATACAAGAAATCCATTGGTCCGGCATTCTATGCCGTTTCTGTTAAATACAATGGAAATAAAGATGCGTTGGAAAAACTAACGAGGAAAGTTATTTCAGGCGGAAAAGGCAACTGGGGTGATGTTCCTATGGCTGCGCATCCCCAGCTTTCTACCGAGGATGCTTCCGAAATGATTAAATACATATTAAGCCTGTCCAAACCAAAACCGAAAATAAAATCACTTCCTGCGCAGGGAACTTATGTTACAAACAAGACGCCCAATGAAAAAGGCCTTGGTGTATATATTTTCCGTGCATCTTACACGGATCGTGGCGCCAATGGCTTACCTGGTGTGACTTCCGAAGAAACATTTACACTAAGAAATGCAAAGATAAATCCCGTTAAATATGATGAGGTAGTTGATGCAACGAAAATGAGTTATGGTGGCACCAGTTTTATTATTCCCGTTAAAACCGGAAGCTATATCAGTCTCAAACAAATTGATCTTACTGGCATTGCACATATCGATCTCACTGCTATGGCACCAAAGGCACAATTGAATGCTGAAGGTGGTACTATTGAATTGCATATTGATACGCCTAAAGGGGAACTGCTGGGAAAAACCGCCTTCATTGGCGATACTGGCGGAGGAGGATTTGCTATGGGAGGAAAGCCTACATCCATAGACGTAAAGTCAACAGAGGGAGTACATGATATTTATTTAGTCTTTGTAAACCCCAATGCCAAACCCGGTGCATCACTGATGGTTGTCATGAATACTACATTCAGGAGCGGGGATTAATTATTATCAGTTATTCGAATGTTAACAGGGAATAATAAGTTATTCACGGTTAAACCTTTGTCTTTAATCAGACTCTAATCTTTAAACGTACACCATGAAAACAATACTTAAACTGATTTTAATTTTCGCGATTCTGGCAGTGACCTTTAGTTCCTGCGTGGTTCGTGAACGTGTATATGGC
This sequence comes from uncultured Bacteroidota bacterium, assembly GCA_963757975.1. Taxonomy (GTDB): domain Bacteria; phylum Bacteroidota; class Bacteroidia; order Chitinophagales; family Chitinophagaceae; genus Puia. Next base: position 102,944 of record CAVWUD010000020.1, read on the forward strand.
GGTCCTTATGCCCGGCCACATTATACAGCAGTATATTACAGGTAGTAGCTACATCCATTCAAAAGTAGATGAAATATTTGTTTACATATGTTTTAAACAGTACTAGCAACGTTGGAGGGCCCTTTCCAGGGCCTTCTTCTTTTTATTTACATTATGAAACTTCTTCTCCATGATACTCATTCATAATTCCGTTTTTAATGGCTGTAACAAGTTCTCCAGGCAGGTCTTTTATGAGGTTGGTCAAAAGCTCAGGTATGCTATCATGTGTATCCAGTATTACCGTATTCAATTTTTGAGTTGTAAAAGCCAGTTTGTTTGTTTCCAGATCAACAATGGTTATTAAATCATATATAATTTTTCCACTCTCCGGTATTTTCAGTGTATTCACCGCATATTTCTTCCCAAGGTATTTTATAAATAATCTTTTCATTTCCTTTTTCATCGGGTACGATTTTACATCTTAAAATACTAAAGATTATTTATAACTTCCAGTGATCATGCCACCATTAGCAGTCTGTTAATAACTTAATTCATCGAAGGGCTTTTCCCATTCCGGGAAATTTTAAAATTAAATGCAACATCGCTTGCATCTTCGAAAATCGTTTTGCATCTTTGTTTCAGCAATGAGGTTTTTACGGTCACACACCGAATAACCACGAAGAAAGAACGGAGTCCTGACAGTATAGATCCACCCATCCTCGATGAATTTCCGTCCAAATCCTGATCAACCCCCAACGACGGTTTTTTAATTCATTCATCATACCCTAAACTACAATTTATGAAAGCGATCTCTACATTTATGACTTTGCTCCTGATCATTACAACTTGTGCTACTTCAGCTATTCTTTATTTAAACGAGAACTACGATATTTCTGCTGGCTCTGACCATCGTCTGGATCGTTTCTTTAACGCTTTGGATTGGTAAGAGCAATGGGATTGTGTATTCATTGAATGAATAAATATTTTGCCAGGAATTAATAGAGTCATTTATTTTGAATTACTGTCTTCTATACAGTCTTCTACAATTTTTTCTTTCTTCTGCTGTTTCTCCATATGCATACAGATGATGCGTATACGATCGGTGGATAATTTAAAAGACGATGCGATTTCCTTAATGGGTTTATTCCTTAAATAGAGTGAATAGATTTCTTTATTTCTTTTTTCCTGAATTGAAGTAGAAATCTTTTTTTTCTGTAAGAGGAAATTATTGAGGGCCGTTATCTCCGTATTGATTTTTGTCCCTTTCTTTTTTCTGGCCAAAATCAATTTCTTATTTGCCTGTTCAATTGTCATTTAAGCAAAAAAATAAGAAAAAAACCTGTTAGTTTTCATTAAATGTTTTTAGTTACCAATTTTGATGTCTCATCCAACTCCTTACTATTATTTTTATCCTCATTTATGCGACTTATTTCATGAATTGTAATTCTTATTTGACCTTATCTATGTATATAATTAGTCCTATGCATTTATTATTAAATTATGAAAGAACCTGCTTATTTTCCTGATTGTATTAAGTTTTTTTGGATGGGGTTTGAAATATGGTTTATATTTATGAAATAAATTAGCAAATATGGCTG
>CAVWUD010000021.1:0-79145 GCA_963757975.1 uncultured Bacteroidota bacterium
TTGAACAATAATTTTTTATGAGACACATCAATCACATATAACCTTTTGCTGCTTGAAGCCTGTGTAAAATCGCAGACTGTCAATACATAAGATTTTTTTAGTTTACCCTGCTTTAATAAATTATGATATCCTCTCCAGGCATATTCAAAAGCTTTTTGATTCAAACCCGACTGATCGAGTTTCATTGAATCGTAGAGTGTAAGTGCCTGTTTAATTACCATTTTCACTTCAAAAGCTTTTTTAACAGCAGCACTGGCATTAAAATCAGGCGCTTTATCTTCTTCAGTCACCTTTTTTTCGGTGACGGAAGCATTCAGCTCCGGGCTGCTGTATTTAAAATTTTTGAAGTTACTGTTGGTTAAAACAGGAATATGGTAGGTAGCTGCAACAACAGCTGTGCTCGTAGAAATTTCAATCTTTTTGTGATTGCTGGAAATCAGTACCGGTGAAGTAATGACCAGTAATGATACACTGCTGGTTGATACAAGTTTAGACAACGTTTTCATGACGCAGGATTTAATTAATTTTCAAAAGGTTTCGCGGATCATCTGGTTATTCACCAGCTGGTTTTCGTCAGTACCGTACAAGTAGCGATTAATCAATCCTAAGGGTTAACTCTTAGCAGTATTAACGACAGCACCTGTTTGATATTGTATTTTTTCTGTTTGAAGAAACGATACTCTATCGTAACAAATATTGCAATTCTACTACTCTGATCATAACTTTTTCGACGAATGAAATACACTTAATTGCTACTGTATGATAAAGAACTGAACATGTAAATACAAGGGTGGTACCAATTCATAAAATCAAGTGTCAGATGGTCAAAATCAGACATACAGATACCTGACAATGAATGATTTGGAAGGAAAATATTATTCCTGGGCAAAGGCTCGTTTTCTGGCAGGGCATGTCCGATTATTCCGCCATTTGGAAAATTTTTCCAAGATTGAGAGCAGGGTTAATGGGAACTCTTATCGGAGTTCATTTTAAGGGTTGATAAATCCAACCTGGAAGCCAGCAAATCCAGCTTTTCATTCACAGATCTTAATTCCCTTAAGATAACCCAGAACGCATCTTCACCGCCTTCACTTGCCATGCTGTTAACTGGTTCCTGTAGCGAATAGGATTTGGGAATATGTACGAAATTATCAGAAGGTTTGGCTTCGGTATTTTGTTGAAAGGATTGAGCCTCTAAATCAGAATAAAGTAACTCCTGAACACTGATTTTAAAATACTCTCCCAGTTTCATAAGTTCTGCCAGGCTCGGTTCACTTTTCTGATTTTCCCAGTTTCCAATGGTATTTGCCTTCTTATTGAAAAGGATGGAAATTTCGTCCTGATTATAACTGCCCTTTTTTCGTAAAAAACGCAGGTTTTTAGAAAATAAACTCATTATAAAGGGTGATTTATGTTATCAATTTATTTGTTATACATCAATTTAATTGCCATATTTATCAAAGAAACGTCTTAAATATAAGATTTTTTGATAATAAATTGATATTTTATTGATTATTTGGCATCCCATCCAAGGTCCTGTTTAGAGTTTTGATTTTAAAGTCAGGCTTTGAACGGGGGATTCTCATGGATCCCTGATATATAAATTTTAATCATTATATTAATATTACAATGATGAAAACACAAACGTTTCAGTCAGGATTTGTACAAGGCGGAAGGATCGAAGGAATTTGCAATTACAGGTTATGGATATTAATGAATTCAATAACGACCTGATATCAGGCAAAGAATATGCAAATCATATTTTATCAAATGCCATGATCTGGTATGATAAAGGAGAAGTTCTATTGGCCTTTCCAGAAGCCAGGGGATAATCTGCAAATCAATTTCAGAACCTATAAGCAACTCCTATTGCAGGATTTTGCCATTCCATATCGTATTGGCTATTTATATTACACACTTCCTCAGCTCTTAAATAAAACTGTGATCCGATTCTCATTTGTATACCAAGTCCAACAACCATTGCAACTACAAATGTTTGAGGGTTCAGCGGTTCTCCGTATGTACCATAACTGGAGGTTTCGTTATAAAAACCTCCTGAGAGGCCCGCATAAAAGAAAGGCTGAAACCTTGAAGTCGTAAAATTCCATTGAATTGTGAAGGGGATAGCCACTATGCTGTATTTGTTAGTTATGTTAAGTAAATTATTTGCCCCGTCACGTACCTGTGTCATTTTGGTAGTGTTGGAATAATTAACACCTATATTAAATGAAAGATTCTCGTAAACCCTCGGTAAAGAGAATTGGAAGGTAAAATTGGCAGTAAACTGAGTCAGGTTGGGAGGAAATCCTCCAAGAAAAGCAAAAGCTTGCATTACAGATTTTGGTTTATGGTAATAATCAATTGCTTTTCCATTGGAATAACAATTATCTACTCTCAGAACAAAATCCGATAGATTTTTTTCATTATACACTACTCCGGTGTAAATTTTATTCATCTTTTCGCAGTTGATACTGATCAGGTTCAGATAATTCATATAATTCCCTTCCTGCTTGATTTCACCCAAATTATCAGTTACCCTGTCATAAAGGAAATAGACCGTTGTATCTTTTTGGAGAAGATAAAAAACCAGCTCGTCTTTCGAGTAAGAATACAGACTATATTCCCCTTTTACCAGTTGTTTTACGAATGCGGTTTCCATTACAGAGTCCTGCGCAGTGTTCAAAAAATGTTTGCTCAGGTATATGTCATTCCCAATGCCGAATCCAATAAGATCGGCAGGTTTGTATTCCTTTAGTTCTGCAGATTCCTCTTTCTTAAATTTAATTGAATGGGATAATTCCCTGTTCAGGGATGTCTCTGCAAAACCTTTCACCGTATCCTGACCATGGATTATGATATAACCGGGTTCAAAGTTTTGCTGGGCGAATAATGTAAAATGGATTGTAATGAAAATAAAAAGACATTGAATGAATTTCATGATGGCATTGGGTTGAGGTTTACAGAAGAAAAAAACGACAATTCGTTAACTATATTACAATTATTTTTAATGATGCAATAAATAAAATGCAACTTGGAGCCGGAATTTGATTATGCTCAATTTATTCTTACTCATAATTATCGGATTTCTCATTGGAATGTTCGGAACCCTGATAGGTGCCGGCGGTGGTTTTATTCTTGTTCCAATCCTAATCCTTTCCTATCCTGACCTTAGTCCGGAAACCATAACGGCAATCTCTATCGTAATAGTTGCAGCAAATGCCATATCCGGATCAATCGCATATGCCCGATCGGGGCGCATAGATTATAAAGCCGGATTATTATTCGCCTTGTTCACCATTCCGGGTTCCATCCTTGGCGTTCTGTCTACACAATTTATTCCAAGGAATATATTTAATATTCTTTTTGGATTTCTGTTAATAGCTCTTTCTACATACCTGTTATTGAGACATAATAAAGTCAGTTCCCCGGTTATTGTGGATGTAAATAAAAGAAGATGGAAACAACATTCCCTCGTTGATAATTCCGGTACGACATATAACTATACATACAATCAGACAAGGGGTATTCTGATCAGCATCGTCGTAGGTTATTTATCACCCTTATTGGGAATCGGAGGCGGTATTATTCATGTGCCGGCCCTGGTACAATGGCTGCAATTTCCTGTTTTTGTAGCTACAGCAACCTCTCATTTTATCCTCGCAATTATGGCTACGGTAAGTGTCATTGTTCATGCAATAAAGGGAAGTTATAATGATCCGAAAATTCTGCATATGGTAATCGGATTGATCATAGGGGTAGTCCCGGGTGCACAGATCGGTGCGTGGCTCTCACATAAATTACATAGTGTTACCATCATACGTGTATTGGCCGTTTGCCTTGGCCTGGTTGGCATTCGCATTCTCTTAAGCTGAGATGTTTTCCGGCTAATTTTCTCTAAGTGCACACATAAAAAGATATGGATCAATGGAAACTTCTATTTCCTTAGGACCCGGATACTCATAAAAATCCAAAGCCAGGAAAGAACGGGTTTCATGTATCCGCCACAGCCAGAGTTTCTTGTTTGAATCCAGGGCTATATTCAACTCAGGAATCATCTCTTTTACTAATCCATCCCAGCAGGCTTTTTCAAGCTGTTCTTTCGCATTCAGGTTAGAAGCTCCTTCTCCGTCTTTATCAGACCATTGTCTGTGAGCGAATTGTGTAGTAGTGCTGAGCAGCACTTCCTGTTGTGTAGAATTTGGTTCCATATAAGTAGGTTTAGGTTCTATAAATGAGACGCTGAAACATTTAAAATGTAAACGCTGCAGGATGAAAATTTTGTTAATTGATATATGGCCACCGGCCAGGCTATCAGTTCAATCTAACTTAAAATCGGTTTCAGTATCTTAGGCTATCGATTATTGTCAGATGAAAGAACTTATTTTCCCCTTTATCATTGCCGGAATGATCGCTTTGGTTTTCCCATCCTGCGGACCGGGCAATACAGTGAAATTAATCTCAACCGACTCCATTTCAATTGCGCGAGGACAGATTCTGTTTAACCAAAACTGTAGTGGCTGCCATGGCTTTCATCAAAATGGAATTGGCCCGAATTTATCGGGTATTACAGAAACAGACTCTGTAGAATGGCTCAGGCATTTTATAAGGGATCCTAAAAAGATGATTGAATCGGGTGATGTACATGCAAAAAAAATCTTTGACTCATATCACTCTATGATGCCCTCATTCACTGTGATCACAGATGAACAAACCGATCAACTGATTTCATTTTTACAAACCAGGAGGGGAACGAAAAAAGAAAAAGACGATCCCTTCTCCATAAAAGACCCGATTCCTGAAAAAATTGAAGCCTCCAATATTCAAATAGATCTGGAGCAATTCATCCAATTACCCCCGAGCAGTGATAAACAACCTCTAACCCGTATCAGCAAGATGGATTGGGTTAGTCCGTTGAAAACATGGTTCATCCTGGACCAGCGCGGTAAATTATATAAGCTGGTAAATCAAAAACCTGTAACATGGCTTGATATTTCAAAATGGAAACCTGATTTTATTAATCAACCCGGATTAGCTACAGGTTTCGGATCCTTTGCCTTCCACCCTGATTATATCCACAATGGTATATTTTATACTACTCATAGTGAAGCGGCTCATACAAAAAAAGCAGACTTCCCAATAGATGATTCCATTAAGCAAACACTCCAATGGGTGCTCTGCGAATGGAAAATTTCAGATCCGATGGCTCCTGTTTTTAAAGGAACATGCAGGGAATTGATGCGGATCGATATGGTTTCCGGAATTCATGGTGTTCAGGAAATAATTTTTAATCCGATGTCAAAACCGGGACAGGAGGATTACGGAAATCTTTATATCGGAGTGGGTGATGGAGGAAGTGCAGAAAATGGATTCTCATTTCTTACACATCATCCGGATAAAATATGGGGAAGCATATTAAGAATAAATCCTCTGGGAAGGAATAGTACCAATGGGCAATATGGGATTCCTGAACAAAATCCCTTCGCAAAAAATTCCGATTCCAATACTGTCCGTGAAATCTATGCAGATGGATTCAGAAATCCCAATCGGATCACATGGACACACAATGGACTGATGCTTTGTACAAATATCGGGCAAGCTAATATTGAAGCTATTGATATCATATTAAAAGGACATGATTATGGATGGCCGGTACGTGAGGGAAGATTTTCCATGTATGCCGATAGGGATATAAATAAAATATATCCTTTACCTGCCAATGATAGTGCTTTTCATTATACTTATCCGGTAGCTGCTTTCGACCATGATGAAGGCAATGCCATCGAAGGAGGATTTGAATATGAAGGAAAAGCTATTCCTGAACTCAGAGGTAAATATTTATTCGGCGATATCCCTTCCGGCAGATTGTTCTTTATTAATTTATCCGAATTGAATTCAGATAAACTTGCCAGGGTTAAAGAATGGTTTGTCTCTCTGAATGGCAAACGATTAACACTACGGGCACTCTGCGGACAAAGCCGCGTGGACCTGCGCTTCGGGAAAGATCAAAAAGGAGAGATGTATATTTTCACTAAACCGGATGGCAAAATTTATCGATTGAAATAAATATCCAGACATATCAAAAGGATATTTTCAACGACAAAGCCACATAATCAGATTTATAAATTGTAGAATTTCCCATGGATAATCTTTCAGACTGCAAGGCCAATTTTGCATTTATCCTGTTATGCCTGGCTGCTGTAAAGAATAGCTTACTACTAATAGCAGTCAGGGATCCCAATACAATCAGCCACACGCCATCACTGCTTGCGCTGACATAATCTCCAAATAAATTTGCTTCCAGGTTTTTCCCAACGCCAATAATCACCATGGTCATTCCTGAGCTCAATGCAACAATCCCAAGTATAGTATTTGTCCTTGCTTTTGACTCATACATTTTGTTTAGTTCAAAAGAAGTGGGAATCCTTATCGTATCGATAGTTTGTCTGTAAGCCAAATGACTATATGCCGATTGTGCATTTGCTGCCTGTTTAAAAAATAATTGCATTAATAATGCCAGCACAAAGGCGGAAAATCTGGAATATTTAATGAATGAAGAATTCATAAAAAATCATTTTATTATGTGATTGAATGCATGACCGGATGGTTAGAAGCCTGTCTTAAATTGATTTCCGATTTTATGAATCGAAGATATTCCCGATAGGAAGCCATTAAAAATGGATAAATACTGACTATGGCTGAGATTATGCAGAATATCCGAAAGGATACTTAAGAAGAGTGATTCTTAATCAGAATTTACCAGCATACCTGGTCTAAAAGAATCTAAATGCAAACTTTACTAAAACTAGTGGGACTGGTTTTCAGTTTTTACTAAACAAAATTCTTTTTTATCCCGCCTGTTTATCGGGAAGCCCTGAACAATATTGCTTTTCAATATGCAAAATGGGGTAATGTTCTTATTTCACCCTCGCATATCTTTCGATATTTAATCTGTTCACACCTATTTTCTCTACTTTCTCAACTCCAGTCTGGGTAAGCGTGTCGTTTTGAATCAAAATGGTAAAAGAAAAATCATTCCCTTCCCAGGCCCTGTCGCTGCAGAACTGAAGATGTTCAGTATAAAGACTGTCCGTAAGTGTGTATGTACCTGCCCCAGATGAATAGAAAGCCAGGGAATCCTTTCCCTTTGTCAGGTCATGGCCTACAAAAGCAAAGTGAGAATCATTGATAATCTTTAGAAATTTCTTATTCTTTGTATAGTCTGTTACAGTCGTATCCTTCCCCTGAATGGTTGTCCCCGAAATCAATTGCCAGGTCCCAATCATTGGATTTACCGGTGCTGCAGGAGTTTCAGAATTTTTATTTGTATCACAGGAAATAATGGCGAATAGCATTAAAATATAAATTACAGTAAGCTTCATTGGTTGTTTTTATTTGGAAGGAAAGTTATGAATTACTTGCAAATAGACCGCCTGAAATTAAAATCCGTTATTTTTAATCAAAGATTGTGTTATTGAAAAAATAATCTCATGGCCGATATTAAATATTTCTTTCTCAAATTAGTTCCACCCCGCCTTTCTTTCACTCTTGATATGACAGCAGAAGAACGTCTGATCATGCAACAACATGTTGTTTATTGGAAACCCTATGTTAATGATGGAACAGTAATCGTTTTAGGGCCGGTTTTGGACCCTAAAGGCGGATATGGCATCGCAATCATTGGGGTAAATGAAAATTCAGTTCTCGAAAAGCTTGTAGCAAATGATCCGGCTAACGGACTTTGCAGTTATGAGATTCATCCTATGTTGGCTGTAACGAAACAGAATTAACTTTTCTTGATTGAAATATCAACAATCCGATAGGAAGCCTCCAGCAATTTCTCCATGCTATAAATGTATGGCAACAGATCCTTCGTTTTAATATTTTCCAAAACACTGTAATTAGAAAGCCCGGCTTCCATCCAGGAGTGAAGGAATTGTTTCCATTCCAATAAACTGTAAGTTTCAAAAAAATCATTTATTACGATCCTCGGGTTCGCAAATTCAGCCAGATTTAATGAAGCCGGCAATTCAGGATGATCCTTACCTTTTTCTAAATCCTGCTGCCTGGTTTTTTTAGATAACTTTTTTTTAAATCCCTTTTTTTTATAAATAAGATAGCAGCACTCTATTAATTTTTCCAATTGTTCATAGATGTAAAGCAGGTTTCCCGGAATTCCTTCATCCCAAATATATTTGTTGGATAAAGATACCTGGCAACATTTACGAAATAACTTTTTCATTTCCTGTAAATCTTCAAAATCGCAGATTTCCTGCAGGATAATATACGGGTCTAATGTATCCGGATCTTTCTTTTCTGTCAATATCAGCCTGTTCAGGCATTGATTAATCTTGTTCGAATTATACTCTGACATAAAATCAATAGTTTGTTAACCCTTTCAAATAATACAGATACCATTTCATATTTGATCGAAAAATCCGGATTGTACCGGCTCCCTAAATAAGCCTTCTGCAAACATTGGAAAAGTTTGATTTCTTTTTCAACTCCCCGCGGAAATACATCTTTAAGGCCCGGCATTAAGTATTTCGAATATCTGTATAATTTATCCAGGTTATGAGTTTGAACCTGAAAACCGGTTTTAAAGCGTATAATACCAGTATATATTTGCTCTGCTGCCTGATGCAAATGAAAAGCAGCCATTTCAAATTGCCTGCGCACAAGAAATAATTCAGCTCCTGCCAGGAATTCCATCGCTTTTCTGATCTTATGTCCCAATTCTTCCCTCAGAATTTCTTTCATCGCCAACTCATCGTATTTATCAGTTACATTCAATGGAAGACTGCAAGCATCAAAACACAGACTAGCATTTTGGACAACCCTTAATGCAAAAGGATGTTCTTTTTTCAACCAAACATTAAATTGGACTGCCTGCATCACAAAGGCAGTTAAAGGTATTTTAATATCCAACCGGTTCTCTATAATATCCTGTAATTCATCATTCGGTCTCCTTTCTGATTCACCTGTAAGAATAAGTACATTTAACGCTTCGATGAGGTGCTCCTCCTGCACTTCTTCAACAAAAATGCTCTGTATTTCTTTTTTTTGATGAATAACTGACAATGCATAAATCCTTTCGGGCGAAATAAAAGAAACGATTTTATTAATATCATGTGATAAAGCCGGATTGGCATATTCTGTGAATATTTTATTCATAGTTCAGGATTTAGGAGTTTTGACTATATCGAAAGAATTATCTTATTTCTTTTTCTTCGCACTATATTTCACCTCTTCTTCAGCAACCTGTATCGCCTTTAAAGCCAGATTTTCACCCTCCACAACTTCAATAAGCTGATCAGCTAACCATAGCGTAAGGAGTTCGTCTGCACTTACTTTCAAAATCTTTGCAAATTGTGTTATCTGTTCCTTTTTCGCTTTCCTGTCTCCGCCTTCTATTTTACTGAGCATAGAAGTATCTATGTCCAATTGATTGGCTACCTGACGTTGCAACAATTGTCTTTCTTCCCTTAGAAGTTTTATTCTATCCCCGAACTGATTCGACATTTTACATTTATTGACTTGTCATTTATAGTCAAATATATACTAAGTTTATTAGCAATCCAAATATTTCACACAGTATTTTAACCCTTTAATCCCTGTTTTATTTATATCTCCGATAAGAAAAGTTTTATTTTAAAATTTGGTCAGCAACTGATCAAAAATGAAAAGGAAATTGTAACTTTTAAAAATCAATTTTAAACCTTAAACCTTACATCATGAAAAAGCTCCTACTCTTCTTGCTGATATCAAGTCCCTGTCTTGTTATTGCTCAGGTTGGACTCAAAGCAGGCTGGAATTATACGAATGTTACAAGCGCTTCATCTATAAACAGTCAGGCCAGTTCTGGTTTCAATGTCGGCGTTTTTTATACAACTTCTTACTCAAAAATTATTGGTTCAAAAACGGAACTCATTTATTCCAAACAGGGATATGATTATTCAACCGGCAACGTTACGGGGAAAGTCAATCTCGAGTATATTATGCTGCCGGAATATTTTTGTATTAACATAACAAAGTTCTTCCAAATTCATTTTGGAGAAGAAATGGCATATCTTATCAATGCAACTGCCGACAGTTCCAATTCTTCGATTCCGGGAATGTCCGGACAATATAATCAGATTATAAATTATTATAACCGCTTCCAATTCGCGCTCGGTGGCGGTGTTGAAGTGCATCCTATTTTAGGATTACTTGTAGGCGCCAGAATCAATTTCAGTCTGACCAATCTATACAGTGTTCCCAGCACGACTTCGCCCACAGAACCTCCCAGTTTTGTTCCGACCGTAAATGTAAAATCCAATCTTTTTCAAATATATGCAGGTTGGAAATTTGGCAAATAGTGTTATCAAAATAGTTTCTGAATTTTCAGAATTGCAAGGAATAAAATCTTTACAGGATCAGAATTTAAAGAAGAACCTGTCCTCCTACGATGCGGAAACAGAAGGTTTTGTTACCGCAGAATACTCCATCGAATTCTTACAAGCCCTTCATCATGCAAACCCCTCCGTCATTGCGAAAGATGGCGGGCTGGTTGTTGGATATGCTTTGGTTGCATTGAAATCAATCAGGCATCAGCATGATCTCTTATCAGATCTGTTCGAAAGCATTGATAAAATAGAATACCGCAATCAATTGCTTAAATATTCCAATTATGTTGTTGTCGGACAATTATGCGTTGCAAAAGAATACCGTGGCCGGGGCCTGGTTCAGCAAATGTATCAGTATTTTAAAGCCCGTCTATCCGGGAAATTTGATTATTGTCTCACCGATATTGCTGAGAATAATCCAAGATCATTAAAGGCGCACCTCAAAACTGGATTCCGGATTGTCGACACACTTCATTATGGAGGTATTGACTGGAACATTGTTCTTTGGGATTGGAACGCAAAGTGCTGATCTCTTTCCCTAAAATTGAAAATAAATAAATGCACTGCTGGCATTCTGGCTTAACATGATCAAAACGATCATTGCCGACCATACAATTCCCAAAAGCCACCAGGGCATTTTACCCGCAACGGTTAAAGCCTGCGTATTTCTCATCATCCAATGAGTAATCAGTAAAAGAGGTATGATGATACCGACTTTATAAATTTCCAGATTCGTTAATACAGCTGTGTTTTTAGGATTATTTATAAACATGGAATGAAGCATTCGCCAGGCAGAAGTGAAATCGGTTGATCTGAAGAATACCCATGTAACATTTACAAGGAAAAAAGTGCCCAGGGCCAGAATAAAATTCTTGAGGTTTTTAGGGTGATTTATCTCGGGAACAAAAGATGCTAAAACAACTTTTCTTTCAGGAGCTGTAATCAAATTCTTCTCAGCCGAAGATTTTTTCCTGTCACGGTACGCTTTTTCAATCCATAGATATATTCCGTGCAGTGCACCCCAGGCTACGAAAGTCCATTTTGCTCCATGCCAGAGTCCTCCGAGCAGCATAGTGATCATCAAATTAAAGTATGTCCTGTATTTCCCAGCCCTGTTTCCTCCCAGGGGGATATATAAATAATCTCTTAGCCAGGACGAAAGGGTAATATGCCATCTCCGCCAAAAATCAGTAAATCCCACTGCAGCGTAGGGGTATAAAAAATTATTCGGTAATACAAACCCAAGACAAAGAGCAGCGCCTATCGCACAAAGTGAATATCCCGCAAAATCAAAAAAGATCTGTCCTGAAAAAGCAAGTACTCCCATCCAGGCATCTATCGATTGCAAAGCAGTTGTTGCGCCGAATGAATTATTTGCGGGGCCTGAAAGCATCCCGTCTGCCAGAAATACTTTCATAAAAAGTCCGAGTGTCAGCAAAAAAAGACCCTGAAATAACTGTTGCGAATTAGCTTTCCGTGGTGACTGAAATTGAGGTACCAGCTGTGGTGGCCTTACGATCGGTCCTGCTACCAGGTGAGGAAAGAAAGTAACGAATAATGAAAAGTCCAGCATCGATTCCACTGGTTTGCTCTTCTTTTTATACATATCAATTGTATAACACAATGTGGTGAATGTATAAAATGAAATACCTGCCGGAAGGATGATATTTGGTTTTGCGGGATGATAATTAAACCCAAGTGCATTCACCAGAAAAGTAAAATTCTCCAGGAGGAAGCCGCCATATTTAAAAAAACAAAGCATCCCCAGGTTCCCTATTAAACTGATCACCAGCAATAACTTTTTCTTGTGTTTATTTTCCTGAGTATAAAGCGCCCTCCCGACAAAAAAATCTACGACAGTTGAGAGCCATAAAAGAAGTATGAAAGGTGGATTCCATGCAGCGTAAAAAACATAGCTGGCTATCAGGAGGTTGATCTTTTTCGTTTTCCACGAAAATGGAAGATTGTGTAAGATCAGAACGATGATAAAAAATACAATAAATGTATATGAATTGAAAAGCATTGTTAGGTGGTTAGGGGGTTATGAATAATTATATAGAATTTGATTTTTTATTGAAAGTCCATCCCTTATCCTTTTGAAGAATCTTTATTAATTCTCTCGTGTAAATCTTTGCATCTGCAGGTTTAAGATGTGACCACTCGGGGCAAACAAAACTTGACAGGGAAGGATAATCCGAGAAAAAAATACCCTGACAACCGGTAACCGCTAAAAGCTTGTCCCAATATTGCGCTCTTGCAAATCCCTTTACTTCATTTTCCCGCATAGGGCCACTGGATGGATTTCTTATAAATAATACCTGTCCACCCCTGCTTTTAATTTTGTCAGTTGCAACTTTGATCATATGTAAAAAAGAATCGAGCTTACCTTGGGAAGGCGGAGGTCCGGCCATCACTCTGCCCAAACAAACCCAGATTGCTTTCACCCTGTTCTGCAGGCTGGTATCTGCAACAAATCTGGGCGTCATTAAGGACTGACGGTTAAAATCTACCACGCCGAAATCATCAGGGAAATCTGGTTCAGGAAAAACACCGGGACGCGGATGAATAGGCAATTCACCCAGCATTGAGTTTATTGAATATCTGTCCTGATCCAGGAAAACGAATTGTGATTCAAGAAGATGATTTACCTGGAAACTAAACCGCTGTGTCGGAGTGATCTTTTTATAATAATTAATCTTTTTATCTCTTGCAACATCTTCTGGCGAGAAATCAGAAAAAAACAATTCTTCAGTAACTCCCACAACGAGATTACCCTTAAAGTTTTTATCATCTGCCAAATCCATAAGATAAGGGATCGGGTCGCTTCCTACATTTGAAAGTTGTACGGCGTGATTCCCGGTAATGGATTGCCAGGTAGGAATATCCAGATCGAATTTCATTCTGGAGGAACCGATGAATACTGTGGATTCGTCGGAGGGTTCATAAACCATTCCCCTGTAATGTGCCCACATCGCTTCATTATCATCATAATAAATTTTGTTGCCCTGATTGCGTAAATGGATTTCCCATGAAGCCATGGCCAGTATGGATAAAATGACTGCCATCAGGGCGGCCCGAATAATATTGCCCGTTTTCATTTTTTAGGTTTAATATGATTGATAATTGTTTTTAATTATCAGCTTTAAAAATTTACAAATCTCAGAACCAGCCTTTTTCCTCTTTAAGTGCTTTTACCAGGCACTTTGTATATATCACTGCATCTGACGGACTCAAATGGGACCATTCCGGACAGATTAGATCTGCCGTTGCAGGATAATCCGAATAATGGACGCCCTTGCAATTAGTAAAAGTTAATAAACGCTCCCAGTATGCAGCCCTTGGAAATCCTTTCATTTCTGCATCTTTATACGGTCCGCTGGAGGGCGGACGAACAAACAATACATCACCGCCTCTTGATCTGATTTTATCGATATTATTTTTCACAGAATTAAATATGCTATCCAGCGTTTCTTTAGGCATTGGAGGACCTGCTCTTCTTTGAATCCCATAAGCCCATACCGCTTTAACTGCATTTTGTTGATTTGTATCCGAAACAAATTCGGGGCTCATATAGGACTGCCTTTCAAAATTGACAGGCGTAAATCCTATAGGGAAAAACAATCCGGGAAAAATACCTGGTCTGGAAGGTAGATGCATATTATCCAGCATTGCATTTATCGAAAAGTTATCCTGATCCAGAAAAACAAATTGTGATTCCAATACATGGTCAACCTGAAAACTGAAACGCTGCGTTGGTGTTCTATCCTTATAATAGGCAATCTTCTTTTTTGTTCTCCAGTCATAGAATGCCTGTTTGGAAAAAAATACATCTTCTGTAACATCTACGATCAGTTTGCCTTTAAAATTTTCGTCATTGGCGAGGTCTTCCAGTACCAATCTCGGATTGCTTCCAACATTTGCAAGTTGGACCGCATGCTGACCGGTAAGCTCTATCCAGGTTTGAATGTCCAGATCATATTTGATTCGTGAAGAACCGACGAAGACAGTGGTTTTATCGGATGGCTCATAAACCATGGCTCTTTTATCGGCCCACAATGCTTCATTGTCGTCGTAGGAAATCTTATTTCCCTGGTTTCGTAGGTGTGTTTCCCAGCAAAGCATTGTTACAATAGTAATTAGTAAGGCGAATAAGCCAGCCCGCTTTAAATTGTTTGGTAGCATAAAATTTAAGGGTTAAAAAAAGTAGAAATGATTTCTAGGGGGCGGTACAGGACCTGTCATTCAGTTGCATTTTCCACTGGCGGGCTCCAAGTCTTCCGAAAATATAGTCTAAATAAAAACCCTTACAAATAAAAGTTTGTAACTGGCTGCTTTACCCTATTTTCTGAACAAAGACCAAATATTTATAATATGTAGTAACGAATTGAAAATCAATTCCTTCTCATTTATTCATTCTTTTTATTATTTCTTTTAATTGGTTAATTGGGAAATGAATAAAAAACCTGTTTTTAGGATAAAAACAGAACTGCAAAAGTGCTTTAAAATTCATCTACCGTTCATCCACCGTTCAACTACCGTACAATTACCTCCCCTAATATACTTTGATCAGGGCTTGAATAAGCTACATAAAGCGCATGTTGGCGTGGCTTTTATCCTGGTAACGAATAATTCCGGGATCAATCTATTCATTCCGAACAAAACGTTCGATTTCGGACAAATTTTACATGAAATATCTTACTAATCATCTGAAGCAGTTCCATTTACGTTTGGCATTTGGATTGAAACCTGTTGTGCAAACTGGGGAAATGGACACGGTTCTGTCAGAACACATAATAACAAGAAGGAAACGAAAAATTTTTATTTCGATTCTCGCCACGTTTCTTGTTTTGCTGACGGCCGTCTGGCTGATGCGTTTAACTTTTAAATCCTCCATAAATAAATCTGCCATCACAACAGCCGTTGTCGAAAAGGGAAATATTGAAAATACTATCAATGCCTCCGGAGAAGTGTTGCCGGAATTTGAAGAAACAATTACAAGCCCGATTACTGCTTCCATACAAAAAGTGCTGAAAGATGCGGGTAGTAAAGTACAGGCAGGAGAATCCATTCTCACCCTTGATAAAACCGCTTCACAAAATGAATACATAAAATTGAAATTCCAGCTGGAAACAAAACGTAATGACATCAAAAAATTGAATCTTGAATTGGAGAAAAGTTTTTATGATATCAAATCAAACAACGACATCAAACAACTGAAGATAAATAGCCTCACAGCCGACGTGGAAAATGCGAAACGACTGCTCAATGCAGGTGGAGGCACAAGAGAAAGTGTAGAACAGGCAGAATTAAATCTAAAGGTCGCGAGATTAGAAAAGCAGCAATTGGAAAATGAAATAAAAAGCAAGCAGCAAACCATGCAGGTGGAAATGAAGGAAGCCGAAATTGCCGCGGATATTCAGGAAAATGATCAGAAAGAGCTGGAACGCAAACTACAACTGGCAAATATTATCGCAGGCCGCTCCGGAGTAGTTACCTGGGTAAATAAAAATATCGGGGCGATTATCAGAGAAGGTGAACCGCTCGTGCGCATAGCAGATCTGGAAAGCTTTAAAGTAAAAGGAAGCCTTTCTGATAATTATATTGACCAGCTGTACAACGGTATGACCGCTATCATCCGCATCAATGAAACGAAAATGCGCGGTAAGGTCGCAAATATTTATCCATCTGTGCAAAATGGCATTGTATCCTTTGAAATTACTTTGGATGAACTGAATAACAAACTGTATCGTCCCAATATGAAAGTGGATGTATTTCTTGTTACCGCAACACATAATAATGTATTGCGTGTTCCGAATGGTGCGGCTTTTAAGGGTTCATCCATTCAGGATGTCTTTGTTTTAAATAACGGGAAAGCTGAGCGGAGAACCGTTCATATCGGTATGAGCAACTTCGATTTTGTCGAGATCAAAGACAATCTGAAACCGGGTGACGTGATCATTACATCCGACATGAGCGAATATAAAAACGTGAAGGAAATTACTATAACGAATTAGCATTTTGAAATCGGCAAAACGATGAAACTATTTTTCTCTTTTATTTTTCTTCTACTGAGTTGCAAAATATCTGCGCAAAATAACGATACGATTCTGTTAACTCTTCAACAGGTTGTTCAGATGGCTAAGGAAAAATCAACTGCCTCAAAACAGGCCATCACAACCAGGGAAACAAAATACTGGCAATGGCGGACTTATCGCTCCAACTATCAGCCGCAACTATCCTTAAATGGTACATTACCCGCATATACAAAAACTTTTAACCAGGTCATACAACCCGATGGAACCATCCTGTTTCAGCCCGTTCATTATGATAATTCAGCGCTTAACCTTTCCTTTAGTCAAAGTATCGCTGCAACAGGAGGAACCATTTATGGCACAACCCAACTGCAACGCTATACAGATTTTGATCAGAAAAATACTTTATATAACGCATTGCCTTATGGAATCGGTTATACGCAACCATTGTGGCAATACAATGCATTGAAATGGGATAATAAAATTGAACCTTTAAAATACAATGAAAGCAAGCAGGCATATATTGAATCTATGGAACAGGTTTCCATTAATGCAACAGGGTATTTCTTCGATTTATTGATAGCACAGGTTAATCTACATATTGCAGAGACCAACCTGACCAATACTTTAAATATTCAACGAATTGCGAATGCGAAATTAGAGCTCGGTAAAATATCGAAAAATGAAATTCTGCAATTAAAGTTGGAACAATTGAATGCATTAAAAGCAGTGGGAATGGCAAAACGTGATATGGAGATCGCGACTTTGAACCTGCGTTCTTACACCGGCTTGTCAAACTTAGATAAGATTTCGCTCGAATTGCCTCCTGCTACTATCAATATGAGTGTTGAAACAGAAAAGGTATTAGCTGAAGCCTATGCAAACCGGTCTGATGCAATAGCTTTTGTGCGTCTTGCTGCTGAAGCAAAAAGGGATGTGGCCAAAGCCAGGGGAGATAACGGTTTGAACGCTACTTTAACAGCCAATTTGGGATATTCCAAAAGTGCTCCGACTATTGAATATGTCTATCAGAATCCGGAGAATCAGCAATTGCTGCAAATGAGTTTTAATATTCCAATTCTTGACTGGGGGAGGGCAAAAGCAAGAATAAGAACGGCGCAGGCCAATCAGCAACTCACTGAATATACTATCGAACAGAACAAACAAATATTTGTGCAGCAGATTGTAACCCAGGTTACCTTATTTGATATGATGAAAAATCAGCTGGTGCTTACTGCAGAAGCAGACAGTATTGCCGGAGAGAAATACCAGATTGCGAAAGACAGATATGTTCTCGGCAACTTAAGTATTACAGATTTAAGTATTGCTTTCCAGGAGAATGATCAGGCAAAAAGGGATTATATCTCTGCGCTGCGTGATTTTTGGGGCGCGTATTATCAGTTGCGCTATTTATCACTATACGATTTTGAAAAAAATGAAAAAATCACCTATAAGTAAATCCTCATTCATTACAACTAAAAATAAATCCATGATAAGTTTACAAAACATAGAAAAAGTTTACCGCACCAACACGATTGAAACACTCGCGCTTAACAGCATCAACCTGAATATTAAAAAAGGGGAATTTCTTTCCGTTATGGGTCCTTCAGGTTGCGGTAAAAGTACCTTGCTTAATATCATGGGACTTCTGGATGCTCCCTCGAAAGGTGATATCAAAATTGATGATCAGAAACTGGATCATCTTTCTGATAAACAACTCGCACAGTTCAGGAATAAAAAACTGGGTTTTATTTTCCAAAGTTATCATCTCATCAACGACCTTAAAGTGCTTGACAATGTTTCGCTGCCCTTGCTTTACAGAACCAGTTCGGAAAAAGAAAGAAAACAATCTGCGTCAGAGGCTTTGGGGAAGGTTGGTTTGAGCAATCGCGTAAAACACTTCCCCACACAGCTTTCCGGTGGACAGAAACAACGTGTTGCCATTGCGCGCGCTATCGTTGGTAAGCCCGAAATTATCCTCGCCGATGAGCCAACAGGAAATCTGGACAGCGCCATGGGAAATGAAGTAATGGATATTTTATTGCAACTGAATAAAACAGAAGGCACAACCATCGTGATGGTTACACATGATGAGCATATGGCTAAAAAGACACATCGTTTGATGAGATTGTTTGATGGATCACAGGTCCAATAGATAGATAAACTCTTTTATTTTATTGTCAGGAACAAACATTGTTTATGCTTAAAAATTATTTCAAAATCGCAATAGCCGTTTTAAGACGCAGGAAATTTTTTACGGCCATCAGTTTATTTGGAATCAGTTTTACACTTACCATTCTGATGGTGTTAACTGCATTTATAGATAAAGTGGTGGGTGATGACTACCCAGACAAAAAGCGTGACCGGTCACTGTATATAACAAGACTGGAGGAAGATGGACTGAATAATTCGTCCTCTTCCCAGCCATCATTTTATTTTTTAAACCATTATGCAAAGAGCCTGAAAATACCTGTTAAAATAGGCATCTCGTCTGGTTTTAACGGAACCAACACCTATGTTAATAATAAAAAAATAGCCGTTAATTATAAATATACCAATGGCGATTATTGGGATATACTGGAATATAATTTTAGCAGAAGGCAAAGCCTTCAACAGACAACAGGTAGAAAATGCCGAAAAAGTAGCTGTAATCTCAGAAGATATGAAGAAAGCCTACTTCGGCGATGAGTCGTCGGTAGTAGGTAAATATATTGAGGCAGACAATTTAAAATACAGGGTTTGTGGTGTGGTAAAGAATGTGCCGATAACAAGTTACCTCACGTACAGTGACATCTACCTGCCATATACAGTATCGAAAACGGACTATAATGATAAAGGATACCGGGGAAGTTATTCAGGAATACTCCTGGCCAGTTCAAAATCAGAACTGTCGAAGATGCATGACGAATATGAAGAAATGATTCAAAAATTGCCTATGGAAAGCAAACAATTTGATCATATATACAGTCATGCTGATTCATATATCAACGGATACCTTGATACAGGCAGCGAAACAAAATCGGGATTAACCATTGCCCTCACAGCTATTGGCTTGTTTGCCTTCTTTTTAATGCTGTTGCCCACTTTAAACCTGGTCAACATAAATATTTCCAGAATTATGGAGCGATCTTCTGAGATCGGCGTGCGTAAGGCATTTGGCGCATCCTCTAAAACACTGGTTTATCAGTTTATTGTCGAGAATCTTATTCTCACACTTTTAGGAGGATTGATTGGCGTGGTATTATCTATCATTATTCTTAAAATAATAAACAGTGAAAACCTGATCTCCAATCTTGAATTATCGTTAAACTTTACTGTATTGTCGATTGGTTTGCTAATCTGCCTGGTATTCGGCTTCCTGTCGGGCGTTTATCCCGCATGGCGTATGTCAAAATTAAATGTGGTAACCGCACTAAAGGCACAATAAATATTACTAATTAACTAATTTATAAATTATGTTAAGACATTTATTCAAATTGATCTGGAATAAAAAGAAACAAAATCTTTTACTGATATCAGAAATGCTGGTATCCTTTCTCGTGATATTCGCTGTATTTACCCTGCTGGTATATGATTATCAGAATTACAGAAAACCCATGGGCATTGAATATGAAAATGTTTGGATAGTCAACTATAATAATTCATTTAAAACAGATAATACGGATTCACTTGACCTGTTTTACGAGACCATGGTGCAAACAGTGAAGTCATTACCGCAGGTAGAAGGTATCAGTTTTTCAAGTGAAAATATTCCCTTTTCGCAAACTCAAAATGTTGGCGGAATAACACTAAAAAATAAAACGATCGGTAATATTAATTGGTATGTGGTTGATGATAACTATCAGAAAGTATTAAATATGCAGTTGGTGGAAGGAAGATGGTTTAATAAAGCAGATGCAGTTGCAAAGGACGGCCCTGTCGTAATCAATACTGATTTGAAAGAAAAAATATTTGGAAAAGATAAGGCTATTGGCGAGTTCATTGAAGATATAAATAATAAAACAAAGTCACAGGTAATTGGTGTTGTAAATGCAATTAAAATGAAAGGTGACTTTTCAAATACCGAACCAGCAATTTATAACAGAACGGATACCGGATCATACCGGTGGCTGGGGAGAATTTTATTAAAAGTTAACCCGGGCGCAGATGCAGCCTTTGAAAGTCAATTATATAAAATACTCTCCAATTATTTGAAAAGCTCCAACGTTGAAATTGAACATCTGGATAATAAACTAAAAACCGCTAATTACTGGTACCTGGTGCCTATGATCGTGCTTTTGATCGTTGCAGGTTTTTTGATCGTGAATGTTGCGTTGGGTTTGTTCGGTGTTCTTTGGTATAACATCAGCAGACGAAGAGGCGAGATTGGTTTGCGCATGGCGATCGGCGCATCAGGAAAATCGGTCTCTGCACAATTGGTCAGTGAGTCGATGATTCTCGCCACTTTGTCCCTGATCATCGGTTTATTTTTCGCAGTTCAGTTCCCTTTACTCAATGTGTTTGATCTGCCTGCCGGTGTTTATTTAACTGCAATCGTTTTATCAGTGTTATTCATTTATTTATTAGTATTTATCTGTTCCCTGTATCCGGGAAAGCAGGCTGCCGCAATATACCCGGCGGTTGCGTTACATGAGGAATAGGGGGACTGCAAAATGCATTAAATTGCCTGCTACAATATGATACTGATTATCGATGATGACCTTGCGGTAAGAACTTCCCTGCTTTTATTGTTGCAGCAGGAGAATTATGAAACTAAAGGGGTTTCTTCACCAAACGAGGCCATTGCATGGTTCAATCATAATACACCTTCTCTTATTATTCTGGACCTGAATTTTTCCATTGAAACTTCCGGTGATGAGGGCATGAAACTTTTAAAACAAATCCGGAAGAGCCATCCTTTTGTACCCATAATTCTCATTACCGGTTGGGCAACTATCGAACTTGCCGTAAAAGGAATGAAAGCAGGTGCCAATGATTTCATCAATAAACCCTGGAGCAATGATTATTTATTGCAGTCCATCAATACCTTACTAAATCTCCAGGAAAAAAAGACCGAAAAATTAAGCCGGATAAAATTGGATAACCGATATCAACTGCAGCATATCATAGGTGACCATCCATCTATGCTTGAAATTTTAGAAACCATCGGCCGAATTGCTTCAACAGATGCATCCGTCCTCATCATGGGAGAAAGTGGTACAGGTAAAGAATTAATTGCTGAAGCCATTCACCAAAATAGTTTGCGTCATAATAAACCCTTTGTAAAAGTAAATCTTGGAGGTATTTCTACTTCATTGTTTGAAAGCGAAATGTTTGGCCATGTTCGTGGCGCCTTCACGGACGCAAAATCAGACCGCATCGGACGATTTGAGATGGCCAATAAGGGAAGCATATTCTTGGATGAAATCGGTGACCTTGACCACAGCAGCCAGGTAAAATTACTAAGGGTTCTGCAGGATAGAACTTACGAAGTACTGGGAAGCAGCAGGGCAAAAACGGTAGATGTAAGAATAATATGCGCGACCAACAAAAATCTCACTGAAACGGTTGCTGAAGGCGCTTTTCGGGAGGACCTGCTATACAGAATTAACCTCATCAGCATTAAGCTGCCTGCATTGAGGGAGCGGGCAAGTGATATTCCCCTCCTTGTCAATTTCTTTGTTGACAACCTGCGTGAGATATACAATCGCCCCAATTTGTCAATTTCACAGAGCGCCATGAAATGGTTGCAGCGACTGCCACTACCTGGAAATATCCGTCAGCTAAAAAATCTTGTCGAACGAACTATACTTATTACCAAAAAGGATCATCTCAACGAAAATGATTTTCAATCCCAGGTAGAATCAACTGTTAAGAAGAAAGGGCATTTACAATTGCCGGAAGTTGGTAACCTTACACTGGAAGAAATGGAAATCCAGATGATTCATAAGGCAATGGATTTCCATAAAAACCGGATCACCAGGGTGGCCAAATCTTTAGGCATTACGCGAAGCGCATTGTACCGGCGCCTGGAGAAATATAATATCCCTTACGATGAAGCTTCGGACTAAATATATTCTTTTCGTTGCCATATTGCACTTCGTTGCATTATTATTATCCTATTTTATTTTCGATAAAAACAAGATCTTCTTTATCGTTTCCGAAGTTTTCATCATTATATCAATCATCATATCCTGGCAACTATACAACGAATTGATTCACCCAATAGATTTATTAATGCAGGGTGCCGATGCCATCAGGGACAGGGATTTTAATGTAAAATTTTTATCGACAGGTAAATATGAAATGGACAAGTTGATAAAAGTATACAATGAAATGATGGACGAGTTAAGAACGGAAAGGACAAAACAGGAGGAGCAGCACTTGTTTCTGGAAAAGCTGATTTATACGTCACCGACTGGTATTTTAATTTTGGATTTTAATGAAAATATTCACCAGGTAAATCCCAGGGCTTTACAATTATTAGGTGTTGAAGAAAAAGAAGTTTTGAAAAAGTCAGTGTATGAACTGTCTCATCCCATCATGCAACAGGTAAAACAATTACAATCGGGACATTCGAAAATGTTCACGATGAATGGCGCTGTTTCTTATAAGCTACAGAAATCTCATTTTATTGACCGGGGTTTCCCGCGTCATTTTGTAATGATTGAAGAACTGACGGCTGAAATATTGGAAGCAGAAAAGAAATCATATGGTAAAGTGATTCGCATGATGGCGCATGAAGTGAATAATACAATCGGTCCGGTTAATTCCATTTTACAGTCTACTATACAGACACAGCAACACAGCGATGAACTGACGAATGCCATACAAGTGGCCATAGATCGTAACAACAACCTGAATTCATTCATGCGAAATTTTGCTGACCTGGTGCGCATACCCGTCCCTGTTAAGAGGCCGGTTCATATCATCCCCTTATTGCAAAATGTGACCGGCCTCATGCAATTGAGGTCTGGAGAGAAGGAAATAAGTTTTAAGTATGAAAATCAAAATGAACCGTTTATTATTCAGGCAGACATACAACAAATGGAACAGGCATTGATTAATATTATCAAGAATGCGGTGGAAGCCATTGATGATAAAGGAACGATCACCATCTTAACGCACGCTAATCCAAAACATTTAATCATCCGCGACACCGGCGTAGGAATTTCACCGGGATTTGAAGACCATCTCTTTTCTCCCTTTTATAGCACTAAAAAAGACGGACAGGGTGTAGGCCTTACAGTAATTAGAGAAATATTGTTCAATCACGGTTTCGATTTTTCTCTTAAAACGATTGCTCAGGGTATAACTGAATTCAGAATTAATTTTGGATAGAATACAGTGAGCCTACTGCTGTATTCTTAATATTCGCCCCTTATTTGTACAAGCCCATCCATTGTGGGTATCAAGAAAATACATACCGATAAAATAATCTGAACCCGATTTACAATTCAGACTCCAGGTTTGTCCTCCGTCTGAAGTTTTATAAATGGCTGACAACCCTTTGTAATATCCTGTACTTGCATCCACAAATTTGACAACATTGATTGTGTTCGAATAATTTCCATCTATAGAGTCTATCAGCACATTTTGCCAGGTTTGCCCTTCATCGATTGTTTTTATGATTCCGGAGGGACAGGCATAAAATCCATCCTTCTCATTTAGAAATTGCAGCTGATTGTATATGTAGAATAATTGATTTACCGGCAGAATTCCTGTCCTGATCTGCCATGTTTCACCACCATTAAATGTGGATGCAAAGGTTCCCGAACCTGTAGCCACAAAACCCGTATCTGAATTTAAAAAATAGGGATAATAGTTATGGGGAGTACCTGGATCACTGAAAATGGTCGTCCAGCTATTGCCGGCATCTGTAGTTTTTTTTAATCCGCCACCGCCTTCATCCCCATAAAAACCTATCGAAGGATCTACAAAGAAAATTGTCGTTCCACTGTCCGTAGTTAGTTTTTTAATCGACCAGGTATCACCTCCGTCGCCTGTGGTAGCCAATTGTGATAAATCCTGTGCAAATCCGAATTGAGCATTCACAAAAAATAAATTTGAAAAATATCCGGTCGATGCGGTGCTGGAAATTCCTGCCCAGGTAACACCACCATCAGTAGTTTGATATATTCTATCTCCCAAAGTAAATCCCCTGGATGAAGAAGTGAACCAGATATCTGAAAGAGTTTGCCCGGATATATTACCGACTACAGTCCAGCTTATTAATGAATCGGGCGGCAGGGTATAAACGGGAGGGACGTAATTTGATTTTCTGCAGGACAAACAGGCTATGACCAGAATAAAAAAAACAAACATTTTTAATTTCATTTCCCTGGATGTTTTTTCTTAAAATAATACCTGGCTCCTATATTGATGCCCACGACATCAATAAATTTCAAGATACTTATTGTATCGGCCGTCATATTTGTAAGTTGATACCGATAGTAGGGTTCGGCGAAGAGAGAGATTTTATCATTGATCTTTTCTTCAAAATTCACTCCCAAATATATACTCACACCTGTATTGGCTTTTAAATATCCATGAGGCCAGGTGTATAAATTAAAAACGATGCCCCCGTTAATAGTAGTTTTGAGATTCCCCTTGCCCAGAGAATAGCCGGCCAAAACAGGGAGATCTAAACGCATAAGGTGAAGTGGATTTCCAGGAGAGCCAACTGAATCGCCAATTATAATTACCTGCGAATATTGAATCCCGGTTTTGATAGAAAAATCTTTTCCCAATGACCTGTTTAGTTTTATACCTATCGTATAAGAAAGTTTTGATTGTTCATTTTCAAGTGGTGGAGATACAAAAGGATAATCAGGCGAAGCATACAGGTCCAGAAACCATTTCCGATTGTTTGGTTTGTTTTTTATTTCTGATTTCTTTGAATCCTTATTTTGAGTGGAGTCCAGAGTAGCCGCCTTCATAAAAGGAGCAGTCGCTTTTATAAAAGGCTTTTTACCTGCACTATCTTTTTTATCTTCTGTGTTGTTTTCTTTTACAGCATTGGAATCTGATGGTTTAGAAAAAGCTGTTGGAGCAGATTGAGCCTTAGATGAATTTTGATTTATGTTCGAAGTCAAATTATTCTTAGCATTAGTTTTCGCATAGTCAAATTTGTCTGAAAAATTGATTTTGGTTCTATCTTTTTTATTCGTTCTATCACTAACCTCATTTATATGTGGAAGCTCCACCTGACCCTGATGGGCTGGTAAATTTGACTCACCGGCTTTACTGATATCGGTAATAACAGGCGCATGATTAATTTTCGTACTATCCATTCCTATCACAGAGACTGATTTCTTCTGATTAAAAATAAAATATCCTCCTACCAGCGCTAAGGACAAAATGACTATTGCAAATAGCCTGAAAAAAAACAGCCATAACATCCTGTCTCTTTTCTTTTTTTCAATGATCCGATCCCACATGTTATCGGGTACGGCAGAGGGATAATCCCTGAACCGGCCATTGAAGAATTCATCCATTTGATTATCTGAAATCATTAACCTGGAATTTTTTGTAAATAATTAATCCTGTCTTTAAGTATTGCCCTGGCCTTAGATAACTGACTCCGGCTCGTAGCGGGGTTAATTTTCAACATGGCGGCTATCTCATCGTGCGAATAGCCTTCAATAACATATAAGTTGAAAATCATCCGATATCCATCTGGCAATTGGTTTATAAGTTTTAAGAGGTCCTCCGTGTTTAAATCTGAAAGGATATTAAAATCCGGCGATATCATTTCTGATTGCTCATTGGAAATACCAATTATCCTCACTTTTCTTTTTTGAAGAATTTTAATGGCAGTATTTACAGTTATTCGCTTCAGCCACCCTTCAAATGAACCGGCGAATTTGAATTGGTTTATATGACTGAATATGCTGATAAAAGCTTCCTGCAGCATATCCTCTGCTTCAGGCTGATCCCCTGCATACCGGCGGCAGATAGTCATCAGTATGCCCGCATACTTTTCGAACAGCGTATGCTGTGCATTTGTATCATTTCTTACGCAACCCCGGATGAGATCTGTTTCGTTCAACCCCCTGATTTTAATGGAACCAACAGACCTAAGATATGAAAGCTGTTAAAAACGTTGCCTGGAGAAATCATAAATACATGGCTTTTACGTTCTCCTATATGTTCTTCTTAAGAGTCATAGTTTTTATCCTGACCGTTGATAAAAGAATTCTGTCTGCCCGTTACTGCTTACTAGCCATTTTTCTCCTGCTGTTCAGCATCCATTCTATACAGGCAAAAACAGTTGTTATCGGAGGAGCCCCGGAATTCAAAACCGTTCATGATAGGACCAAGTCTGCACCAAACCAGCCTCCCCCAAATGTACCGCCCATCGCAAATGCAGGTCCTGATCAAACCATCACGGCGCCTGCCAGTTCAGTCATTCTGAACGGATCGGCATCTTCTGACCCTGATGGAACCATCGTTTCATATTCCTGGGTATTGACTACCGGACAGGGCTCTGTGATTATAAGTAATAGTAATCAGGTAATCGCAGGCGTTTCCGGATTAACTCCCGGTTCATATACTTTTCAACTCACGGTTACAGATAACAGCGGAGCCACCACTAGCGATTCAATTACTGTAACGGTAAATCCGGCTATAATTACTAACCAGCCACCGGTTGCTATAGCAGGATCAGACACTACGATTTACCTGCCTGCCAGCAGCTTTCAGTTAAACGCTTCGAATTCTTATGATCCGGATGGGAATATCACTTCATATCAATGGCAGGAAATCAGTGGGCCAAATACTGCCGCCGCTTCATCTATGAACGGTCCGGAAGTGGATCTCAGCGGTCTGGAGGAAGGAATCTATCAGTTCCAGTTGACGGTTACTGATAACCAGGGAGCGAGTTCGACGGCAACGGTATTAATTTCAGTGGATAAAAATTCCCAGGCAACGGATCAATTCATTGTATTTCCAAATCCCGCACAAAATATTCTCACCGGCCGGATCAACAGTTCGCTGAATGGAACTATCCGTATGGTGGTTTATGATATGATTGGCAGGCTGGTAATTGCCGATGAAGAACAAAAGTCTGTGAATCTCTATGAAAAATCGCTGAACGTAAGCGGTCTGGCTACCGGCATGTATTCGATACAAGTGAACATAGCGAACATGAAATTCATGGTCGCCAAATTCTTCAAAAAATAGCCCGGTTGAGCGGAATGGTTGTAAATGACATCCAGACTATTTGGTATGCTGTGGAATTACAGCAAATTTATAAGATAGGCAGACAGAAAAAGCGCTGTTCCACAAATTGTAATTGTATCCTGAAAATACCTGGATCAATCCATTGCTGATGCCGGAAGTTAATTGGAATTGTTTCCATTCAATGCCGGCCAGAACATTATAACCTATATCGTATGGATTGAAATTAAGGTCAGCCGCAGAAGTTGAAGTTCCGTTGTGAAATTTGATATTATTGTCTACATTCTGGCTCCATATACCCCCTCCCTCTGTAATTAATTGCCCATTTTCCTTACCCCATAATCCTCTGGAAAAATACAATCCTGCCCCGGCAAAAAAATGAACTGACTTAACTAGTTCAGTTTTATATATGAGGTTCGCAGGAATACGCAAATAGTATAAGTGCACGTCTACGATTAAATCCCAGTCTATACCCGGATTCAAAGATTGCTCTGAAATGTGACTCCCGCTACCGAAGTACAATAAAGCTGGTTCAAGGAACCATTTTCTACCCAAGGGAATTTCCGCTCCGGCGCCAATCTGAAAAGAGTTTATGGAAGAATAATATTGGTAGTCTTTGAAAGGGAGCCTTCCTATATTCGAGAAGTTTACATCGTTATAGCCCACCAACGCTTCAAGTTTAATCTGACCAAAGGTTGTTGAAAAAGAAAAGCAAAGCGCACAGAAAATTAGTTTTTTCATATCGCTATTTGTCGGCTAGACAAGATAATGCAACATAAGGTTGCACAATGGCGAGCTACTACGATGAGATCCCAATATCTAAGATAAATATTTCCAGACACCGCTTCCAATAACAAGCCTGCTAACCAACAAGACTTGTGATGATGATAAAATATTTTTTAATCTCTCTAATGCTTGTGAGCATTTCCTGCAAAAAACAGATTGCAGTATGCACTGGAAATTGTGATATAGTAAATATTAACGGATATTTTTTTAACGGTGCATCGAATTCGAACACTGGTGTTGCTCCAATTTCTTTGGATTGGCAGAAATTCACCGGGATAATTTTTTCTCTGAAAAATGTTTCGTCTATAAATGCAAAAAGTGATGGAACGTTCAATTTTACATCAATTATTGATACTACATTATTTGGACAAGGTTATTTTCTTAGTATAAATGTTGATGATAATAATTCGTATACGACATTACCGGACAATGGAGTTAACAGAATGTATAATTATAATGTTAATGGCTTTACAAATCTCAAACTTGATGTCTATCCAAAGACAACCCTAAAAATAAAGCTCAACGGAATTCAAAATGACAACTTCCAACACTTCGCAGTTTCATATTATTTTATAGAAAATGCGGACTTTTTCGGCATTGAAATATCATCACCACAAGACATTTACAAAACAGAGCTGGGTGTTCCAACATCCACAGATTTATATACCAAAATCAGGGTGACAAAAACAAGCAGTTGATTTGCAAAGAGAAATCCCCAATTTACTTCTTCATCCAAAACTGCCAACCTTTTTCAGGACGAGACCACCTGTATAGTTAAATTGGGACGAGTCAGACTGAAAGATTAACGTACACCTCCTGTACTGAAAACGAACAGTTTTTGCGTCATATGAATCAATATTCCGGTGAATATCAAATATTTGGGATTTTGGAGCTTTTATTGAAACAAATTGGCCGACCTGAGCGTCAAAGTATTGTTTCCAAGTAAAATACCCCCAAGTATGATCAAAAATGTATTGCGTATTGCCCTGCGCAATTTTAGAAAAGACAAGTGGTTCAGCCTGTTAAATATTATGGGCCTTACCATTGGCATCACGTTCAGCCTGTTTTTAATCTTTTATGTAAAAGACGAACTCAGCTACGACCGCTTTAACACCTATGCGGATCGAATATATCGTATAGTCACTTACGTCACAGAAAAAGACAAGAATACAAATTTCACAATTACTGAAGCGCCTCTGGCTTTTCAAATGAAAAAAGACTATCCTGAAGTGCAGGAAGCTGCCAGGATGGTAAACCGGGAAAGAACCCTTTTTAAAGTAGACAATAAAAGTTTCTTCGAAACAAAAGTTTACTACGCCGACAGCAATATTTTTAGAATTTTTACTGCAAAGTTTCTGGAGGGCAATCCAAATACGGCATTGGTTGAACCAAACAGCGTTGTCATCAACAGAACAACCGCCGATAAATATTTCGGCAAAAACGCACAAGCTGTTGGCAAAACGCTGCACACGGTATATGACCTGTATAAAGTAACAGGCGTCTTTGAAGACATTCCTGAAAACACGCATATCCGATACAATATGCTCATCTCCATGTCTTCAGATTCAAACAACTATAATCAGAACTGGGGTAATTTTAATTATTTCACGTATGCTTTACTAAAGCCCGGAGCAAGCCGCGAGGCATTTCAGAAAAAGGTAGATCAAACAGAAGAGAAATATGTAAAGCCTGTATTTGATCCATTTGGCGTGAAGATGCGTTTTTATGCACAGCCTATTGTTGACATTCACCTTCATTCAGATCTGGAAAGAGAACCTGAAGATCTGGGCAGTATGTCATATATATATACTTTTTCC
The DNA here is from genome assembly GCA_963757975.1 of uncultured Bacteroidota bacterium. GTDB lineage: Bacteria > Bacteroidota > Bacteroidia > Chitinophagales > Chitinophagaceae > Puia. The sequence continues at coordinate 30,178 of CAVWUD010000021.1, forward strand.
GCAGTGGCATTTTTTATGCTGCTCATCGCATGTATCAACTATATGAATCTTACTACGGCAAGATCTGCGCGAAGGGCAAAAGAAATTGGCATCCGAAAAGTTACAGGTTCTGGACGGGGACAACTGATCCTGCAGTTTTTAGGAGAATCCGTACTTACGGCGATGGTTGCTGTGGTGCTCAGTTTCATACTGATCGTATTATTATTCCCTGTCTTCAATAAGATCTCCGGAAAATCATTTTCAATTACGAATCTGATTACAGCCTTTCAATATTTTACTGATGCTCAGCATTGGTTTATTTACCGGTCTCGTCGGTGGAAGTTATCCTGCTTTTTATTTGTCGGCCTTTCAGCCGGTAAGCATATTAAAAGGAGCCTTGTCAAAAGCATCCGGGAATATCAATCTTCGCAGGACGCTGGTTGTATTACAATTTTCCATTTCCATGGTCATGCTGATTTGTACATGGATCGTTTACTCGCAGCTCGAATATATGAGAAATAAAGACCTGGGATTTGACAAGAACCAGGTAATTACCGTGGTAGTAAATACGGGTAAATATGAGCCCGACAAAATCATTGCGATGGGTAATGATTTTCGCAGATTGTCGTCGGTAGCTGATGTGGGCGTTGGTGGTTCTTATCCCGGATCAGGAAATACCAATTTGAATCTTTTCAGAGTGCAGACCAAAACCGGTCATATAGACAAAGCAGTCGAATGTTATGGCGTTGATGCCCGCTTTTTTTCAGCCCTCGGAATCAAGATTGTTGCAGGACGAAATTTTGAGCCGGCAGATACTTCTCACGGTACCATGGTAAACACAAGTTTTGTAAAACATTTTGGATGGGATCAGCCGATTGGTCAGCGCATTACTTTCCCGGGTGATACGTCTGTTAAAGATTATCTCGAAGTGGTTGGAGTTGTAAAAGACTTCAATCAAAATTCTCTGTACAATCCAATACAGCCGCTGTTGTTTTTTTATGGCCCGATGAGTAATACATATATCATGAAGTTGAAGCCGGGAAATTCAAGTACTACGCTTGCCCAGGTGGAAGGTGTATGGAAGAAATATTTTCCCGCACTGCCCTTCGAATTTAAATTTTTGGATGAAGGATTGAATTCCCAATATGTGGCAGATCAGAAACGCGGAAAAATTTTCGCTTCGCTGGCTGTGCTGACGATCATGATTACCTGTCTGGGTTTGCTGGGCTTAACGGCTTACACCACGCAACAAAGACAAAAAGAAATCAGCGTACGCAGGGTGCTTGGTGCAAGTGTCGGAGAAATCATTACATTAATTACCAGGAATTATTTCTGGCTTGCATTAATTGCCGCTGCCATTGCTTTCCCTGTTGCCTGGTATTTTATGAATAACTGGCTGAAAGCATTTTCATATAGTCCGGGCATATCAGCCATACCATTTATTTTATCGGCCCTGTTGATCATCATAACAGCCATACTTACAGCAACCTTTCACTCCGCAAGGGCAGCACTTTCAAATCCGTCCAAGAATTTGAGATCGGAGTAAAAGCAAATGCAGCAAATATGATTCAGCTATGTAAATGCAGTACATAAAAAAAGCTCTGAGTAATCAGAGCTTTTTTGCTCCCCCAAGCATCATTTTATCGAACCATTTTATTGAGGACTTGAAGAAGCTTTCAGATGTTTATATATTGATTATGAGGTGATTAGCTAATCTAATGCTAAGTACACAAAATAAATTTCATGAGATAGTAATCATAAACGCCATTCAAAATGAAATGATCGACTCGAAATTACTTAGGATCTTATTTTGAGTAATAAGCATCAATCTGATGCCACAAATCCAAATATAACTGTCAATAAAAGCATTGCAAATATTCCACAACCAAGAGGTTATGTAAACGATTATGAAGGGCTTTTCTCAAAAACTCAAATAACAAATCTCGACTCACTTATAAAAGACTTTGAAAGCAAGACTACTATTCAGATTGTAATTATTTCAATAGATACAACAATGGTTACAAGGGACAGCTTTGATGAATTTACTTTGCGCATATTAAAAACTTGGGGGGTTGGACAAAAAAGGGAAAAATAATGGTGTTTTAATTGGGATTTCTGCTGGATACGGAATAATGCGTATCCAAAATGGATATGGCATTGAAAAAATATTATCCAACAACGAAACAAAACAAATAATTGAATCAGCCTTTCTTCCAAGCTTTAAAGAAGGTGAAATGTACAATGGGACATTAAGAGGATTAAAAGCATTAATGGAGAAACTTAAATAAAATGAGTTTCGGGAAATGCTAACATACCTCAGTTTTGATTATTTTGTTGTAAAAATTCAACTATGGGCATTTTGGATTTCTTCAAACGCAAAAACGTAAATCTGAAAGATGCAGAAAACGATGATTCTTCTGGCTTGGACAAGAAGGCTTCAATTGTGACTGATCAGTTGGATCAACTAGGATATTTCAAATATGCCGACACTTCCGACATTGAGCAACTAAAGTTAGAGATAGGCAAAGGTCTTGTAGAGGGCCATTATATGGCGCAGGTCGCAGGGTCAGGCCCTCATTATAAAGCAATAGACCCACGCCATTATACATTGGACGGTGAGGATTTATTTGAGCAAGGTGGTATTGTAGATTATCTGAAAGAAATGACCCCATTCTTCGAAAAACTAAACATTAAATTGACTATATCCGACCATGTGGAAGAATACGATTCCGAAAATCAATGGCTTGATCATGAAATTACGATTAACGGCAAAAAGTATGTTATATTCAAAAAATTCGAGGGATATGGGTGGGGTGAGGCTGCACAAAGATTTGCCGACATGGTCAACGATCAGCTCAAACTCCAAGAGAGTGATGAAAGGCTGTATCTGATAAACGGCGGAAACGACGGTAGGGCTATCTTCTTGACTGATGAACTTCACGATTTGGTGTCTCGCAACATAAAGGACTTCAGAGAACGTCCCTTAAAGATCGATGAATGGTGCCGGCTTCAATCAGTGCAGTATGCAGCGATAGTCTGACAATGGTCGAATCAGATGGGCTTAATACAAATTCCGAACATTGAGATCAATGAATTCCGGATGAGAGTGACTCCTGTTAGTAATGATATTCAATTGCATTGATGGTCAATATAAAAACTGGATATGATTGTCAGAGTCTTCGGAATTTCCAATAACGACCCCTTCGCTAATATTCTGCAAACATTTTTGGCAATTATTGTTTATCGTGTTTATGGATGTATATTTTGATATTATAATAACCTTCAAAGTCTGAATGTTAAAAACGGCATCAAATCTATTCAACTATAGAATATGAAAATACATGCATTCATATTAATCCTTTCGCTGTTTTCGATTTCATCATTTGCGCAGACAAGAAAGGTGAATATTTATGGTTACGTTGAATTCAGTGGTAAAGTGGTTTACCCCAAAAGCTTGGAAAAAATATTGCCAGATAGCATCAGGGCTTCCACATTGATTAATCCCCGGAGGGATTATAAAATTAAAGACTTTGATAATGTCTTGCTTTTTATGTGTGCTAATGGTTGGAATATTGCTAGTATTGACAATAGGCGAGGCGAATGTACCATAACCAAGGAAATTATATTAGATGAAAAAGCGTGGGAACTGTATATAGCAATATTAAAGGAATTGGAGTAAATGTGGAGAAGGCGATGTCTGCTCAGGTAACAGTAAAAATTAATTATAGACATTCACAATAACAATTTCTATTCATCGGCATACATTTTAACACGACCTTTTCCAAAACCATCTTATTGGTTTGAAGCCTTCTCAAAAATCGTGCAACAATAAATGAAAATAAGCGAGTTATATAACGGAAAAATGCTACCTGAATTTGTATTTAATTCAACAATTAAGAAATGTTTATTCTTTGAGCTTAACGTAATATTTGAAGATGATTTTATTATTCATTTTAAAGAATTTCTTGAAAGCAAAAATATTTTAAGTATTACTATAAAAAATTTGGTTCCTGAGTTATTTATTTTTGAAAAAGAGGTTTTGGTCAATAATTTAGAAAATTCATTTAAAGATGCTACATGTAAGGAAACAAAACAAGATTTCGTTGACATGGGAGCTAGTTTTTATATGTTGGTAGAACAAGGTTTAATTTTTAGCAATCAAAATAATGAAGAATTTTGCATGTTTTTGGATAGAGAAACATGGATTGCGATACTCGCATTAAAAAATCTCAATGACGAGAATTATTTCAGAGAACTTGACCCAGTAAATTTTATGGAATATGTTAATCTGACTTTAGGAGATTTACCAGGTTATATTGAATTTCAAAAAAAATTAAAATCGAATTGGTAATTGAAATCGAAAGAATTATTAAAAGGCTACTTTGACACACGCCGAAATACATTTAAATATTTGACAATTTCATTTTTCGCATTTGGTTGCGGAAGGCATGCAAATGGATCGTTAGTAAATAAGGTTGATACTCCAAAAATTCTGATCAATGGGAGTACAGTCGAAAGAGTACCTTGGTATGACTCACTAGTGTTAAATTATATTACTAATACAAATGATGAGCTAATTAAAAAGGCTCGTAAAGATACCATCCCTGAGGAGTGGCTTTTAGATGATATTAAGGGTACCGATTCAGCGAAATATTACGTATTTCACAAAGGCCATGATGTTGAAGATTCTGGTAGTTCAAATAAGCGTTTTGTAACTGACGGTTGGGTTTACATCGACAGTTTGACAAGAAAAATATATGAACTAAATGTGCAAAGTGACAGTTTAGTGGAATGGAAAAGGTAAATATTGGGCGGCAGAAAGGACGGCATTAAGAATATATCAATCTTAAAATGAAAATACTAGATGCTTAAATAAGTTAACTTATACTGAATGAAAGCAATTTTGATAATTCCATTTCTATTTTTCTTCAAATCCTTACTTTCACAAGCTTTAATTCCGGATGCAGTTAAAATTAAATCAGCCTATGAGTTATTAGTGGCTGACACAAGTAATAAAAAGCTACAAGAATCTTTTGTTGCCGCCTTCCCATCCAATACAAAATCATTTTTGCGTGTTTTTCAATCAAAACATTTCGACCAATTATACAATGAGTCATATAATTACCTTTATTTATTCGAAAAATGTGCGGCAACTTATCCAAAGGAAGTTCTTAGTAAATGCATCAATATCAGCAAAACCTTAGTGTGGGATGCAGATGCAGTTGGACAACTTCAGGAAATTACTATATCATTGTCAGTTAAGTATCCCATAATCTTTATTATCGAATATAGGACACTCAGTATCGTAGGACAAAATGGTCTAATTAGCTTTTATGCAGATATAGAAAATTTCAATACGTATCCAGAATTTCAAGAACTTGTTGACAAGTTGAAATCTATGGGTCAATTAAAAATAGCACAGCAACTGGAAAATGCTAAGGAAAAAAGAAAAAAGTCATCTAATTACTAAAATCATCTTCAACATTGGGGTGACCCTATCAAGCTTCTGAAAATATGAAAAGCATATTAGTCATAACAGAATAGGAAATAATGGGAAATATTTTAAATTATACAAAATCGTTTGAGAAGTTTGTTCCATTTAGGAGGATAGGTAACTATAAGCTGAAAGAACTTATAAGTGAATTACCATTGAATACATTTTCCAATTCTGAAATAATCTCTTCAATAATAAACAGCCATTTTTATTTTTGGGGTGGTGACGGTCATCCGTCAGGACACACATTCAATTCTTCGACAAAGCATTTAGATGGATCAATTACTAATGAGACTATTTCCAATAATAAGTTCCATGGCTTCTATAGCGTGGATAAAATTGTGGAGGCTGATTATAAATTAATTGACAACCATACATTTAATGGATTATTTGAAAAAGCAATAAATAGTTACTCTGATGACGACCCTAGTTATTTGCATGAGGCCCAAAAATATATCAATGCTTATTTAACTGATAATTGTTTAATCTTTCACCTTGCGATCAACAGTGAACTCGATAATGATAAAAGAAACAAGTACAGTGTTTATGGTATTTTCGATGGTTTTTTGATAATTGACAGAAGCCGAAACAAAGTGGCGATTTTGGAAATTGGCGATGAATGAAAGTATGCTGATTATATCGGCTTTAATTAAGTCTTTACACTAACTAAATCTAGTATTAGCAACTAAATAATGAAAAAATATTTATATATAATTCCTATAACTATAGTTCTAATATTCTTTTCCAGATACCTCATTTTCACAACGCATATTATTAAACCGAATCCATTGTCCTATTATTATAATGCGCCTATAAACCAAGTTCGGGAAATTATATTTTCGACGTTTTCTGAGGGTAAATATCATGGATTAGATTTTAAGGTAGGATTTGATTCTTTAGAAAGAGAAGTTAATAAAATTCGTGGAAATCAAAATGAGAATCATTTCTTTATAAATTGGTTCGGTTGGTTTTCTTCAGGGGAGGATTCAAAAATATATTACAACTGGTGGGGTAAGTTAAAATTAATTCCAAGTTATCACATTATTTTAGATTCAGTTTCGCAGACTCAAACAAAAATTACAATTGAGAGTTTTCCGAAAGTAAAAGCAGGTGTTGAATTTTCTTTGAACCATGGCCTCCCATATTTTACTTCAAATAAGGTAAGTGTTAAACCAAGTACAATTGAAGAGTATGAAATAATTAAATTACTTGGGAGTGAATTAGGCGAAAATAATATGCCACCTGTAGAAGAACCGTAAATTACAATCTGGGCCTGATCGACCCTCTTAAGAATCTTTTATAAATTCCAATAACTTGAGAAATTATCTAATTATAGTAACCCTTTGTTTCCAACTCGCATGTAATAACCGAGATAATGTGGTTAAAGAAAAGTTTTGTTTGGTTAACTATGATAGCTTGTTGCAGAGTTTAGATTCTTCACGTTTTGAGATCAACAAATTTGGATTACATGACTCTATTGAAGTAAGAGATACGTCTGTCAAAAAAGGAGTGGGAAGTGTGTTCCATTTTGATTCTAAAGGTAGACTTGGACTGTATGCTTTTATGGTTGATTGGCCTGTTACAAATTTTATGATTCTCTATGATTCAACCGGAAGAAAACAACGAATGCAAGAACATGAAGTTGTACAATGGCGTTATACTAAGCCAAAAACGGATTCAAAATTAAAACTTACAGTATTACTTTGCGCGGTTGATCGCAACTATGGGAATTTACAATTGTCTTCTGGTGAATATTGTGATTCAAGTATTAAGCTTTTTGAAACTACGTATTCTAAAATAATCTATTTTAAATCCTCAATACCAATTGATAGAAGATCAGACAGCATGAAAATATACTTAAAAGGAGAAAGTATGGAAAAGTGCACTAAGAAAAGAGTCACATTCAGAGATTCGACAACGATAGAACTTAAATAGACTTCGCCCAACATTGGGTTTGCTGCTATGCTGGTAGACGTTTCGCTTCAACTGTTGGATCACACACTTGTGGGACGACCCTCTGATTAATCCCGCATTATCGGGACTAGTCCTGCATATGTGAGACTCTAACCAGCTGAGCCAATTTCCCATTAGGAATAAAACCTGGGTTGCAAAGCAATTCAATCAGTTTCCTGTTCTTTTGTTTTTTAATAAAACGCTCTATGATTATAGCTTGGGATTCTGATATGCCGCATTCAAGGAGAGCTCTCATTGCCCACGGCCGATGTTTCGAGGTAAAAGTGTTATGAGAATTCGTATTGTGTTCTGTCAATCTGCGATTCGGATCATTTGTGTATCCGATATAATATAAGTTTGAGCTGTCAGAATAAATAATATAGATAAAGTACATAAAAAAAGGCCCTGATTACTCAGAACCTTTTTGCTCCCCCTGTTGGACTTGAACCAACGACCCTCTGATTAACAGTCAGATGCTCTAACCAGCTGAGCTAAAGGGGAATATTTTTTCTGTTTCCTAAAGTCCCTCTGATCAATCCCGCATGTGCGGGACTAGTCCCGTAAGTACGGGGCTCTAACCAGCTGAGCTAAAGGGGAATCTCTCATTTCAATTTTCCTGAAGACCCTCTGATTAATCCCGCATGTGCGGGACTAGTCCCGTAAGTACGGGGCTCTAACCAGCTGAGCTAAAGGGGAATTTCCCAATCAGTTTTTCCGGAAAGGGCTGCAAAAATAAGCTTTTTTAGTGTCCGGCAAAATCAGAATTGAACTAAAAGAAGAACAAAATTTAAACTCTTTTATCAGACTATACTTCCACATTCCTTTTAAGTTACTACCCAAACTGGTTGTGATTCTTCGCGCATATTAGCCGCTCTTTGCGGGTTTTTTCGTGAATCTGCGAAGAAACTGCGAAGGAGCACGAAGATTCTTCGCGGTTTCACGAAGAAACGTCGGACAAACGTGATTCGAATGTGGAACAACTGTTGCCATGAACTGATCAAAATCTAGTTTTTAATTGCCCCGGCGCTTTTGGAAAACAATCAAATGGCTCTCAGAGTACTACCAGATCCGTACCAGTAGGCTACCATCTCCATACAAAGTCCATCAAACAATGGACTTCGTATGGAGATGGAAATAATCAGTCAGCCGTTTGGTATATCTCAGATAAAGATCTAATACTGAAATTCTGTTCTGTATGGAAATCTTTCTTTATAAAGTTCCTTCACCCTGCTCAACAATGCATCCCGCAGGCCATCGATATTAGAGCGTTCAGTAGCAGACATAAAAATGCAGACCGACTGTGTCTCATCTTCCCATCTTTTTTTAAGGTCCTTAAGCAATTCCTCCCGGGTTCCTGCTTCCAGCCATTCATCAAAGTTCAATTCCTCATACCTGTCCATCTTATTGAAAACATAAATCACAGGTTTATCAAAAGCATTGATTTCCTGAAGCGTTTTGTTCACCACACCTATCTGCTCTTCATATCTTGGATGGGATATGTCTACCACATGTAATAAAAGATCCGACTCCCTGACTTCGTCCAGCGTGCTTTTGAAACTTTCTACCAGGTGATGCGGCAGTTTTCTTATGAATCCTACGGTATCGCTCATCAGAAAAGGCATATTTTCATAAACCAGCTTTCTTGTTGTGGTATCCAGAGTTGCAAATAATTTATTCTCTGCAAAAACATCGCTCTTGCTCAGCAAATTCATAAGGGTCGATTTGCCCACATTGGTATATCCTACGAGCGCTACCCGCACAAGTTCACCCCTTTCTTTTCTCTGAGTCTGCGCCTGTTTATCAATTTCCCTGAGTTTTTTCCTGAGAAGGGTGATTTTATCACGAACAATACGACGGTCAGTTTCAATTTCCGTTTCACCGGGGCCCCTTGTACCAATACCGCCTCCCAGTCTTTCCAGATGTTTCCACATCCCTCTCAGTCTTGGCAGTAAATACTGATACTGAGCCAGTTCAACCTGCAACCGTGCCTGTGCGGTCTTAGCCCTTCTTGCAAAAATGTCAAGGATAAGATCTGACCGGTCGATGGTTTTTGTGTCGAGAATCTTTTCAATGTTAGTGATCTGGGAACCGGAGAGTTCATCATCAAAAATCACAACACGGATGTCTTTTCCCTGAACATAAGATTTGATTTCTTCCAGCTTACCCTTGCCGATAAAAGTCTTGCTATCGGGGTGCGCAAGTTTCTGTACGAATTTGCGAATGGTTTTTGCCCCGGCGGTTTCAGCCAGAAAGGCAAGTTCATCCAGGTATTCATTAACCTGTTGCTCGGTCTGATCCTGTTGCATCACAGCCACTAAAACAGCCTTTTCCTCCGGCTGCATGATATGTCGTTCTAAGGCCAATTCGATTAAATTTCGTTAAAGATAAGATGGATATGGGCTATGAGATATGAGATATGAGATATGGGATATGAAAAATAATCCACGGCCCAATATCTCATAACTCATATCTCATAGCTCATTAAAGTCCGCTAAGAACAAGTCCGATGGAAAAAGGATTGACGGTTGGACCGGCTCCGTTAATAATCAGAGGAGTAAGTTGCAATTGTGCAAAAACGCCGATCCAGCCATAATTGACGCGGGCGGTACCGACGATGCGGCCACCATTAAAGTATCTTTTGGAGCTTTGTTTTTCTATATATGAATTCTCCAGCTGGCCTGCGGCGGTTAAGAGATCCTTCCCTTTGGTATAAGCACTGAGCAATACACCCGCCTTAAATCCAAGGGCAACCTTCCAGCTTTTGTTGGTATTCTCGGGATGAAATGCATACCGGAGTTCCAAAGGCAGTTCCAGGTTGGTGAGTACCAGTTTATATTTCTTGAAATGGTCAGTGGTTGAAGTATTTGGGAAAGCGAGTGTCTGATTCCCTTGCGCTGCCACCAGCACTTCCGTTTGAGCGAAGAATATATTACTGGCGTCAACTCCGATCCCGGCGCCTACGCTAAAATGCGGGTCGCTTTTAAATGGGAAGTCGTACATGAAATAAAAGGCGAAACCCCGGGAAAAGCCCGAAGTATTCATCGTATCGGTTTTGCCTATCCAGTTATCGTAACTGAATTCGATCATAAAATGATCGTTTGCCCGGTTCGCAAGGTTGAGTGATGCATAAGTAACTTTCTTCTTCCCGTCTTTTGTGGTATCGGAGCTGGCCTGTGCAAAAACAGCATGACCCAAAAATATCAGCAATGCCATGCTAACGAGCTTCTTCATAATTTCAATTGTGTGACAAATGTATTTGCCTTCAGGTTAATAAAAGGTTAAAGCAATCAATAAAAAAGGCCCATAGCCATGGCCGTGAGCCTTTGAAATACAATGTGTTTTAAATAATGAACGTCTGTGGACCCTGCTGGGCTTGAACCAGCGACCCTCTGATTATGAGTCAGATGCTCTAACCAACTGAGCTAAGGGTCCCGCCTTTTCAGGCAGCTGCAAAAATATAGCTTTCGGTGTCACGATTAAAATATTCTGCATCCCGATCATTTAAATGCAGCAAATAATTGCATAACATGGTCAATCAATATGTTCAGTTTATTCGGTAACTTGTCTTCCACCTGCCAAAACTGTTTTTAATGCCAACGATTGCTGCCTCAAGAATAAAATATCTGCAAACCAGGATAAGCCGGTTTAACGATCAACTCGCTTATAAGGAATTATTTACCGGATTTTATTCTTCTTTGATCCAGTTTGTAACAGGAATTATTAAATCACGACAATCAGCTGAAGAAATCGTTTCAGATTTGTTTATGAAGATCTGGGAGAAAAGAGAAACGCTGGAAGAGATTCAAAATCTGCGCGTGTATTGCTTTGTATCTGCCCGTCACCTGAGTATCAACCAGCTTGAAAAACAAAAAAGGCAGCATCACGCAGATATTGAAATTATAAAACCAGACTCATTCACCGGCCCCGATCCTGAGGAATGTATGATCAGTGCAGAAATGATGCGTCGAATTCTGGAGGTAGTGGAAAAGTACCTCCCCGTTGTAAGCTTTCTTTCAAACTCGTAAAGGAATATGGTTTCAAATACAGGGAAGCTGCAGAAATACTGCAGGTTTCGTGAAAAAACAATCGAAAATCAGCTCGCCATCGCACTTAAAAAAATCAGTGCCGCCATCCATTTCGATATCGGCAGGAGTATACCGGTTATAGCCGGTCTATCATTGAAGAATACCACACTACTACACCACCACACTCCCACACCACCACCTCCACACTTTATTTTTTTTTCTTTGGGGGTAAATTTGAAATATACCTGTCCTTAGTAGATCTAGCTTCCTGCATGGATAATGATCACATATGGAATCTAATCGCTAAAAAGCTTGCTGGCGAAGCATCCCCGGGTGATTTGAAAGAATTGGAAACAGTCTTGCGCAAAGATCCTGAATCTGCATTATTCCCTGGAAGCACTCCACGATATGTGGAAAAAGAAATCCCAACAGGAGCCCGAACAATCTGAAATAGCTTTTCAAAAGCATATGGAAAGAATGTATTCCAAAGGAATCGATATGGGTTCGAATGGAAAAAAGTTTATCCATCGATGAATTTCCAAAACTTCACATCCGATTACATGAATTGGAAATCACTTGCATTATATAATTGCCGGGTTTTTCCTGTCACAGTTGGATATTATTTTTACAGTATCCGCAATGCACTGGTTGCTACTGTAAATCAGAAACCTGTTTGGGAAGTAGTAACAAGAAATGGATCTAAAACAAATCTCCTGCTTCCGGATGGCAGCAGCTGTTTGTCTCAATGCAGGTAGCCGTCTCAGCTTACGATTCATGTATGGAAACAAATTGAGAGAAGTTACACTGAGTGGTGAAGCATATTTTGATGTGGTGAAAAATCCAGGCAAACCTTTCATCATTCATACGGAAAAATAAATATTAAAGTACTGGGAACTGTATTTAATGTGAAATCATACCCGGGTGAAAAAACCATTGAGACGAGTTTAATCAGGGGGAGTATTGAAGTAACCTTCCCATCCTTTGTCATCAAAAAAAATTATTCTCAAACCCAATCAAAACTTATCATAGATAAATCTGAAACGCCTTTTATCTCCCAGTGTTAACAAGACTGCCACGGTGCAAATGCCGGTGATGAGCATACAACACCTTAACAGAATTGGGTCCGACAGTATCATTGCGGAAACGGGCTGGGTTCAGAATCGTCTTTACTTTAATGATATGTCGCTTCGTGGGATTTTGAAAAATATGGAAAGAAAATATGGTGTTTCCTTTCAGGTGAATGCATTCATCGTTGTATACGATTCATTTCACAGGAAGTTTTAAAGACGAGTCTTTAACTCAGGCGCTGGATGCTTTGCGATTAACGGCCGCGATGTCGACGGAAGATTTTATTTATGAAGTAAAAGGCAACCAGGTTTTTATTTATAATAGTATTAAAGGAATTCAATCAATATCAGCCAAAATGAAAATCTCATCATTTATGAAATGCAGTTTACTGCTGGTCTTTATTGCATTGCTGCAGTTTTCTGCAAAGGCATCCGGACAGCCATTCGTTTCCATTCATATGAAAAATGTGGAGATAAACCAGGTTTTTTCTACACTTGAAAAAGAAAGCGGATATCATTTTTTATTCAATAGCAGGTTGCCGGTATACATAAAATGGTAGAGTAGATGCTGACAATGCAGACTGAGTGAAGTGTCAAAAGTATTTTCACCGGAACAAATCTTGCAGTATAAAATGCTGGATAATAAACTAATTGTAATTAGTTCGACTGATGTAGATCAGGATAAAATCATTATACAGGGAAAATTACAATGAAAATAATGAACCTCTTTCAGGAGGTTTCCATCACTGTAAAAAGGAGAACAACAGGAACCACTACAGATGCCAGGGGAGCTTCACTATTTCAGTTCCTGATAATGCGTCTCTGGTAATTTCTTCCATTGGATATACACACAGGAAATTAATTGGGCAACCAGACAGATTTAAATATTCAAATCGATCCATTACGTCTAAATACATTTGGATCAGGTTGTTGTTAGTGGGATATGGAACTCAAAAAGAAAATAGATGTTACCGGTGCAGACGGCCACCGTAAAAGGTGCTGAACTTGTCAAACAGCCTGTATTAACAGCAACACAAGCACTTCAGGGCCAGGTTGCCGGAGTACAGGTAACAGCTAGTGGACAACCAAGGAGGTTTACCCCAGGGGAGCGATACGGGGTTCCTGGCATCGATATCGGCCGGAGGAAACCCACTCAAGATCGTCATGGGATCTGGAATGGACGCAGATATCTACCAATATCAATACTGTTGATATTACTTCGTCGATGTATTAAAAGATGCATCAGCATGTTCCACAGATGGTGTCAGAGGTGCCAATGGTGTGATACTGATTACTACAAGACAGGGATCAGGAAAAATGAAAGTAAACTTTTCAGCTAACATCGGAGTGAGCAGGCTGCTTATGTTCGACCCATGGCCACAACGCCCACCACGATACATATTAACTACCAGGACAGTTAACCGGTTTACCAGTGACGAATACAGGGTACAATACAAATTGGTATGATGAAGTGTTACTAAGGCTTTCTATCAAAACTATAATATTTCAGTTTCCGGCAGCAGCACACAGGATAAATATGCCTTGAGCATCGGTTATCAAACCAATGAAGGTGTGATCATCAACAATGATTATTCCAGGTACACTATACGTTTTAAGTACCAATACTGACCGGCTACGTTTTTGAAATTAGGCACGACACTTTCTTTGCAGGTCAGACTGCACAAAATGTTCCTGTAAATAGTATAACGGAAGATGCATATCGTGCGTCGCCGTTAGTTCCGGCCATGGTAAATGGAAAGTTCGACACTTCCCAATATCAAAAAATGTCGGAAATCCTGTGTTAGATGCACAAAGTGTAAACGATCTGAGTCGGACAAATAAACTCCAGGGGAAGTGCTTACCTGGAAATTAAACCCATATCATCCATTGCTTTCAGGTCAACCTTTGGAGCTGATGATCTCTAATATTATAATGATCGCGCATACACACGCGCATCCTGAACGACACCACATTTTTTAATGTTACCGGAGGCAGCCAGGGACCGAATCTGAGTACACTGACTGTCGCCAAATTAAATTCCACCCGTTGGGTATGGTGTAGATACCCCCACTTACACAGGTGAATTTGGAAAAACAAATTAAATAGTACTCGCTGGCACGGAAGCCCAGGAAATTATGTAACAAGTTTCTCCGGTACCAGAAATAAAGTGCCTCCTTATGAAAGTGAATGGTATTTACAAGACGGTGACCAGTTACACAATCAAACAGCAGTTCCGTTCAGAAAAATACAACCGCTTCTTATTTCGGCAGGGTAACATACAGTTATGACAACAGGTTTTTATTAAATGCAAATATTCGCGCAGATGGCAGTTCCGTTTTTAATGAGGCGAATCGCTGGGGTTATTTTCCTGGGTAAGTGCCGGATGGATTATGACGAATGAAAATTTCATGCAGAACCAGCAAATATTTCAGTATCTGAAAAAAATCAGGGCCAGCTGGGGGGAATTGGTGATTTTAATGTTCCCCTGGCTGATGGATCTGTGCCGACTAGTATCTCAAATCTACCCTACTTTTTCAACAGTGGTAGTTCAGCCAACGGCTCGGTAACCGGGATCGATCACCTGCGCAAATAAAAGACCTCAATATAAAATGGGAAACTACGAATGAGATCGATTTAGGATTTGAATACGCTATACTTAAAGGAAAACTTACCGGAGAATTCGATGTATATGATAAAAGAGTTGACAACGCTTTAATTTATGTACAGGTGCCGGGTACTTTTGGTAGCCAGGGCGCAATTAAATAAGGTAATATTACTGCTGGAGTGGACAAACTAACGCCGCTTCAATTGATAGTAAGGGTCTGGAGTTTTCTGCCCGCTGGCATGATAAAATAAACGAAGACCTTTCTTATTTTTGTCGGTGGCAATGTTTCCTATAACCAAAATAAAGTGCTCAGTTTGAATGGGGGAATACCATTTTTTGATGGCACAATAAATGGGTAATTTACAACAGAAACAAAAGCGGGTTACCCCATAGGTTCTTTTTTTATGAGACAGGTAGTGGTGTTTTCCAGAGTTACTCAGATATTAATAATTATAAGGATGCCAATGGAAATGTTTTGCAACCTATAGGTCCTTAGCCTGGAGACTTCAAGTATAAATATAACACCGCTGTAAAACAGCCAAATCCAAATATACCGGCACCACTGGATACAGTGTTCCAGGGAGTTATCAGCCTAAAATTTATGTTGGCATGTCGGGTGGTATCAACTATAAAAGTTTTGATTTTTCATTCGACATTTATTCCAATATCGGCAACCAGGTTTACAATGGAAAATTGCAGGCAAGGGTAGTAGCTACCGACAATATTGAAAGTGCTGTTGCAACCAGTTTCTGGACTTCATCAAATCAATCGCAAACACAACCAAGAGCGAATGGAGGAAACCTTCCTGCCTCGTCTTATTTCATTGCATCAGGCACTTTTGTCCGGCTAAATAATTTAATTATTGGTTATACTTTGCCGGCAAAAATTCTGAATAAACAAAAGGTTATTACAAGTTGCAGGATATTCTTTGACGGGTAAATCTCTTAACACTAAAAAAGTATGATGGTTTTTTGCTGAATTACCAAGTGCATCTACGATTAATAACACCGGTGCGGTTATGGCCAATACGGTTATTCCGATTACACCCACTAATTCAGGAATTGACTATAATACTTATCCAACGATCAGAACATTTGCTTTCGGAGTAAATCTTGGATTGTAATTGTAATAAAGATTTGAAAATATTAATTAAGAAAGATGAAAAATAAATTGCTTTTTCTTTTTTGTTTTTCTCTGGCGATAGCCGGATGCAAAAAAAGTTTTTTAGATGTCCCCCTGCAGGGACAGGGCAGTTCAACCAACGATCCACAGGTTATTGCTGCTGAAGTTACGGGTGCTTATAATGCACTGATCACACCTGATCCCACGCAGTCGGGTTTTGGATCGTACGATATTCATGGTATTTATTTTATTACTGTTACAAACATCATCTCTGATGATGCAGATAAAGGAAGTTATGCAAGCGATCAACCCCTTGCCGCAGATATAGATAATTTCACTGTCACATCTGACAATACCTATGTTGCCGGATTATGGCGTGGATATTATGCAGGTATCTCCCGCGCAAATGTTGCTATAAACGACCTGCCGAAACTTGCCGGAATGTTAACGCCTGCCCAACTAACAACACAAATTGCTGAAATGCGTTTCCTGAGAGGTTATTTATATTTTAACCTTGTCCGGATGTTTGGTGGTGTGCCGCTGGTATTAACTGTTCCGACCGGTCCGCGTAACCAGGACAGTTCGTTTTATTTTCGTGCAACATTAAGCGATGTATACAATAAGGGAATTATTCCCGATTTGCAATTTGCTGTCGCCAATTTACCGTTAAAATCGGCTACAGCCGTGGGAAGGGCTACTAAAGGAGCAGCGGAAACATTACTTTCGAAAGTCGATATGTATTTGAAGAACTGGACGACAGCAGATAGTTTGGCACAGGATGTGATTAACTCAGGACAATATCAATTGATGCCGGATTATTCGATCCTCTGGCGACAGGCCGGTGACAATTGTGCTGAGTCAATATTTGAAGTGGAGACAGGATTATATGGAAATGTGGACTATGGAATTCCCGAATATGTGGAATTCCAGGGACCTAGACAGGACAATGGTATGGGTACACCGACAACTCCCTGGAATAATCCGGGTTTTAATCAGCCTTTGGGCGACGATGGTTTTGGTCTCTGATATGCCGACCGCAGATCTTGCAAATGCATATGAAGCCGGTGACCAGAGAAAAGCGGCAACTATCATAGATCTTCCGGCATCATCCCCACCGGATACCCTGTTCGACGGATTTGTAGTGCCTACTTTATTGGGAACTCATACATATTATAATTATAAAGCCTATCATAGTCAGATACTTCCGGGTGGTGCCAAGGCACAAATTGAATCCTTTATCAATAATCGTGGGTTGTGCCAAAAAAACGTTCATATCCTGCGATATGCTGAATTGCTTTTAATTAAAGCGGAAGCAGACAATGAATTAGGAAATTCTTCAAGCGCTATTATGAACCTGAATCAGGTACGAAGCAGGGCAGGTTTACTGCCTACTACGGCAACCTCACAATCAGATCTGCGTACAGCTATATGGAACGAACGCAGAGTGGAGCTGGCAATGGAACATGATAGATTTTGGGATATTGTAAGGCAGGGGCGTGCGGCACAAATTATGCAGGCTTCAGGAAAAAATTTTAAAGCAGGTGTTAACGAGTTATTACCAATTCCATCATCTGAAATAGCTGTCAGTGGGGGGACATTAACACAAAATATAGGGTATTAGTTTTGCAGGAAGACCAAATAAACATAAGCAAGTATTTATTCATTATTAAAGTAAAATCAAAAAGTATGAAAAAAGTAAGAAGCAAATTTTCACTATTAGTTATAGGGGGAATAACAATTGCTACAATGTCCGTTGTATCATGTTCGAAATCTTCCAGTGGCTCCTCCTCCACTACTCCAATAGGAGGTTATGTATCTTCAGATTCTGTGGCTACCGATGCTCTTATTGCCTATTGGCCTTTTGACGGTGATGCCAATGATCACAAAGGTGGTCTTACAGCCACTGTTACCGGTACAATAACTTATCCAGCTACAGGCGTAAGAGGTATGTCTTACCAGGGTGCTGTCGGAGCTTATGCAACATTGGTTCCACCGGCAAGTTTTCCTACTTCGCTGACAAGTTATACCATTTCGTTCTGGTATAATCTGCCTTCCAAGGTTGATACGAATACAACACAGGGAGTATTTTTTTATAATGGCGCTACCCAACAAGGTGAACTCATCAACGAATTCGAATCCCCCGCCAATAAAAACCTGACAGGAGATTCCCTTAGAATTCATCCAGGATTTTGGGATATCGGTGATAACCCAAACTATGCGCTTTTTGTTCCGGAAACATTTAATATCGGAGCAATTGGTAAATGGACGTTTTTTACGGTTAGTTATAATGGTGGAACTTCTACCTATACAACATACCAAAATGCTGTTCCAACAGGTGCAAATACCGCATTTTCTCCTGCTCCACCTGCAGGTTCACCCAGCCCCTGGCCCGGTGCTATATAACTCCAATCCCCTTTGGACAGACGGTACAATGACGACTCCCTGGGGAAATTGAAATTTACTGATGCTCCACAGAGCATTGTCATCGGTACATGGCCAGACGGACTTTTTGGACAGAAAGCTGCAACAGCAAATTACTTAGGACAACTTGATGAACTAAGAGTATTTGACAGAGCATTGACTCAAACTGAAGTATCAGGTTTATTCCTTAATGGACAAGCCGGAAGATAAAATCAATGTGATTTAAACTAAAAAGGCTGTCTAGAATTAGACAGCCTTTTTAGTATATATAATAAACTAACTTAAGATAATTTGTTTTCATATACAATTTGCTATCAGTGAAATCGATTTTCATATTTATTTTGACCGCCTTTATTTTTTCTTCCTGCAAAAAGAATAATAATTCCGGAACAACTCCGTCTGGTCCCTTCCTTATATTGAACTCCACAGTGAACGACACGCCATATAATGGAGTGATTATGTATAACGTGAATAAAAACACAACCATAAAAGTTTCATTCTCATCTCCGGTAGACAAATCAACCGTTGCGCCAAACACAACCATGACTGGAAACGGTGTTATCATAGCAGACAATTATTCCTATGCGAACAGTGACAGCACGATCATTGTTACTCCCTCTTCTGTTCTGAATAACATTACCAATTACACTTTAACCATCTCAACCGGATTAAAATCAACGGGTGGCACAGCTCTGAAAAACCAGCTTACAATCAAAATCGTGACGGCCATCGACACAACAGATAAATTTCCACAAATATCAGATAGCGCACTTGCTGACACTCGTTGAACAACAAACATTTAAATACTTCTACGATTTCGGTGACCCGACTTCCGGAATGGCCCGTGAACGTAATTCAGATGCTACAACCGTAACTACTGGTGGCAGCGGATTTGGCGTAATGGCGCTCCTGGTAGGCATCCAAAGAAATTTTATCACCCGTGCACAGGGTCTTGCCAGAATAGATACCATCGTTAATTTCTTAACTAACAAAGCACAAAGATATCATGGTGCCTTCCCGCACTGGATGAATGGAACAACCGGCGCAACCATACCTTTCAGTCAACAGGATGATGGCGCCGACCTCGTTGAAACTTCTTATATGATGCAGGGCCTTCTTACTGCACGGCAGTTTTTTAATACCAACGATCCTACCGAAGTAACACTTCGTAATAATATAAATAATTTATGGAACGCTGTTGAATGGAACTGGTTCCGGCAAAACGGACAAAATGTATTGTACTGGCACTGGAGCCCCGATTTTAATTTCGCGATCAATCAGCAGATCAACGGCTGGGATGAAGCAATGATCGTGTATGCACTGGCAGCCTCTTCTAATGTGGATTCCAACCGCATTCCCAAAATCGTTTATGATAATGGCTGGGCACTTAACGGTGCTATAAAAAATGGTAAAATGTTTTACGGCCTTACACTTCCATTGGGACCTGATTATGGAGGACCGCTATTTTTTGCCCACTATTCTTTCCTTGGAATTAATCCTAATAATCTGAGCGATGCCTACGCCGATTACTGGATGCAGGATCAGAATCATTCACTCATTAACTACAATTTCTGTGCAGCAAACCCTCATAACTTTAATGGCTATAGCAGCAACTGCTGGGGGCTTACCGCAAGCGATGAGCAGGGCGGATATTCGGCACACTCACCAACCAACGATGATGGAGTTATCTCTCCAACAGCGGCCATTTCTTCCCTGCCCTATTCTCCGGCACAATCAATAAATGCACTTCACTTTTTCTATTATAAACTGGGAGATAAAATCTGGGGACAATATGGATTTACAGATGCATTCAACCTGACGAATGTATGGTTTGCAAATTCTTACCTTGCAATAGATCAGGGCCCTGAAATTATCATGATCGAAAATTATCGCTCGGGTCTTTTATGGAACCTCTTCATGAGTTGTCCTGAAGTAAAAACCGGAATGAAGAATCTTGGATTTACGAGCCCGAATCTGAACTAAATGGTTATGCCTTATTCTTTGTTTAAAAAAGGAATTTTTAGCTGGCTTCTACTTTCACTATCAATATTTTCAATTGCGCAGGTTGCGACACCGGTTGAAAAAACCGGGTCTAACATTTCGTCGGCACACCGTCAACCGATTTCCGATAGTGCCCTGCTTGACCTCGTTCAAAAACAAACTTTCAAATATTTCTGGGATTTCTCCCATCCTGTCAGCGGCCTTGCACGTGAACGGTCTAACACCACACCCGCTTATGGAAATGAAGTTGTCACAACCGGTGGCAGCGGATTCGGTATCATGGCCATCATCGTCGCTACCGACCGCCACTGGATCACGCGCGATACTGCTATAAAACATTTATTGAAAGAAGTAAATTTTTTACTAAAAGCCAATAGTTATCACGGCATATTTCCTCATTGGCTCAATGGAGCTACCGGCGTAACCATTCCCTTCTCCAGAAAAGATGACGGCGCAGACATCGTAGAGACGTCTTACCTTTTTGAAGGACTGCTTTGCGCACGCCAGTATTTCAACCAACAGAACCCGCTCGAAAATCAATTGAGAAATAAAATCAACCGGCTCTGGAAAGATGCGGAATGGAGCTGGCACCAGCGCGACCAGGGAAATTCCTTGTACTGGCATTGGAGTCCCAATAACGATTGGAGTATGAATTTCGAACTCCGTGGATGGAATGAATGTCTCATTACTTATATACTCGGCATTTCTTCCCCAACCTATCCCATTACTGAAAACGTTTATAGGAAATGCTGGGCCGTAAGTAATCATTTCATTAATGGAAAAACTTATCTACGGAATCAAACTGCCTCTTGGATTTGATTATGGCGGCCCGCTTTTCTTTGCCCAGTACAGTTTTATGGGACTTGATCCGCACGGGTTGAAAGATGAATACGCCGATTATTGGGAGCAGAATTACAATCATACGCTGATCAATTACAAACACTGTGTTATTAATCCGAATCATTTTAAGGGATATGGTGAAAATTGCTGGGGCCTTACAGCCGGTGATACCTACGACGGATACAATGCATATTCGCCAACGAATGATTTCGGTACGATCACGCCTACCGCTGCTCTTTCTTCCTTCCCTTATACACCGGAATATTCCATGAAGGCGCTGAAACATTTTTATTACGACCTTGGAAATAAGATCTGGAGTAATTATGGTTTTGTTGATGGGTTCAATGAAAGCAAAAACTGGTATGCTGAAAGTTATCTGGCAATCGATGAAGGTCCTATCGTTGTGATGATTGAAAACTACCGCTCCGGCCTGCTGTGGAAACTCTTCATGAGTTCACCGGAAATACAAAGCGGATTGGTTAAATTAGGATATGAAAGTCCATGGCTGAAAAAATAAAGGACGTGAAAATAAAACTATTCGCAACTGCTTTTTTTCTTTTTTCAATCATTACTACGTTCTCTCAAAAGAAAAATCCGCAGGTACGTCTATCAAATAAAGATTCTATCATACCTGTGGGTATCATTAAAAATATCTCTGATTCAGTATTACTGGATATTGTACAGCGACAGACATTCCGGTTTTTCTGGCAATATGCTCATCCGGTGAGTGGCATGGCAAGAGAAAGAGACAATACGGTTAAAGCTGAATACTATTGGGATTATATTAATGAAGCAGATGATGAACCCAACCTGAGCAAAGGAACATTCGGACCTGAAGCATGCGCGACGGGAGGAACAGGTTTTGGAATCATGGCAACCGTTGTTGCAGTGAACCGTGGATGGATTGGCAGGGATACTGCATTGAACAGATTGATCAAGATTGCAGATTTTTTAATTAAAGCCAATTGCTATCATGGCATCTATCCGCATTTCATAAACGGAACAACCGGCAAAGTAATTCCTTTCGACAGAATAGATGATGGCGCAGACATTGTAGAAACATCTTACCTGATGATGGGCATGCTCGTTGCGAAAGAATATTTCAATGGAAATTCATTACCTGAAAAGTATTTTCAAAAAAGAGTAAACCAGATGTGGCAGGCTGCCAACTGGACCGCGCATGTCAGGGCTGATAATAAATTATACTGGCATTGGAGTCCCAACAATGGGTTTGATATGAATTTCCCTGTGTTTGGTTATGACGAAGCATTGATCACTTATATCATCGCTGCTTCTTCCCATACGCATCCCATTTCAAAAGAAGTGTATACAAACACATGGGTTAATAACGGAGGATGGAAAAATGGTAAAACCTACTACGGAAATGTTTTGCCATTGGGAAATTATGATAAAGGTGGCCCGTTGTTTTTTGAACAGTACACCTATATGGGAATCGATCCTCATCAAATGAAGGATAGTATGGGTATCGATTATTGGGAACAGGTAAAAAATCATACACTGATCAACCGGGCTTATTGTATTGAGAATCCTAAAAAATATAAAGGCTATGGGGAGAATTGCTGGGGACTCACTGCCGGAGATAGTTACAAAGGATATGTGGCGCATTGTCCGGAGGTTGACTTAGGCGTTATTCAACCCACGGCTGCGCTTTCATCTTTTCCCTATACACCGGAATATTCCATGCAGGCACTGAAACATTTCTATTATGACCTGGGTGATAAGATCTGGGGACCTTATGGATTTTCCGATGGCTTTAGTGAATCACATAACTGGTATGCAAAAACCCACCTTGCAATTGATGAAGGGCCGATTGTTGTCATGATAGAGAATTACAGATCCGGCCTTATATGGAATCTGTTTATGAAAATCCCCGATGTGCAAAACGGATTGAAAAGACTGGGATTTGAATCTCCATATATAATGAAGTAAATAATTCATGAAAAATAAACTTCTGTTATTACTCGGTACAATCTTCATCCTAAATGCAGAGGCCCAGCAAAAAACGTATTGCAATCCTATTAACATCGATTACGGTTATACGCCCATTCCGAATTTCTCTGAAGCAGGAAGGCACCGCGCTACCGCCGATCCGGTTATTACCATGTATAAGGGTGATTATTATTTATTCTCCACCAATCAATGGGGTTACTGGTGGAGCAGCGATATGCTGAACTGGCATTTTATCCGTCGCTCTTTTTTAAAACCTTATCATCATGTTTATGATGATCTCTGCGCGCCCGCTACACTGGTGCTCGGCGATACCTTGCTGGTCGTCGGTTCCACCTATGCAAAAAATTTTCCGATCTGGATGAGCACGAATCCAAAACAGGATCAGTGGAAGGAGGCCGTGGATTCATTTCAGGCTGGCGCATGGGATCCGGCATTATTTCTGGATGACGACGGAAGAATTTATCTCTATCATGGTTCCAGCAATTTGTATCCGATTTACGGATGGGAAATAGACCACAAAACTTTACAACCTATCGGCGAACATAAAGAGCTGATCAAACTGCACGACGATATTCACGGCTGGGAACGGTTTGGCGAATACAATGATAATAATTTTCTGAATCCATTTATTGAGGGAGCCTGGATGAATAAACACAATGGAAAATATTATTTCCAGTATGGCGGTCCGGGCACCGAGATCCGCGGATATGGCGATGGGGTTTATATTTCTGAACATCCCATGGGTCCCTTCACTTATCAGGCCAGCAATCCCTTTTCATATAAGCCCGGCGGATTTGCCCGGGGCGCTGGTCATGGAGCCACTTACCAGGATCCATATAAAAACTGGTGGCATATATCTACGATGGTGGTGAACATGAAAAATAATTTTGAAAGAAGGCTCGGCATCTGGCCGGCAGGTTTTGACACTGATGACATATTGTATTCGAATACAGCTTTTGGCGATTACCCACAGTTTCTCCCCGCGGAAAAAAAGGATCATATGAGGGGAAATTTCGCGGGATGGATGCTGCTGAATTATAATAAACCTGTGGAGGTTTCGTCCACCTTCGGCGGATTTACAGCCAACAACGCTGTGGATGAAGATATCAGAACTTACTGGTGCGCAGCTTCTGGAAATGCACATGAATGGATTCAAACAGATCTGGGAAATTCGAGTACTGTATATGCGGTACAGATCAACTATGCTGATCAGGACGTGGATTCATCTTTTCTCGGAAAAATGCAGGGCATTTATCATCAGTACATTCTTTGGGAATCTTCAGATGGAAAAAACTGGAAGATCCTCGTCGATAAAAGTCATAACCAGACTGATATTCCCCATGAATACCTGGAATTATCCAAACCTGTCAGTACCCGATATTTGAAATTAGAAAATATTCACATGCCAACCGGTAAATTTGCTATCAGCGGTTTACGTGTCTTTGGAAAAGGAACAGGAGCAAAAACCCGATACCGTGAAACAGTTCATCGTATTACGCAGTGAAAATGATTCAAGAAATGCACTTATCAAATGGATCACGGTAAACAATGCCACAGGATATAATATTTACTGGGGCATAGCACCGGATAAACTATATAATAATGTGATGGTGTATAATGATAACCAATATTATTTTAAACCGATGGATAAGGGAAGAACATATTATTTTTCCATTGAAGCCTTTAATGAAAACGGTATTTCTGAAAAAACAAAACCCATTGAAGTAATATCACCTGAATCGCATCCATGAAACGTTACATGATCTTACTCAGAATCAAACCGTTCCCTGAAATAAAACCGAACAAAAAATAATTCTCATGAGAATTTTATAAATCACTCTTCCCGTAATCGCTATATTTTTTACGGGTAATTGTTTCGCCCAGCCTTTCGCGGACGACATAAAGGAATTTCAAAAGCAGGACAGGATAAATCCTCCACCCTCCAATGCCATTCTTTTTGTCGGCAGTTCATCATTTACAAAATGGACAGATATAAGCAATTATTTTCCCGGCTATACCATTATCAACAGAGGTTTCGGCGGATCAACCTTTCCTGATGTGATTTGTTATGCATCTGAAATCATTTATTCCCTATCATCCCAAACAGGTGGTGATTTATTGCGGTGACAATGACCTGGCTTCTTCCGACGCCGTGACGGCCGACTCGGTATTTGAACGGTTTAAGACCTTATTCGAATTGATAAGAACAAACCTTCCGGGAGAAAATATTTTATTCGTTTCCATTAAACCCAGCCCCAGCCGTATCCACCTGAAAGAAAAAATGGAAAATGCCAACCTGCTCATCCAGACTTATCTTTCCACTGCAGCAGCATGCAGCATTCGTGGACGTCTATCATAAAATGTTCAACCCGGATGGATCGGTGATGAAGATATTTTTCTGGAGGACAATCTGCATATGAATGCTAAAGGTTATGCTATCTGGCAAAAAGCAATTACACCGTATTTATTAAAATAAGCCTAAAGCTGAAAGCCGAAACTGCTAAAACTGATCCAGGCCCTAAGTTAAAGCCTAAAACTCTTTTTAGATCTCCAATCATTTTATAATTATATTCTTATCAAAATAAACAAAGATGAAAAAGGTTCTAACGATTTGCTTTGCACTGATTATTTCATTTAGCATCCGCGCACAGGATGCCAAAATGGATGCATTTCATCAGCAACCTGATGAGCAAGATGACTATTGATGAAAAAATAGGTCAGCTAAACCTGGTAACTCCTGGCGGGGCCGTTACCGGTTCTGTTGTGAGCAAAGATGTAGATGATAAAATCCGTAAGGGAATGGTGGGAGGATTGTTTGGAATTACAGGTCCTGATAAAGTAAGACAGGCGCAGGATATTGCTGTAAAAAATACGCGATTGCATATTCCTTTAATATTCGGACTGGATGTGATTCACGGACACAGGACTATTTTCCCGATTCCATTGGGGCTCTCCTGTTCCTGGGATACGGCTCTGATTGAAAAAACCGCAAGGATCGCAGCACGTGAAGCCAGTGCCGACGGTCTGGCCTGGGCCTTTTCACCGATGGTTGACATCGCCCGCGATCCCCGCTGGGGAAGGGTTTCAGAAGGATCCGGAGAAGATCCGTACCTGGGTTCCAGGATTGCTGCCGCTGTTGTACGTGGTTACCAGGGAAACGATTTGCGTAATAATGAAACCGTCATGGCCTGTGTAAAACATTTCGCATTATATGGAGCTGCAGAAGCGGGTCGTGAATACAATACGGTTGATATGAGCCGGATTAAAATGTATCAATATTATCTGCCTCCCTATAAAGCAGCGATTGATGCAGGTGTCGGGATCCGTGATGAGTTCATTCAATGAAATTGATGGTATACCGGCTACGGGCAACCGCTGGCTGCTCACTGACCTGCTCCGAAACCAATGGAAATTTAAAGGCATGGTGGTTTCAGATTATACTTCACTCAGTGAAATGGAAGCCCATGGCATGGGTGATCTGTCTTCTATTTCTGCATTGGCTTTGCATGCAGGCCTTGATATGGATATGGTTGGTGAAGGATTTCTTAACACTCTGAAAAAATCACTGCAGGAAGGGAAAATAACACAGAAAGAAATTGACCAGGCTTGCCGTCGCATACTGGAAGCAAAATATAAACTCGGTTTATTTACAGATCCATACAACAGAATGAATGCTGACAGAGCCGTAAAAGAATTGCTCTCCGGCGATAATCGCAAATTCGCACGCGAAATTGCTGCCCATAGTTTTGTGTTATTGAAAAATAATAATCAGCTGCTTCCGCTTAAAAAATCGGGAACCATTGCACTGGTGGGGCCACTTGCAGATAATCATCGCAATATGCTGGGCACCTGGAGTGTATCGGGTGATCCTTCTAAATCCGTATCGGTGATAGAAGGAATAAAAAATGTGGTGGGTTCTGATGTAAATATTTTATACGCCAAAGGAGCAAATATTTCAGACGATAGCTTCCTGATAAAACGTACAAATATATTCGGTGCAGAGATTGAAGCTGAATCCAGGACTGCTCAGGCAATGTTGGATGAAGCTGTTACTGCAGCAGCAAAATCAGATGTTATTGTTGCGGTATTAGGTGAAGCTGCTGACATGAGTGGTGAGTCATCCAGTCGCGGTGATATATCCATCCCAGAGAGTCAGGAGAATTTATTGAAAGCGCTTGTGCAAACAGGCAAACCCATTGTGCTCGTGCTTTTCAACGGCCGGCCGCTGATTCTGAATTGGGAGAATCAGCACGTGAGTGCAATACTCGATGCCTGGTTTGGAGGTACGGAAGCTGGAAATGCGATTGCCGATGTACTCTTTGGAAATTACAATCCTTCCGGGAAATTATCCATGACCTTTCCGCTGAACCAGGGTCAGATACCAATTTATTATAATGCAAAAAATACCGGTCGTCCATTTACATGATGGTGATGCAGCCCAAAATTCAAATCTGACTACCTGGATATGCCGAACGAACCTCTTTATCCCTTTGGTTACGGGCTGAGTTATACAAAATTTTATTATAGTGCGATTACCATCGACAACAGAAATATTTCGTGGATCAGCCGGTCACGGTAAAGGTAACGGTCACCAATAGCGGAAATTATGATGGCGAGGAAACTGTGCAACTTTATATCCGCGATATGGTAGCAACTGTTACCCAGCCGGTAGAGGAGTTGAAAAAATTTCAGAAAGTTTATCTGAAGAAAGGAGAAAGTAAAGAAATCAGTTTCACGCTTTCCGCCGATGAACTGACATTTGTAAACAGCGATTTGAAATGGGTTTATGATCCTGGTGCTTTCAAAGTCTTTGTGGGTGGTAATTCCAGGGATGTTGTTCAAGCGGATTTGATGGGAAAGTAATTATCGTTGGCGGTTGACCGTTGGCCGTTGGCCGGTCAACTGCTAACGGCCAACGGTCAACGATAAAATGATAGGAATCAAAAATATCATATTCGACCTCGGCGGTGTAATCATGGACATCGATGTGAAGCAAACGATGAATGCTTTTTCAAAACTTGGTTTGAAAAATATCCATGAATATTTCGGACATGGTTTCGCCGCTTCATTTTTCAGCGACCATGAGTCGGGTAAAATCTCTGATGAAGAATTTCTTTCGGAAATAAAAAAACTGCTAAACACAGAAGTAAGTCAGACTGATTTAATCGATGCATGGAATGCCCTGCTCCTGAGGTTTCCTCCCGAACGAATTGCTTTATTAAAAGAAATAAAATCCAGGTACCGATTATTTCTGTATAGTAATACCAATGCCATACACTACAAAAAATTCAGTGAAATTTATCGCAATTCATTTCATGGTGAATTGGAGGAATTGTTCGAAAAAGCCTATTTTTCTCATGATCTGGGGCATCGGAAGCCCGATATAGGCGGATATCAGCTGATTATCCTTGAAAATCACCTGGATCCAACACTAACTCTTTTTGTGGATGATGCCCTGTTAAATGTGGAAGGTGCCATAAAAGCAGGTCTAAAGGGGCTTTATTTGCCGCCGGGGATCTTTATTACAGATATACGTTGGTGATGATCGTTGGCGTGTTGGTACCGTTGACAGTAGTTAACAGCTATTCCCTTCCACACTCCCATACCCCCATACTCCCATGCTTCGGCCATAGGCTTGAATTTACTTGACTTCCTCAAAATCAATGTATTCTCCAATTTTTGAGGCGCCGGGATCTTGAGAGGTTTGCGTTGACCGTTGGCCGTTGGCCGTTGGCCGTTTGACGCGCCGAATCCTTGTGAAGTCGGGTTGGAAGCATGATCATCCTGACCGGGTTGTTTGTTCATATTATTGAACTGCTGACGCATATGGCTGGTGGTCCGGAAAAGGGGAATAAGAAATCCGCCGATAAACCGGTACAGAAGGTAGCCCAGTATGAAAAGGACGAAAATATTCATGGAAGACAAATTTAATACAGACTCAGCAAATACCCTGTTAAAAAGAGATGGTAATTTAAATAGCATATTTGGGAGGAATCGAATAAATCCGTTAAATTTGCAGCCGAAGTAAGTGAAACAACAGGAAGGGAACGCAATCGTTCCCTTCTTCTTTTCATATGGATAAGGAAACCCAAATTGAAAGCATCAGGCGGATGACGGAGGAAATCTCTCGGAAGAGCCGGTTTATTTCCTGGTGGATCTGCGGATAAAACCAACAAATAACGTAAAGGTTTTTCTGGACGGAGATTCTGGCATCACAATTGAGAAATGTGTGCAGGTAAACCGGAAGCTTTATAAGAAAATGGAAGAGGCTGCTATTTATCCCGACGGTGATTTTTCACTGGAAGTATCATCTGCCGGGCTGGATGAACCTCTGAAATCATTGCGTCAGTATAAAAAAAATATTGGCCGGCTGGTGGAGGTTCAGTTCCAGGACGGGACACAGAAAGAAGGGCAGTGACGGATGTGAGTGAAGAGGGAATCGTGCTGGAAGTTGCTACCGGAAAGCCTTCCAATGGAAAACTTCCTTCCAAAAAAAAGGAAATCAGTTCACATAGTTTTTTATTCAACAATATAAAATCAACCAAGATCCAGATTGTTTTTTAACTGGACACAAAAAAGATCGGTTATGGCAAGTATCAATTTAATCGAAGCTTTCCAGGACTTCAAGGAAGCCGAAAATATTGACCGTCCTACCATGATGAAAGTGGTGGAAGACGTTTTCAAAACCCTTTTGCGTAAAAAATACGGCAGTGATGAGAATTTTGACGTAATTGTGAATGCTGAAAAGGGTGACCTGGAAATCATGCGCAGACGTACGATTGTAGAGAATGGCGCAGTGGAAGATCCCCTGGCCCAGATTGCTTACAGTGATGCTGTAAAACTGGAGCCGGATTATGAAGTGGGTGAAGACCTGTATGAAGAAATCGAGATCCTTGATTTCGGCCGCCGGGCCATCCTGGCAGCAAAACAAACCCTGGCCAGCCGGATCGGCGACCTGAAGAAAAACGTATTGGTAAAAAAGTATAGTGAGCGAATTGGCGAGATCATCAATGCGGAAGTATACCAGGTATGGAAAAAAGAAATTTTACTGCTGGATGAAGAAGGCAATGAATTGATTCTTCCCAAGTCAGAACAGATACCTCAGGATTATTTCAAAAAAGGAGAAAGTATTCGTGCTGTTGTGAAGAAAGTGGATATGAAAAACAATTCTCCGGTTATCATTCTTTCCCGCACCAGTCCTTCATTCCTGGCCAAAGCTGCTTGAAATAGAAGTACCTGAAATTTTTGACGGACTGATCGTCATCAAAAAAATCGTTCGTGAACCTGGTGAAAGAGCCAAAGTAGCTGTGGAAAGCTACGATGATCGAATAGATCCGGTAGGAGCATGTGTGGGAATGAAAGGAAGCAGAATTCATGGCATCGTGCGGGAACTGAAAAATGAAAATATAGACGTTATCAATTACACCAATAATATCCAGCTGCTGCTACAACGTTCATTAACGCCTTCCAAGATAACAAGTATGGACATAGACAGCGAAAAGCTGCATGTAAATGTCTATCTGAAACCGGATCAGGTTTCACTTGCGATTGGAAGAAAGGGAGTAAATATCAAACTGGCGCAGGAGCTGACAGGATATTCCATCGATGTATTCCGTGATAACGAAGGTGAAACGGAAGAATTTGATATTGACCTGGACGAATTTAGTGATGAAATTGAAACATGGATAATCGATGAACTGAAGAGAATTGGTTGTGATACGGCTCACAGCGTATTGGATTTATCTGTAGAAGAACTGGAACGCAGAACTGACCTGGAAAAGGAAACCATAGAAGAAGTACGTCGTGTACTTAAAGAAGAATTCGAAAAAGAATAAAATATATTAAAAAAATGATTGAACTCATTCACGAAATGGCAGAAACGACAACACCACGTTTAATGGCAGCAGCCAAGGAATTCAACATCGGCAAAGAAACGCTGGTGGATTTCCTTGTGGGCAAAGGATTTAGTAAAGATGATCTGAAACCAACAGCAAAGCTGACTGACGACATGTACAGGTCTCTTCAGCAGGAATTTCAGGGAGATAAAGTAGCTAAGATCAAGAGTAATCAGATCGATCTTCCGAAAGGCAGTGTGGAAGCGAAACGCAAGAAAGAAGACGAAACTGTTCTATTCAGAAAAGATCCCAAGAAGATAGTAAAGGAAGAACCTCCGGTTGTGGAAGAAATAAACCCATGTAAAAATTGAAGAGCCTAAAGAAGGAACCTGAAATCATAAAGATCGAGGCGCCACATATAGAAGAACCGAAAATTATTGATAAGATTGATCTTGTCGCAGATCGATTCGTCCACCAGACCCAAAAAAAACAGCAAAGAAAAAAGAACCTGAGGAAAAACCCGTCGTTAAGGAGGAAAAAAACCACCTGTTGTTGAACCGGAAGAAATTATTGCGAGTACTGACTGAACCGGAAATTGAAGGAATCGATGAAGCAGCCATCGAAAATATTTCATTGATAAGATTGAGGGACCGCGGATTCTCGGAAAAATCGACCTGCCGGTTGAAACGGAAAAACCCAAACAAGCTGACGAAAAAAGAAAAAGAAAACGTATCCCTATCGAAAAGAGGGAAGGTGGTGGAAATAACAATGGCAAACCATCAGGTGCCGGAACACCTGTACAACGTGATCCGACCCGCCCCAGCAGTGGTGCCAAACCTATATCTGCGTCGTGATCTTCGTTCACCGGCAAGCGCTACAAACCGCAGTGCAGCCAGTCCACGCGACCAGAAAGAAATAGATAAAAAAGAAATTCAGGAAAAGATCCGTGAAACCCAGGCCAAACTGGCCGGAACGGGTGGACGCGGAAGAGGTAGTAAGGCAAAATACCGCCGTGCACGCACGCGAAGAAAATGCTGAGCCGAGCGGCAGCGAACAACAGGAAAGCACCAAACTTCAGGTTACAGAGTTTATCAGTGTCAGTGAGCTCGCAAACCTGATCGATGTGAGTTATGCCGATATCATCAGCAAGTGTATGAGTCTGGGTATGATGGTTTCCATCAACCAGCGACTGGAAGCCGACGTGATTGAACTGGTGGCAGGTGAATTTGGATATACGGTGGAATTCATCGGTATTGATGATGCATTGGAACTGGAAGAAGAAGAAATTGTGGACGACGCCGGAAGATCTGGTTCCCCGCTCGCCGGTGGTTACCATCATGGGCCATGTGGATCATGGTAAAACCTCTTTACTGGATTTTATCCGCGTAGCCAATGTGGTGGCGGGTGAAGCGGGTGGTATTACCCAGCATATCGGTGCTTACCAGGTTACGACTGCCAATGGCAAGAAAATCACTTTCCTGGATACGCCGGGTCACGAAGCATTTACGGCTATGCGTGCCCGTGGCGCAAAGGCTGCCGACATTGCAATCATCGTAATTGCAGCCGATGATGCGATCATGCCGCAAACCAAAGAAGCCATTTCGCATGCGCAGGCAGCGAACCTTCCCATGGTATTTGCTATCAATAAAATTGATAAGGACGGGGCTAATCCCGAAAAAATAAAAGAGCAACTGGCAGGAATGAATATCCTGGTGGAAGACTGGGGAGGGAAATATCAGAGTCAGGAAATTTCAGCCAAAAAAGGTCAGAATGTTGATTTGCTTCTTGAAAAAATTCTGCTGGAAGCTGAAATCCTTGATCTGAAATCCAATCCCAAAAGGGAAGCCTCCGGTACGGTCATTGAAGCTTCGCTCGATAAAGGAAGAGGATATGTGGCAACAGTGCTCGTTCAGGGCGGAACATTTAAAAAGCGGGGACCTGGTTGTTTCCGGTCAGTATTTCGGACGTATTAAGGCCATGTTCAATGAAAGAAATAAAAGAATTGAAGACGCACCTCCTTCATCACCGGTATTATTGCTTGGATTGAATGGTGCGCCTCAGGCCGGAGAAAAATTCAAAGTGTTTGCGGATGAAGCCGAGGCTAAGGAAACTGCCAACAGGCGCGGTCAGCTGGCACGTGAACAGGGTATCAGAACCAAGAAACATATAACGCTGGATGAAATCGGCCGTCGTCTTGCCCTGGGAAACTTTAAGGAACTCAATCTGATCATCAAGGGTGATGTGGACGGTTCCGTTGAAGCCCTAAGCGATTCTCTTCAAAAACTTTCTACGGAAGAAATCGCCGTTCGTGTGGTTCATAAAGCCGTGGGAGCAATAACTGAAAGTGATGTACTGCTTGCAACGGCATCCGATGCGGTTGTTGTGGGATTCAATGTGAGAGCTTCTGTTCAGGCAGCGAGACTGGCAGAAAACGAAGGTGTACAGATCAAGACCTATTCTATTATCTATAATGCCATCGAAGAAGTAAAAAGCGCTATGGAAGGAATGCTGGAACCCAAGATCCAGGAAAAAGTGGTGGCCAATGTTGAAATTCGGAATGTATTCAAATTCGATAAAGCTACCGTTGCCGGTTGTTATGTGCTGGACGGAAAAATATACCGTAATTCCAAGATCAGGCTGGTTCGCGATGGTATTGTGATTTACCCGGTTGGTGAAGGTGCAACAGCGGAACTCGCTTCCCTTAAAAGGTTTAAGGATGATGCCAAAGAAGTACCATCAGGAATGGAATGCGGACTGGTGATTAAGAACTACACAGACTATCATGTAGGTGATATTGTTGAGGCGTATGAGGAGGAGGAAGTGAAGAGAACATTATAATTGTTAATGGTTAATTGTTAATTGTACTTAACCAAATTGACAATTAACCATTAACAATTGACAATCAGAGAATGTATTTTTGAAGGTCCAGATTTGAGTTTATGAAGAAATTATTTTTTGCTGTTTTTTCCCTGCTGATTGCGTCAGCTTCCTGGCCCAGCAAAAAGTAGTGGCTGATAAAATCGTTGGTATTGTCGGTGATAAGATCGTCCTGAAATCAGAAATCGCCATTGCAAACGAGGACATTAAAAGACAGGGAGGACAGGAGCAGGACGAATGTACCATTCTGGACGGAATGCTCGTGCAGAAAGCCCTGGTATTACAGGCTGAAAAAGATTCCATTCCTGTAACAGAAGAGGAAATTGATGCAGAAATAGACCAGAAAATACGTTATTTCGAACAACAATACGGAAGTAAAGAAGCTCTTGAGCAAATTGCAGGCAGGACTATCTATCAGATGCGGGAAGAATTCCGCCAGCCCATCAAAGAGCAACGTATGGCTCAGGGCATGCGAAATAAAATTGTGGAAGGTATTAAAATTACTCCTACGGAAGTAAAAGAATATTACGAAAAAATTCCAAAGGACAGCCTCTTATTTTATGAATCAGAACTCCAGATCGGACAAATCGTAATTTATCCAAAAGCCAGCCGCGACATTGAATTGCTTGCCATCGATGAACTCAATGAATACAAAACAGAGGTAGAAGGCGGGCACCAAAAAATTTGAAACACTCGCTTCTTTATACTCAGATGATCCCGGAAGTAAAGACAAGGGTGGTTTGTACCAGATTAACCGCTTTGAAAAACAATGGGATCCTGTTTTCCTGGCAGCTGCTTTTCGTTTGAAAGACGGACAGATTTCCCCGGTGATAAAAACAAAATTTGGTTATCATATCATACAAATGGTAAGCCGGAACGGCGATGATGCTGTTATCCGCCATATTCTTCGTATACCTCAAATTACTCATACTGAATCCAAAGAAGCAATTGTTAAACTGGATTCCATCCGCCAGCAACTGGTTGCAGGTTCCATAGAATTTGGCGCTGCTGTGGCAAAATATAGTGATGATGAAAATGCCAAATTCACTGCAGGCATTCTCCTGGCCCGCGACGGATCAAACTATCTGAAAATTGATGAGCTTGATAAAGATATGGTGTTGCTCCTGAAGAAATGCCAATCTGAACTGCAGGCCAATATTCGGAGCCTACTGTATTTACCGATGAACGTGGTAAAAAGGGTGTCCGGATCATATATCTTATTTCAAAATCAGAACCCCACAGGGAAAACCTGAAGGATGATTATAACAAGATCTCCCAGCGGGCTTTGGAACAAAAAAAGAATAAAGCCCTTCAAACCTGGTTCCAAAGCAGGATTGCCACCTATTATATCATGATCGATGGCGATTACCGGCAATTGCGGAAATCTTTCAAAATGGCAAACCCGCCAGTTTACCAGCTCAAACTAATGTGCACATGCTGTACGGAAGAAAAATCGGGGCACAATAATTCGATTTTCATTCTGTTTATAGTATATTACAAGTAGGTTTTATGATGAAAAGCATGGTATATGTTGGTTGAGGGCCATTTGAAAACACCGGATATGATTAGCATTTTAATAGCAGATGATCATAAGCTGATTAGAGAAACCTGGACTTATATCCTGAACAGTGATTCCCGTTTTAAGGTTATTGGTTCCTGTTCAAATTCTGAAGATGCAGTTACTTTCAGTAAGCAAAAGCATCCCAATGTGGTGCTCATGGATATCAATATGATTCCATTTTCAGGGATCGAAGCTACACGCCGTATTAATGAAGTTTCCCCGCAATCCTTTGTGATAGGTGTTACCATGCATTCCCAGCCCTCTTATGCAAAAAAGATGTTACAGCAGGGTGCCAGAGGTTACGTTACAAAAAATTCTTCCCGCGAAGAAATGTTCAATGCCATTGTCGAAGTTGCCAAAGGAAACAGATACCTATGCGAAGAAATAAAGGAACTTATTGCTGAAAGCAATATTGATCCCGCTACACTTTCTGCTATAAACTCTCTTACTGAAAGGGAAATGGATGTAGTGAACCTGATCGTACAGGGTAGTCAGTCCAAAGATATTTCCACTAAACTCAACATATCAATAAAAACTGTCGAGGTTCACCGTCATAACATTTTCAAAAAATTAAAGCTGAAAAATGCGCTTGCACTCATTCATTTTATGAATAATAGTCCCATTGTGATGTGATTCCCAGTCATTTCAGTTCTCACACTTCATCATAACCCCTCTTTTCTTCTTTTAGTCAAATTCGATTAACTTTGCGCTTCGCTTTCGTTTAAACGTTTCAGACCGACGGGTTTAGGACCGGAAAAGCTGAAGTGAGTGTCGGAGCCCGATATCCGGCACACTAAAAAAGAAAAAATTGAGCGACGAAATTAAACATGAATGCGGATTGGTATTCATCAGACTTCGCAAACCTTTCTCCTTTTATCTCCAGAAATATGGCACGGCACTGTATGGTTTGAATAAGCTGTACCTGCTCATGGAAAAACAACATAACCGCGGGCAGGATGGCGCTGGAGTCGCATCGGTAAAACTAAATATAGAACCCGGACATCCGTTTCTTCACCGGATACGCAGTAACAACAATCAACCCATTGCCGATATATTTTCAAAAATAAATGATGAAGTAAAAGACCTTGAGAAATATCAGCCCGATATTATCAAACATCCGGGACTTTTAAAAGGTCATATTTCAGTAATGGGAGAACTCCTCCTGGGGCATCTCAGGTATGGCACACAGGGAAAAAATAATGTTGAATTCTGCCATCCTTTTATAAAACGGGATACGATTCCTTCACGCAATCTCGCACTTGCAGGCAATTTCAACCTGGTTAATACCGACGAACTTTTTGCATTAATAAACATTGAGCCGGGGGAATTTCAAAAACAGAGCGACCTCGCAGCTATGATGGAAGTAATTCATCACTTCATAGTTCAGGCAGACGAAGAAATGCCGGCGGATCTGGATATTAAAAGAATATTACAGAGAGCGCTTCCACTTTTCGACGGTGGTTTTACTGTAGGCGGACTTGTTGGAAACGGTGATGGATTTGTTTTCCGCGATGCTCATGGAATTCGTCCGGCATATTATTTTGCAAATGATGAAATCATTGTTGCAGCATCGGAACGTTCTGCCATACGCACTGTATTCAATGTTGGAGAAAATGAAGTGCTGGAACTCATGCCGGGCAATGCATTGATTGCGAAATCAGACGGCCGGTTTTCGGTGGAACAAATTATTCCTGCCAAAGAGCGTCGCGCCTGCAGTTTCGAAAGGATCTATTTTTCCAGGGGAAGTGATGAAAAAATTTATCGCGAACGAATTGCTTTGGGATACAACCTGAGCGAACAGATTCTTAATTCTGTAAATCACGATCTGAAAAACAGCATATTTTCTTTTATTCCCAATACAGCAGAAGTAGCATTCTATGGCATGTGGAAAGGCCTCGATGATTATCTGAAAAAAGTAATGATCGAGCGGATTTTATCCTGGGGAAATGATCTGACGGAAGAAAAACTTTCACAGATGATCAACCGTAAAATCCGGATAGAAAAAATAGCTACCAAGGATGTAAAGATGCGCACTTTCATTACAGCCGATGCCAGCCGCAATGAAATGGTCCAGCATGTATACGATATTACATATGGTACCGTGCAAAAAAATGTGGACACCCTTGTTGTGATTGACGATTCCATTGTTCGGGGAACCACGCTGAGAGAAAGCATTGTGCGTATGCTTGCGAGGCTCGAACCGAAAAAAATTATAATCGTTTCCTCTGCGCCCCAGATAAGGTATCCGGATTGTTATGGAATCGATATGAGCAAATTAGGTGATTTTATAGCATTTCGTGCCGCTATAACGCTCATGCATGAACGAAAAAAAGAAAAATGCCTTGCAGACATGTATGAACATTGTAAGGAACTGGAACGCATGGGCCAGTTACATACTGAGAACATTGTGCGCCAGATATATAAACCCTTTACCACACAGGAAATCTCCGATAAAATTGCAGAATTGATTACTCCGCCGGATATTCATACTCCGGTCGAAGTCATCTATCAAACCATCGAATCTCTTCATGAAGCCTGTCCAACCAATACCGGCGACTGGTATTTCACAGGTAACTATCCCACACCCGGAGGCAATCGCGTTGTAAACAGAGCCTTTATTAATTATATGGAAGGGAAAGAACGTTAGGGGATATTAAGCTTTCAGCTTAATAATGTGATAAATGTGGAATTGTAGAAAATAAAAAAAAGGTCCTCCAAAAGAAGGACCTCTAAAAATGATTTCGTATGAAATAATATTAGCCTTTGTGTTCGAGCAGGTTAAAGAACTGATCAAGCTGTGGCAGTATCACGATTCTTGTACGACGGTTAGCAGCACGTCCTTCTTTCGTATCATTCGACATTAAAGGAACAAATTCTCCACGGCCGGCAGCAGTCATTTTTGCCGGTGGAATTCCGTAAGTTTTAGCCAGAATGCGTACGACAGAAGTTGCACGTTTACAGCTAAGATCCCAGTTATCAACTAAATCAGGATGTCCGCGATAAACTTTATTGTCTGTATTTCCTTCTACCATGAATTCAACATCGGGTTGGTTCTTTAAAATAGCAGCAACCTTGGCAAGTACATCTTTTGCACCCTTGGTTACTACAAAGCTTCCGCTCTTGAAAAGCAGTTTGTCCGAAATGTCTATAAATACAACACCTTTATCAACTTTAATATCAATATCTGAATCATTTCCGCTTACTGCGCCTTTGAGGTTCATAACAAGCGCCATATTCAGAGAATCTTTATGCGCCATAGCTGCTTGCAGATCACGTATATACGCATCCTTGGCTCCTATGTTCTCCAAAGATTTCTTGATGCTTTCAGCCTGTGAGCTGGAAATAACCGACATGTCTTCCAGTTGTTTCAGAGCCTGTGTATTGTTTTCTCTGAGGAAAGCAACTTGTTTGTTTAATTCGTCTATCTGTCCCTGTAAGCCTGTGTTTTTAGAAGTAAGGGAGGCAGTCTGGTCGTTACAATTTTTCAATTCGCCCTGGAGTTTTGCGTATTCAGCACTTAAAGAGTCAAAGCGGGCCTGCATTTTGGCCTGCATTTCCTTAAATTTTTTAGTGCTCACACAGGAGAACATGAACAGTGACGAAATTGCGAAAAGTAGAATGTACCTAAGCTTCATAAGAAATCATTTTAATATAAGTTAATGAATAATCGAGATGCTATAAAAATATATAAGGCTGATAGCAATTGTTGTACCAATCCAATGCCAGAGCCAGTTTTGTTTAATATAATTCAGTTTTGATGAATACGAGATCGGGATGCATAAGGTAGGTTGTACGGCCTGAAAGCAGTTTAGTCTGGCGAAGATATGTGAAAAAATAAATTCCAATGCATTTCTGTCCTGAAAATTATTTCGATCTTCTTTCCCGGATTAATGAAATCCTTAGCTTTAGTTCCCTAATTTATCTGCATGAAATTTTCTTTATACGTATTCCTGCTGATCTGTTGCGTTATCGTATCCTGTAAACTAATGCACCCAAACAGGGCCCTGCGGGATAACAGAGCCTTTGGACGGGTTCTGAAAGATTATTATAACGACCGGATGAGATATTTTCCGGTGGAAGCCACCCAAAATGGCGATAATCGCTATAACGATCAGCTTCCTATAGATTTTACAGACAGCTACCAGGATACCCTCCGGAATTTTTACGGCATTTATCTTCATAAAATACTTGCCTTTGACCGTGAGAGATTTAACCAGAATGACCAGATCAGCTACGATATTCTTCTTCGTGAACTTAAAATGGACCTGGAAGGAATAGACTTACACCTGGTTATTAATAATGTAACGATGCCTAATATTCAGTATATGCCTTTTAACCAGTTTGAGGGAATTCCCCTTTTTCTGGGGCAAATGGGTAGTGGCAGCGGAATTCAGCCTTTTAAAACAACAGCCGATTATGATAACTGGATTAAAAGGGCCGGACAATTTGGTGGCTGGACAGATAGTGCCATTGTATATTTCAGGAAGGGATTACAGAACGGGTATATTCTTCCACGTTGTCTGGTGGAGAAAATGATACCTGAAATGCAGAATATGGTAACACCGGATTTTACCAAAAGTATTTTTTATACTCCTGTCGGCATGCTGCCTTCCGATATAAACGCTACAGAAAGATCAAGGATTACAAATGATTTCTCCAATCTGATCGTGCAGGTAATAATTCCTTCATATAAAAAAATGGCGGATTTTCTTCAAAATGAATACCTCCCTAAAAGCCGTAACAGTGTTGGCTTTGATGCATTACCAAATGGAAAGGAATTATACAAATACCTGATACGCTATTGGACAACCACGGATAAAACTTCAGAAGAAATATATCAGACCGGTCTCCTGGAAGTTAAAAGAATAAGAGATGAAATGGAGGAAATAAAAAACCAGACAGGATTTAAAGGCGATCTGACGGCATTTTTTTCTTTTATGAAGAATGACCCACGCTTCATGCCATTTAAAACACCAGAGGAAGTGCTGGATGCTTTTAAAAAAATTCAGGCGACTATTGATCCCAACCTGAAAAAACTATTTGGTCACACACCGAAAATGAAATTTGAAATCCATCAGACAGAAGCCTTTCGCGCTGCCAGCGCCAGCGCGGAATATATTCAGGGAGATCCGGGTGGTTCAAGGCCGGGAATTTTTTATGTGCCTATCCTGGATGCAACAAAATTCAATATAACATCAGGAATGGAATCGCTTTTTCTTCATGAAGCTATCCCTGGCCATCATTATCAAAATTCTCTCCAGATGGAAGACACACTTCTCCCCATGTTCCGGAGATTTGCCTGGTACGGAGCTTACGGAGAAGGATGGGCTTTATATTCAGAATCTCTTGGAAAGGAATTGGGCCTCTATACCAATCCTTATCAGCTTATGGGTGCGCTTGGAGATGAAATACACAGGGCTATCAGACTGGTGGTTGATGTTGCAATGCATGAGAAAAAAATGACAAGGGAAGAAGCAATAAAATATATGATGGACAATGAAGCCATCAGTGAACAGGGCGCAACAGCTGAAATAGAAAGGTATATTGGCAATCCGGCCCAGGCACTGAGTTATAAAACGGGTGCTATGGTAATAAGAGAACTCCGAACCCAATATACAAATGAATTGGGTGACCGATTCGATATCAAAGCATTTCACGATGAAGTTTTGAAAGATGGCTGTATGCCACTGGATGTTTTCGAAAGAAAAATGGATACCTGGGAAATGAATCAGTAGATTTTCAGTTTACCCGCTTCATATATTGGAAGAATATTAGCAAGATTTGGCTCCAGGCAATATCGGATATCTTTTTCAAGACCGTAAGCCATCAAGCGGTTAAAATGAGAAGCATTATTTCTTTGCATAAAATCAAAAAGATCACCCGAAGCTTTATTATACAGGTTTGCAGCAATATGCGATGCATCGCATTCAATATTAAAATGATCCCTTATTTTTTCTATCACAGCTCCGGCAAATAATGTGTCTTCAATATTGATCCTGTCCTTCCACGCCGCACATGCGAGGATAACATTATTTTTTTGCTGAAGAAGATATTCTGTTACCACATCCAGGTTTACAAAGGAACCCGTTACGATTTCACGTGCTCCTTTTTCCAGGGCCATGTGAAGCAGTCGGGTACCATTGGTAGTTGTAAGGACAAGAATTTTTCCATTGATAAATGGACGGCTGTATTCAAAAGGAGAATTTCCATAACTAAGGCCTTCTGCAATTTTACCGTCTCTTTCTCCTGCCGTAACGCAATTGATCTGACGTCCGAGCTCAATACATTTTGCAACACTGTCAACAGGCACAATATATCTCGCTCCATTGAACAATGCAGTTGCTATGGTAGAAGTGGCACGCAATACATCAATGATCACTACGGTTGCCTGTGATGCATTGTATAAATGCAGTAGTGCCGGAGACATTGAAGTGTATAGAAAAGGTTTAGCGTTTGGCATCTGTAAATAGAATTCATTAAAATATTATCACGCCAGTCAGAAAAGCTCCTGCGGATCAGGACAGAAATGGAAGTTTGACAACCCGTGCAAGTAAAAGTTTATCCCTGACTTTAATATAAATTTTTGTATCGGGGTTAGAAAAAGTATCTCTTACATAACCCAATCCGATAGCCTTATTTAAAGAAGGTGACTGCGTGCCGGATGTAACCACCCCGATTTGCATTCCCGAAAAATCCTTGATCTCATATCCATGGCGGGGAATCCCTTTGTCAAGCAATTCAAATCCTACCAGTTTTTTTTGAATGCCTTCTTTCTTCTTTATTTCAATTTGTTCACGCCCTACAAAAGGTTTTGTAAATCGTGTGATCCATCCCAAACCCGCCTCAAGGGGAGAGGTTGAATCGTCAATATCATTTCCATACAAACAATAACCCATTTCCAGCCTAAGGGTATCACGTGCGGCCAGACCCGCGGGTTTAAGTCCCATCGGCTTGCCGGCAGCAAAAATGGCATCCCAGATTTTATTGGCTGAATCGTTCTTGTCTTCAAAATAAATTTCAACACCCCCCGCACCGGTATAACCTGTCGCACTGATAAGAACATTGTCAACTCCGGCAAATGTTCCTTTTACGAAACTGTAATATTTCAGATTCATCAGATCCATGGATGTCAATGGCTGTAAGATTTTAGTGGCATTCGGCCCTTGCACAGCCAGCAGACAGGTTTTGGAAGAAATATCTTCCATCAATACTGATTCCGTATTAAATCTGCTGATCCATTTCCAGTCCTTTTCAATATTCGCGGCATTTACAACCAGCATATAAACTTCGTTTTCGCGGATGCAATAAACGAGCAGATCATCTACAATTCCACCCGATTCATTGGGAAGGCAACTATATTGGGCATTTCCGTTTTTTAATTTTGAAGCATCATTGGAAGTTACCAGTTGAATCAGGTTCAGCGCCCCGGGGCCTTTCAGAATAAATTCACCCATATGGCTCACGTCGAAGATGCCTGCATTATTACGTACGGCCAGGTGTTCGTCGTTAATGCCTGAATAACTGATCGGCATATTATAACCTGCGAATTCAGCCATTTTAGCGCCCAGCTCCAGATGCTTATGCGTAAAGGGTGTATTTTTCATATCCCGTTTGAAGATTAAGAAACCGAGCGCGAATTTAAAACTTGCCTTTCAGGCAGCCAATAAAATAATGGGTCCCGCCTAAGCAGGAACCATTCACATATCTAATAATTCAGATCAACTTAGGCTGGTTAAAAGGGCAATCGTTGCTATAGATTCCGGAACTTTATTTTCACCTGAAGGATCTGCAACATGGGTTGCAGCGGCATTGGCTGTTTTTGGTTTATGATACCGGTATTCTCCTTTAGGATTATCTTTTTTAATTTCTGAACTATCTGAATTTTCTTTGCGTTCCGGATTTTCTTTCTTCTCGGCTTTTTCGGGGTTTTCAGGTTGTTCATTATTATAGCCCGCATTTTTCCCGGATCTTTCCAGACCGTTTACAGTCATAGTATATTCCACTTCAGTATCCCAGGAATTTGGGTAATCATTATCCG
Organism: uncultured Bacteroidota bacterium; assembly: GCA_963757975.1. Classification (GTDB taxonomy): domain Bacteria; phylum Bacteroidota; class Bacteroidia; order Chitinophagales; family Chitinophagaceae; genus Puia. The sequence continues at coordinate 73,967 of CAVWUD010000021.1, forward strand.
AGTCATCATCAAAATCAATATTGATCCCGTTATTATTCCAATGCTTGCTGTTTATATTAAACCATTTATAATCGTCCAGATTGCTCTTAAGAAGAATTCTTTTCCCTACAGGAATTTCAATCACTACCAGTACCTGCTGATTGCGGAATTGTTGTTTTGGTGTTATCGCAAAACCTCTTGGGAGTGTAAGAATGCTGTCATTTTGGGAAATCGGAAAATCTATTTGTGAAGCCAGGTCACGCGCTTCTGCGGAGGTATTACCGCGGCTTATTTTTTCGCGGTGTAAATGCCAGGCGCTGTCCTTACTTTTTAAAATATCAACACGAACTGTATTCATCGTCAGGCTGTCTTCTGATAAATTGAAGAAGGGACCTTTGTGACGCCAGTTCATTCCCATCCAGTCGGAATCGATATAAAATGGTTTGGAATCGTCCACCTGTACAATCAACTTACCATTTGGCGGCGAAGATATTTGAACGTCTTCATTTACTCCGGATCTTGTGCTGAAGTGTCTGCTGACTGTTGCAAGTAAAAAAATGAAGCTGATCAATCCTATCACCCAGAGACTTCCGAAAATATATCCCAGATAATTACTGCCGCTTCTTGCACCTATGATACGACGTATCAGCCAGGTCAGTAGACCTACTACGGGCAGGATCAGGAATAACAGGAGTGTTGACCAAACCAAAATATTCTGCCAGAAACCATGAATAACATAATCCTTTAACGGGAGTACGATTCCACCTGAAAAAATTACACCAATCAGGGCTGCAATAAGGGCAAATGTTATGATTACAGTTATAAATAAAAAGAAGGCTTTAAAAAGTACGCCGATTGCATGTCCGATTCCCTGGCGTGGTATTTTTACAGAAGATATATCTTTCTTTATTCCCAACGATCTGTCTTTCATTTCAGTTCCAAACTCTTCTGCTTTTTGTTTCATTTCTGCACCAACATTGGAAGCTTTTTGTTTAAACCCTTCCAGATCGCTCTTAATAGTATTTTTTATAGAAGCCAGGTCGATTTTTTCTCCGCGCATTTCCAGTTTCTCGGAGGCGGTATAGGCTTCAGGTAAAACGATCCATAAAATGATATAGGTTATGAATAATGTTCCGCCAAAACCACCTGTAAAGAATACAGGGCCATCATAATTAAACCAAAATGCATGACGGAATATGGATGTTATCAGACCGGCAATCAGAGGTAAGCAAAATATCACACGGGGAATCCAAATTTCAATATTAAAATAAGCAGCCAGTCCGCTGGCAACTCCGGCTATCACTCTGTGATCAGGATCCCTGAAAAGTCTTTTTTTAATTTTTGTAACCATAGACTTTGGCGGGAGTGCAATCCAAAGAATAAAATATAATAGTAATGCGGTTCCGAAACTACCCAGAATGAGTACGGCATAAATAATCCGCACTACAGATGGATCAATTCTCAGGTAAACAGCAAGTCCTCCGCAAACACCTCCGAGCATTTTATCATTTTCAGAACGATACAGGCGTCGGGGTTCATCCTCAGTGGCTTCTTCTGCATATGCTGAGGACGTTTTACTGCCTCCGTTACCATTTGTACCGGTATTTATTTCGTCCTGGTCAAAATCTTCCGGACGACCCATACTGGTGATGATTTCATTCACATCTGCATCCGTGATGCAAACGGCGCCTTTCTTGAGGCGGTCGGAAAAAAGTTCAGCAAAACGATTTTCGATATCATTTACGATTTCATCGCCGCCTTCTTCATTCGCAAAATGCTTTTTCAAACTCTCAACGTATTTGCGCAAAATATCATACGCTGTTTCTTCAATCGGTATAACCCGGCTGTGAAAGTTTATGTTGATGATCTTTTTCATTGTATGCTAATTTGGAGATTGTTAAGGTTTGATTTCTTGGTTTTCGGATATGCTTTCACTTTTATTTGCCAGTGCATCCACCGCATCAGCCAGCTCTTTCCAGGTAGTTTCAAGTTCCCGGTAAAATGCCAGTCCCTTTTCTGTAAGGGAAAAATATTTGCGTGGGGGTCCTGAATTGCTTTCCACCCAGCGATAAGTGAGCATGTCCGCATTTTTTAATCTGGTGAGTAAAGGGTATAGGGTTCCTTCCAGAATATTCAGATTCGCTGCTTTCATCTCTTCAACGATATCTGAAGGATAGGCTTCCCCGCGACGGATTATTGAAAGAATACAGAATTCCAGAATTCCCTTCCGCATCTGGCTCTGTGTATTTTCTATGTTCATGATCTAGGCTTTTAAAATGAATGATTTCCGCTTGCGATACAAATATATGGATAAATCTAGTACTATGCAAAACAAAGTACCATAGCAGAGTCAATACTTTTTATAGTAACTTAGATAATCACATGAATTTTAAGGATTTAATGAGAATAAAATATTTTGAAAAAATTTCTCCTAATGGCTATCAGGCGGCGTATTACTGCTTTCAGGAATAGTATGGCAGGGACGAACCTCTCTGTTTTCTCTCTTTGGTCTCTCTTTGGTCTCTCGGAATCCGAGAGACCAAAGAGAGCCGAAGAGCATCAAGAGAGAAACGGTGAGAAACAGCCTTCACCGTGGTACTCACAAAAATGGTTGAGTAAGTTTCAATAGAAGAGCATTAAAAGCCTTGTGCCTTCATCCTTCAGCCTAAAATTCCGCATTCTTGGGAGTTCTCGGGAAAGGAATCACATCGCGGATATTGGTCATGCCTGTTACAAACTGAACCATTCTTTCAAACCCCAGACCGAAGCCTGCATGAGGAACCGTACCAAAACGGCGTGTATCAAGATACCACCACATTTGTTCGATGGGGATATGCATTTCAATCATTCTTTTTTCAAGCATATCGAGCCTTTCTTCCCTTTGTGACCCGCCAACAATTTCTCCGATACCCGGTGCCAGAATATCCATGGCTGCGACAGTTTTACCATCATCATTCTGCCTCATGTAAAATGCTTTTATTTCTTTCGGATAATCGGAAACGATAACAGGTTTCTTAAAATGTTTTTCAACGAGCCAGCGTTCGTGTTCACTCTGAAGATCTGTTCCCCAGGAGAGGTCATATTTAAATTTTTTCTTCTTATAAGCAGGTGACTGCAATAAGATCTCAATGGCCTGGGTATATGTGATACGCTCGAAATCCTGACTCACAACGGATTCCAGCTTTTCAATCAATCCGGTTTCACTTCGTTCCGCCTGAGGTTTTTGTTTCTCTTCATCAGCAAGCCTCGCGTCCAGGAATTCAAGATCAGCGCGGTTATTTTTCAACACATAAGCTATCAGATAACGCACGAAGGATTCAGCCAGATCCATATTATCTTCAAGGTCATTGAAAGCCACTTCGGGTTCAATCATCCAGAATTCGGCCAGATGTCTGGTCGTATTCGAGTTCTCTGCCCGGAAAGTGGGCCCAAACGTGTATACATCTGAAAATCCCATAGCAGCCAGTTCACCCTCAAGCTGACCGCTTACTGTAAGATTGGTAGCACGGCCGAAAAAATCTTCTTTAAAATCTACTTCGCCCGATTCATTTCTTGGCGTATTATCGAAGGGCAATGTAGTTACCTTAAACATTTCACCGGCGCCTTCTGCATCAGAGGCGGTAATGATAGGTGTATGCAGGTAAACAAACCCCCGCTCATTAAAAAACTGGTGTACGGCAAATGCCAGTGCATGCCTTACCCTGAAAACAGATCCAAATGTGTTTGTCCGAAACCTTAAATGGGCAATCTCTCTTAAAAATTCGAGGCTGTGCTTTTTAGGCTGAAGCGGAAATCTTTCCGGGTCACTCAGTCCCAGGATCTCCAATTTCATGGCTTTAAGTTCAACCTGCTGACCTTTTCCTGGCGAAGCCACCAATTGCCCTGTTACCCGAACCGAAGCTCCCGTAGTTATTTTCCTGACCTGGCTTTCATCAAATGCCCCTAATTCAAGAACTATCTGCAGGTTTTCATTGGAGGATCCGTCATTTAAGGCAATAAACTGGTTATTCCTAAGTGTTCTCACCCATCCCATAACAGTTATTTCCTCTTTTCCCGGCAGCATTCCAAGGGCATCTTTGATTTTGACACGTTTGTTGAACATTTGATATATCAGGCTTTCAGTTATATAAAGAGGGCAAAGATAATCCTTGAAATATTTTTTTAGATTTTCCGTTTTTATATTATCATTGCAGCGGAATCAGGCTGATTTGTTCTTATCCTTTGCTCGCAAACGTCAGTTTTAGTCATTCCGCTCGTCCTTAATCAAAATACATTCACAAATCCTTTTTCTACAGCTCAGTTGTAACTGCTGTAATTCTCAAGCTTCACTATGTACGACATACTACAATTAAACGACATGCTCGTTCCCGAACTGCTCGATATTGCTGAGCAGTTGAAAATCCCTAATGCAAAAAAAAGTGATAAGCAGGAACTCGTTTATAAAATATTAGATAAACAGGCTCTTACGCCCAATGAAAAATCCGATGGCGCTGACGGAGATGATAAGCCCAAACGCAAGCGCATTGTAAAAACAACAACAGCGAATTCAAGCGAAGAAGCTTTTGTGGAAAGTGGCGATACAGCACCAAAATTAAAAAGGTTGGAACCGAAAAAAGACCTTAAGAAGAAAGAAGAAAAGCCCATCGTTAAAAAACTTCGCAGGAAGGAAGACGAAGCACCGGAAGAGATTCAGGCTCCCGTTGAATATCACAAACCGCAGCCACATCCAAAACCCGAACAGCCTGTTCAGCGTCACACGCAAGATTCAGATCAATCCGATGAATCAGAAAATTCCCAGTCAGACAATACCCAAAACGAAAACCAGGAAAACGGGAGCGAGGATAACGGATCTTCACCCGAACAAAGTCGTCCGGGAAATGGTGACCAGCAGCAAAAAGTTTATCCTCAGCGTCGCAATGAAAATTTCAACATTGAATTTGATGGTGTCATTCAGGCAGAAGGCGTTTTGGAAATGATGCCGGATGGATACGGATTTCTACGCAGCAGTGATTACAATTATCTTTCTTCTCCTGATGATGTATATGTATCCCCTTCACAGATAAAATTATTTGGTTTAAAAACCGGTGATACCGTTTATGGCCGTTCGTCCGCCAAAAGAAGGTGAAAAATATTTCGCCCTGCTCAAGGTGGAAACCATCAACAATAAATCGCCTGAAGATGTCAGAGACAGGGTTCCATT
>CAVWUD010000022.1:0-11871 GCA_963757975.1 uncultured Bacteroidota bacterium
ACGTTGTAAATTTCTTAGATGCAACAGGTGCGGTATCCGCCGTGGCGGAAAAGGACTGAAAATCCTTGTGTCGGCGGTTCAATCCCGCCCCACACCACAAAGCCTCTGATAAAGTCAGAGGCTTTTTATTTTATGTACTTCGTATATATCCTTTACTCCATGTCGAGTCGTAAAACCTATGTCGGATATTCCAATGATATCAACAGAAGAGTACAGGAGCATAATATCACGGAATCAAGCGGGTTTACTTTAAGATACAGGCCCTGGACCTTAATCCGTACTGAGCAGTATGCCAGTAAATCAGAAGCTTTGGAACGAGAGAAATATCTCAAAACAGGTAAGGGAAGAGAGGAAGTTAAGTTTCACGTTGTAAATTTCTTAGATGCAACAGGTGCGGTATCCGCCGTGGCGGAAAAGGACTGAAAATCCTTGTGTCGGCGGTTCAATCCCGCCCCACACCACAGAGCCTCTGATAAAGTCAGAGGCTTTTTATTTTATGTACTTCGTATATATTCTTTACTCCATGTCGAGTCGTAAAACCTATGTAGGATATACCAATGATATCAACAGAAGGGTGCAGGAGCATAATATCACGGAATCAAGCGGGTTTACTTTAAGATACAGGCCCTGGACCTTAATCCGTACTGAGCAATATGCCAGTAAATCAGAAGCTTTGGAACGAGAGAAATATCTCAAGACAGGTAAGGGAAGAGAGGAAGTTAAGTTTCATGTTGTAAATTTCTTAGATTCAGCAGGTGCGGTATCCGCCGTGGCGGAAAAGGACTGAAAATCCTTGTGTCGGCGGTTCAATCCCGCCCCACACCACAGAGCCTCTGATAAAGTCAGAGGCTTTTTATTTTATGTACTTCGTATATATTCTTTACTCCATGTCGAGTCGTAAAACCTATGTCGGATATTCCAATGATATCAACAGAAGAGTACAGGAGCATAATATCACGGAATCAAGCGGGTTTACTTTAAGATACAGGCCCTGGACCTTAATCCGTACTGAGCAGTATGCCAGTAAATCAGAAGCTTTGGAACGAGAGAAATATCTCAAAACAGGTAAGGGAAGAGAGGAAGTTAAGTTTCACGTTGTAAATTTCTTAGATGCAACAGGTGCGGTATCCGCCGTGTACACCAGGCTGGTCAGGATTTCCAGTGCCATCCTGGAACGGATTCCTTTTCCAACACCGGTTATTAAAGACACCGGAGCGATACAACCCTTCAGTTCATGCATTGCATCATTTGCCGGATGTATGAGAATGTTCTCACGCTGCGAAACGTCCATCACATGCAAATGCCGGTTAAACTTCGGGCTCCATCTTTTTACCAGTTCATATCTTCCCTCAGGAATACACGATACCTGTGCGAGGTTTTCCTTCCAGGGGAGTTCAATGGTATACGTCATTAAACTTCCGAGATATTGGATCTTTCCGTTAGTTCCCATCGGGTAATATGTTCTGATAAGCTCCAGTTCCATAATTCAGTTTTTGAAGCGGAAGGCGCAAAGCGTAAGGCTTAAGGCTTTATGCGTTGCGCCTTATGCTTTATGCCTTAATCCAATTTTTAATTCTCCCCGATCCGGTCCCGTATATACGGGACTGGTCAGGGAGTTCCGGGCTTACGGGCCCGGAACAGATGCAGCTTGCGATAAGCCTTACGCATTAAGCCTTATGCCTTCAGCCTACATCCGTTTTTCACAGGAGGGTTTCTTCAATTCTTTTCACTTCTTCCATTCCTGTGAAGCAAAGATGTAGTTGCACAAAACCCAAATTGCAGAGTGTGTACAGAGCCTCTGTAAAATATTTTTTCCATTCAAAAAAAGTTTTCCGGGTAAAAATTGGAGCATAACGCCCCGTTCGGGAAGTCATCAGTTTCTTATTGTTTTCTTATTGTGTTCGCTATTCCTTCTTGTTTGATGGCCTTCTACAGGGAGAGAACAAGAACAAACAGCGAACACAACAGGAACACTGCAGGAACAATATATTTGAAAACAGAAACGCCCTCCTTCAGGAAAAATCTAAAATAAATTTTACAGAGGCTCTGTACACACTCTGCAATCTGGGCAAAGCAGGTCCCCATATTTGCTGCGTAAGCAGGAAGTTTCCGGTTCGGAAAGGTTCGGGTCAGCTGCGAATAATAATGTTCTGACTCTCACTACTCCGATGCGATGCATAAACTGACTGTTTACATTAATCCGATCATCTTAATATTTAAAAATTAAACTATGGGAACTTATAAAAAAGGAATCCTGGGAGGCTTTAGCGGTAAGGTCGGCACAGTTGTCGGCAGTACCTGGAAGGGCATCACAGTGATGAAGAGCTTGCCGGGACCAAGGAAAGGCAACCCGACATTGCTGCAGTTGGAACAGCAGGCGAGATTTTCTTTAATGATTAAATTTCTTCAGCCGCTGACTTCCTTATTCAATCAGACATTCGGTAACGGTGTCGTAAGCATGTCTGGTTTCAACAAAGCGCTTTCGTACAATATCCTGAACGGCATCACAGGTGTGTACCCTGCATTTACGGTCAACTATCCTATGTTGCTGATATCAAGAGGCGATTTGCCAAATGCTACAGCACCGGCAGTGGCTTCCACGGCTGCAGGAAAACTGGTTTTCAGTTGGACCGATAACAGTGGGATCGGAAAAGCACGAACGACAGATAAGGCCATCGTGGCTGCGTTCTCCGAAGAACTTCAACACTGGATATTCAATCTGGACACGGCAGCCAGAAATACGGGCACCTATACATTGGATGTCCCGGCATTTAGCGGCAAACCGGTTCAGACTTTCTTCGGGTTTATTTCTGCCGATGGAAAGTTCGTTTCCAATAGCCTGTTTACAGGTGTGGTGAACATTCTTTAGCGCTTCCGGTTTCAGGGCCGCCCGGCGATTCGCTGCAGGAATCAAACGGCGGCCTTTTTAAAAAATTAATTTTTATCTATTAAAACAATTTTTATGGCAAAAGTAGGAAACAGCATATTCGATATTCAGGGCAAACTCGGAGACCTCGTCTATTATCGTTACAGAGGTAAGAAAATGGTTCGTAAAGCACCGCCAAAGAGAAGAATAAATTGCTCGCAATCACAATTAGAACATCAGGCAAAATTTGTTTTTATGGCAAATTTTCTCAGACCTCTGAATGATTTTTTGAAAAAAACCTATAAAATATATAATGCAAACAAAACATGTTATCAAAAAGCATTTTCTGAAAATTATAAAAATGCACTTACCGGAACACATCCCTCATATTCACTCGATTACAGTAAGGTCAGTTTGGGAAATGGTTTGCTTCCCAATGCTTTGGATTGTAAAGTTGAATTTGCTATACAGGGAAGACTAAAATTTAGCTGGTCGGGAAATGATGGTTTGTATGGTTCAAGGAGTTCTGACCAATTATACGTCGCGATTTATTGTGAAAAATTAAATCGCTGGATCTATCAATTTGGTTGCACGGAAAGATGCAAAAATATGTACGGAATGGATGTAAGTTTTTTCAGTGGTGCCCGGGTGCATGTGTACATGGGATTCGTGTCTGATGACAGAAAAAAGGTATCCACTCCTTTATATATCGGTAATCTGAAGGTTTTATAAAAATTCATGCTTTAAAAAAAATTCAATCATGGCAAAAATAAATAAGCCGCTGTTAAATATTTCCGGAAAAATCGGTGACAAAGTGTACTACAATTTAAATGGCATACAGGTTGTGAGGAAAAGACCAGCACCCAGGAAAACTTCACTCTCTGAGAAAGAACTGCAACACCGTTCAAGATTTGCTTTTATTTCGAAATTTCTCATTCCTTTAAAATCTCTGATAGGATTAAGTTTTACTCCCGCAGGTATGACATCTTTTAACAGGGCTGTATCCGTCAATTTTAAGCATGCGGTTACTGGCGATTTCCCGGATTGGCAGATCGACTTCAGCAAATTCAAACTTGGGGAGGGTAGTACAGCCGGACCTGCAGATCTTCTGGTGAATACGCAGCAGGATGGTCAGTTGTTATTTAGCTGGAACGGGAAATCAGGGCGGAAGGGATCTCATTCCCGTGACAGGTTATGGGTTGCTGTTTATTGCGAGTCCTTGCAAAAGTGGTTAATAGAAATTGACGTCGCCTATCGCAAAGACGGATCTTTTAATTTAAACCCTGGTATCAGCGGTTACCCCCTGCATATTTACCTGGGTTTCATTTCTGATTTTTGGAAAGGGGGTTCTGATAGTCAGTATATTGGAATACTAACTTAAGGTTGGCTTTCAAAACAGATTAGGCTTATATGGATGGAAACTAAGTAAATTATTGATTACCAGTTATGTATGTTTGCGATTTTATAAATTTTAAAAAAATTCGGTAAAGTTACATTTTTCGCTTTGGCTAATATATTATACCTTAGCTTAGATGTTAGCTAAAGAGAATAATAGTCTAAAATGCGTGTTATCTCACGGAAGCCCTTGTACGATTTTGTCGAGCGGTTTCCGACAGCAACTAATTCATTGAACGAATGGTGGAAAAAAACGGAGGCTGCAGATTGGAATAATTTTGCTGATATTAAGGAGACTTTCAATTCTGTTGATTCTATTGGAGATAACAGATTTGTGTTTAATATAAGGGGAAATAATATTAGACTCGTGGGTATGATTTTTTTTGAAAAAAAGAAAGTTTATGTAAGAGGAGTATTAACTCATCCGGAATATGATGCATTAAACGAAAGTGGTAACTTAAAAACTTTGTGAATATGTCAACAGGTATTATTAATAATATAGAAAACCAGGTTTTAACACCTGGTCAGTATCATGCCGCCATGTCAGAAATAGAAAATTATATTTCCAGGGGATTTGAAAATTTAAACAAGAAAGAAGCGAACCATTTAGATGAACTTTCTAATAAGGTGCATGAATATGAATCGCGCAAATATCCAATGCCAATGGCTAATACGGTATCTGACTTGCTACAGGGATATATGCTGGCCAATAATTTGAATGGAGTTAAACTGGGGAATATCCTTAAAGTCTCAGGATCTACAATCTCAGATATTCTTAATGGCAAAAAAGGCATTAGTTTTCCACTGGCAGTCAAAATGCATCAAATTCTGAAGATAGATGCTGAAGAGTTGCTTAATGTAAAAATTGCCTCTTCTTCCTCAGTTCGGAAAATCACTATTTCAAATGGTCAAAAAGCAGCCTCAGGAAATATCAAATTAAACTATAGAAAAAGAGTAACATTGAAAAAATCCGCCGCTAAGAAAGCTGCCAGAAGAAAATGAAAAAGTGAAAAGGACTTATCTTAATCACCATCGACTATACTGTAGTTATACTACAAATTTCTTCGGGCACAGTTAAAACGGTATTTAAGTGGATATTTATTTAATTAGTGGATTGGGGCCGACCAGACTATATTTAGAAATTTGACATTCAGCGAAGGAGTAAAGATTCACTATCTCAATTGGATTATTCCCAATGCAAAAGAGACATTACGAGCTTATGCCCTCCGATTGGCTGAGGGTATCGATACTTCCAGAACATTTTGCATCTTGGGCTTATCTTTTGGTGGAATGCTTGCGACAGAAATTGCGAGTGTACTTAAGCCGCAGATGACTATCTTAATCTCAAGTATTTCGTCGAAGTATGGACTGCCCTGGTACTATAGCCTTGCAGGCAGAATTAGAATTAACAAATTGATTCCAGCTATAAAACCAGCTAGCGTCCCGCGGTTTATATCTTCTTTTTTTGGCGCTGAGACAAAGGATGATAGTTTATTTTTTAATCAATTAATGAAGCGCACTGATCCACATTTTTCGAAATGGGCCATTGATTCTATTATAAAATGGGATCGAACTGAAAGTCCGCCTGGCATTGTCAGAATTCATGGGAGTAAGGACAGAGTATTACCAATCAGAGATGCAAAGGTTGACTATTTGATCAACGATGGCGGTCATTTTATGATATTCAATAGGGCAGAAAAGATTTCGGGAATCCTGACAGAATTGGGTGTCAGCTAACATGAGCATTGGTGCCATGCCGCCTGACAATTGTGTGTAACGTAAATGAAATTCATTCAAGGCATTGAATAAAAACAACCTATTCAGAACGAAGGCTACTCACCGGGTTTGCAAGAGCTGCTTTGATTGCCTGGAAGCTGATGGTCAGCAAGGCAATGAATAATGCGATGAGACCCGCTGCAAAAAAGATCCACCAGCTCATGTTAATTCTGTAAGCATATCCCTGCAACCAATGATTCATTGCCAGCCAGGCGATGGGTGTGGCGATGATAGCTGAAAGAGCAACGAGTTTTATGATGTCTTTTGAAAGCATCCCAACGATGTCGCTCACACTCGCCCCGATTACCTTCCGCACACCAATTTCTTTTCTGCGCTGCTCTGCGGTAAACATGGTTAATCCCAGCAAACCCATACAGGAAATGAAAATGGCAAGAAATGAAAAACTGTCCGACAGTCTGCCGATGGTCAATTCACTATTATATAATTTCTGATACTCCTCGTCGGCAAAAAAACTGTCGAGCGGAAACTTCGGTTCCATTTCTCTGTATAGTCTTTCGATACTGGCAAAAGCTTTTTGTGTTTCGCCCGGATTTGTTTTTACAAACAGATAACCCCAATCCGGGTTTTCAGGTGCCAGAAAAAGCAGGAGTGGTTCGATGGGATCGTGCAGTGATTTAAAATGAAAATCTTGTACGACACCAACGATTGTTTCTTTCCTTCCTCCGGAAAGAATGATCTGTTTGCCGATAGGATTCCTGAAGCCTGTCATTTTCAATGCGGACTCGTTCATGATCACTCCGCTGGAATCGGAAGGGAAATCCCTGGAAAAACCGCGTCCCTGCGAAATCTGAATATTCATGAGTTTTAAATAGTCATAGCCTATGAAATTGCGTATAACAAACTGTTTTGAATTGGGGTCTTTCCCTTCCCAATTCATATCGTATATCATATTTGCGGCATGTAAAGGTGGCTGCCCGCTAAAGTCAACTGCTTTTATCCCGGGAGCATTCAAAAGTTCCTGTTTAAAAACTTTATACCCATACGCAAGGCCTTCCGGATATGGAAAATGAATATAGATCAGGTTTTCCCTGTCGAAGCCCAGATTTTTTGTTTGTATATATTTTACTTGCCTTGAAATGATAATGGTTCCGATGATCAGAATAATGGAAAGCACAAATTGAAAAACTACGAGGCCCTTTCGAAACAGCAAAGCATTCGGGCTAAACTTTAATGCGCCTTTTAATACTTTTACGGGATTGAGGGAAGACAAAAAAAGCGCCGGGTAGCTGCCGGCAATAAATCCTGTTATCAACAGAAGGGTTGAAATACTGAGCCAGAAAGAAAGGGATTCAATCGGCAATGACATCTGCTTACCAGTGAGTATATTGAACCAGGGCAACGCCAATTTTACTAAAACAAATCCAACAAAAGCTGCCAGGAAAGTTATAAGAAATGCTTCTCCTATAAACTGAATAATAAGCCGGAGTCGCAACGCACCCACCGTTTTACGAACACCCACTTCTTTCGCACGTTTTACCGAACGGGCTGTCGCCAGATTCATAAAATTTATGCAGGCAATCAGTAAAATAAAAACAGCTACCATACTGAACAGTCTCACATATTCAATCCGACCCCCGTCGGGCTTTCCGTCTTTAAATATCGAATTCAGATAAGTTTGATCGAAACGCTGCAGGCCAAGCTCCGGACGAAATCCTGCACTATTTTTTGAATTCAGGTAAGGCGTTATAAAGTTTTTTATCTGTGCTTCTACTTTTTCAGGGTCTGAGCCAGGCTGCAACTCTATATAAGTCGATGATGCACGATTTATCCAGTTATCAAACCAGTCTTCGACCGAAACAAGGTATTTCCAATTCAATACAAAGTCAAAATGCTGGGAAGTATTCGTGGGTAGATTTTCAAAAACAGCCGATATCTTAAAGTTATGGGCATTATTAAATACCAGGATCTTCCCCACAGCTGAATGGGTGCTGCCGAAAATGCTTTCTGCCATGCTGCGGGATATGGCAATATTATCAATGGCTGATAATGCATCCGCAGGTGAGCCTTCCACGAGGGGATAACTGAACATCTTAAAGAAATCAGAATCTGCATAAGTACCCATCCGGCTGAAATTCCTCTCTCCTACACTGAACAAAGTTTCGTTTTCATCTTCCCAATAACCGGTGGCGCGTTTAATTTCTGGTATCTGGCGCTTTAATTCCATGGAAAGCATTCCGGGTGTCGTGGGACCGGCTTCCACCTTGCCTTCTGAAAACACGCGTTCGTATACTCTGTATAAATTTTCCTTGTTTACATGAAATGCATCTACATTTCTCTCATCCTGCACCCACAGGAAAATGAGCATACTGCCAGCCATTCCCAAAGCCAGTCCGAGTATATTGATAAAACTGAATGCTTTGTTGCGAATAAGGTTTCGCCAGGCGGTTTTTAAATAATTCGTCAGCATAAAAGTTTATTTTGGCTATGAACTATGAGATATGAGATATGGGATATGGGATATGAGTTATGGGATATGGGTTATGAGATATGGGTTATCCCGCACGTGCGGGATGGGTTATGAATTATTGAATAATTATATCGCATAACTCTATATCTCATAGCTCATAACCAAAAAAACCCATATCCCATAACTCATATCTCATTCAGATCGTAAACTTTTAGTGGGATTCGCAACTGCTGCCCTGATCGTCTGAAAACTTAGTGTAATGAAACTAATAGCCATCATGAACAAACCGGCTTCACCAAAAATCCACCACGAAACAGTAGTCCGGAATGCAAAATTTTGAAGCCACTGGTCAATACCAAACCACGCCAGCGGTGTAGCAATGATAAAGGCAATCAGCACCAGCCGTAAAAAGTCTCTTGATATCAGGTAGATGATTTGTGAAACGGTTGCTCCCAATACTTTTCTTACCCCAATTTCCTTGGTGCGCTGAGTGATGGTGTACATGACCAAACCTAATAACCCCAGACAACTGATAAAAATGGCCAGTGCCGTGGCCCAGTTAAGCAGGTTTGACAAATTTTGTTCCTGCGTGTAAGATTTGGCGAGATCCTCATCATAAAAGCCAGAGTAATAATCATCCTTGGGGTAAACTTGTTTAAATGCTTTTTCTGTTTTTGCAAGTGCAGTATTCCAGGTAGTGCCGTCTGCATTCTGCGGCTGAAGCAATATACTAATAAGCATTTCATTCCTGGTATCACTGGTGATCAGTAAAGGCTTTATAGGTTCATGCAGGGATTTTTGATTGAAGTCCCCGACCACACCAACTACAGGAACCAGTTTCCCATTCCAGTCTATATATTTTCCAAGGATACGCTGCGGATCCTGGAAACCAAGAACGTGCATGTAGTTTTCGTTGATCAGTATTTCCTTCGACGTATCGGACTGTGATAAATTGCGACCTGCCAGTAATTTTATACCATATAATTTTATATAATTGGTATCGGCAAATTTCTCCTCTACGTCCGTTTCAATTTCTTTTTTCCCGTCCCTGTATTTCATCGTTTCACGGGATGTATTGCCGGAATTAGGCGGACTGAAGCTCAGGCTTACCATCCTGATCTCAGGAATTGCGCGAAGCATGTTCATCAAAGTGGTTTTGTGGCTTTGGACCGTATCGTTATAACTCGTAATGATATAAACGATGGCATCTTTTTTAAAACCCATGTCTTTATTAAGCGAAAAGTTTATTTGCTTGCTCACTAAAATAGTAGCCATAATTAAAAACTGTGCTATTACAAATTGGGATACAGTCAGAACTTTACGCAGGGATCCTTTGCTTGTTCCTGAAGTGCTTGTCCCGGTTTGATTTTTTAAAACAGTTACCGGTTTATAGGATGATAAAATAACAGCCGGATAAAAACCAGATAACAGCGTAACTATTATTATCAATATGGCTAAAAACAAAAGGATGCCTGGTTGTTGAAGGATATTAAATTGTACAGCACCTGGTACAAAACCGGAAAAGGCTTTTAATATGAACGGTGTCAAAACGATGGAAAGAATGGTTGCCAAAAACGTAAGTAATAAAGCTTCGCTTAGAAACTGGAATACAAGTTGCTTTCTTGAGCCACCAATGGTTTTGCGAATACCGATTTCTTTTGCTCTTTGTGCAGACTGGGCTGTGGAGAGATTAATAAAATTGATGCACCCCAGTAATAGTAAAAATAAAGCTACTGCCAGCAACCCGAGTAACACGGTCGTGCTGGCCTGTGGTATGGAATATGTATTGAACCTGGCATTAAAATGAATATCATGTAATGGTTGTAATATATAATTGACTTCGTAGTTATCTTCCGGTTTTTTTGGTGCATTGCGATTGTAAAGGGCAGTAATTGCTTTTTGAATTTTATCCGGAGATGCGCCTGCAGCAAGTTTTACATACAACTGAGATGCGCCATTTGCACTTGTCCAGTCATTAAAATTTTGAGGGCGAAACCTTGCAGTTTCAAGCGTAAGTTTTGAAACAAATACTTTAAATGTAAAATCAGTATTGACTGTTATATCTTTTACAACACCGGTAACGGTTACTGCAACACTATCATTCATGTAGAAATTCCTGCCGATGATTTGATCTGGTTGCAGGTTTGGAAAATATAATGCTGCTGCAGATTGTGTTAGTACAGCTTGATAAGGTTGTTGCAGAGAAGTTTTTTCCGAGCCCGCGAGCCACTTGTAATTAATGAGGCTTAAATAATTTTCATCAGCATAAACAAAACCTTTCTGATTTTTAAAAACAACCGGTTCCGGATTATTTGCAGCCGCTATAGAAATTTTTGGGGTGTTATTGAATATACTGAACGGGACAACTGCATCCAGTCCCGTAATTTCTTTTTCTACTGCCGGAGGCATTGCATAAGTAATGCCGGTAATATCATATTTTTCACCGGCTGAAGCAATTGTCCATACCACCCTGTAAATACGGTCTTTGTCTTTTTCAAACTTGTCGAAACTCAGATCGTAGCTGACAATTAAATAAATCACCAGCGAAGCGCTTATGCCGATTGATAACCCCAGAACACTAATAGCCGACAGGATTTTATGTTTCCATAAAGTGCGCCATGCTGATTTTAAATAATTCCTGATCATATAAAAGAAGATTATGTGCTTTCAAAGCAACAAAGAGACCAAAAGCTTTTTAATTGATATATAATGAATTAGACAGGGTCCGTAAAGTGAATTGCACGATTTTGATACAGAAACTGTTCGCAGTTGACATTCCCACTTTATCAAATCAATCAGGTTCTTGCGGCTGATCTTTATTCTGGCGATCTGCTATGTATTAATGCTTGCTTCCTTATCAAAAACGGATTTTATTTCATCAAATTCATACGAATAGAGATCTGCGCCAAATGAAATGGTTTTTCCCTTATAATCAAACGCTATTTGTTTGTCGTCACCAAGCTGACCAATCAATTTTTCCTGGGTTTCAAATCCAAGATAATCCATTGACTGACCCGCCAGCGGATGAGGCGCAATAGCCCCTTTTTCAATAAAACGGAAATTGGAAATCTCCTTTATGTCGAAGGAAAGAACTTTGGATTTGATTAAACTTTTTTCCATCCACTTTACTTCCCCGTTACTGATTTGCATTTTCTCAAAAAGGACGGCCTTATTAAAGAAACGAAAGGAAGCGATAAAAAATGCAATAGTAAAAACGGTTGTAATAATGATGGATCCGGTATTATTAGCGTTACCATGAAAACCACCAGACATAAAAAAAAGTCCACCGAAAAAGAAAAAAAGAGCGTAGAATAAATTAAGCATTTTAAGGCGACTGTCAAATGCCTGGCTCAGCGTGATTATTATTTCCTTTCCATCGCTTTGAATTTTCATGTTTTTTATTTGG
>CAVWUD010000023.1:0-78659 GCA_963757975.1 uncultured Bacteroidota bacterium
AGGAAAGATTATTCGGATTGGGTAATAATCAGGGCAATCATGGTGAGGACGTGAAGGAATTATATTATCATCTTGATAATGTTCCAACACATTATTATATGGAATACCTGTATAAATATCCGCAGCAGGCTTTTCCATATCAGCAGCTCCTCCAGGAAAATCGTCTTCGGTAGAAAACTGGAACCCGAATTTGAAATCCTGGATACCGGTGTTTTCGATGACGATGAATATTTCGATGTGCTGGTTACCTATGCCAAACAAAATTCCAGCGATATTTTTATTAAGATTGATATAACGAATCGTTATCATAAAGCAGCTGACATAACCGTATTGCCGACTTTATGGTTCTATAATAAATGGAACGAGGATCACGAAACGAAACCTGATATCAGTCTGAGGAATAAGAATTCTGTAAAAGCATCGCATCACCGTCTCGGTGATTATTATTTATATTTTCAAACGCCGAAGGATAAATGGTTTACTGAAAATGAAACCAACCTGGAAAAAGTCATTGGCCAGCCCAATAAAACGCCTTGGGTAAAAGATGCATTTCATTCTGCACTGATCAAAGGTGAAAACCTGGATGCACTGAAGAAAAGAAAAAATGGAACCAAGTTTTCGCCTGTTTATAAAATACGACTGGAAGGTGGGAAAACTGAAAGTATTTATCTGCGTCTTCGAATAAATCAATCGCAAATCCATTTACCATCGGATTTAAAAAAATCTTTGAAGTGCGAAAGGCAGAAGCGAATGCTTTTTATAAAGCAATCCTTCATCCCGACACAGCTCCTGAATTGATGTTGTTGCAACGTCAGGCACTATCAGGTTTGTTGTGGAGTAAACAATACTATCATTTTGATGTGGAAAAATGGCTTACTACCAGTGATGGCATTACCCCGGTGAACGATGGGAAAAAGTTTGGCAGGAACCACGATTGGAAACATTTGAAAAATCAGGACATTATTGCCATGCCTGATAAATGGGAATATCCCTGGTATGCTGCGTGGGATATGGCTTTTCAATGTATTCCAATGAGTATGGCGGATCCCGGTTTTGCGAAAAACCAACTCCTGCTCATCATGCGGGAATGGTATATGAAACCCGACGGACAATTACCCGCTTACGAATGGAATTTCAGCGATGTGAATCCTCCGGTGCAGGCCTGGGCGGCATTATCGGTCTACCGTATTGAAGGAGAAAAAACAGGTCGCTATGATATTGATTTCCTGAAAAGAATTTTTCAGAAACTGCTGATCAATTTTACCTGGTGGATTAACCGGAAGGATCCCAATGGAAACAATATGTTCGAAGGCGGATTCCTTGGTCTTGATAATATCGGGGTTTTCAACAGGAGCATTGAACTTCCTGGTCAGATGCAGCTCGAACAGGCAGACGGTACCAGCTGGATGGGTATGTATGCTCTTAATATGATGGATATGGCATTGGAAATCGCCATGAAGGACATCACATTTGAAGACACAGCTACGAAATTCTTTGAACAGTTTGTTTTAATTGCAGAAGCGCTGAATGAACATGGTATGTGGAATGAAGAGGACAGGTTTTTTTATGATACACTTGCCATCGCGGGATCTGCCCCCCTCCAACTCCGTATTCATTCTATTGTGGGAATAACAACCCTCTTTGCAGTATCAATTATTGAAAAGAAAAAACTGGATAAACTTTCTGATTTTCAAAAACGAATTGACTGGTTTGAAAACTACCGGCTAAAGAATAATAAATTCTGGCCCAATGAAGAAAAAACAGATGGAGATACCATCCTGCTATCACTTGTACCGCGCGATCGACTGGTAAGCCTCTTGGAAAGATTGCTGAATGAAGATGAATTCCTGTCACCCGGAGGAATACGCGCACTTTCAAAATACCACAAAAAAAATCCTTATTCAGTAAGGATTGATAACATAGACTATAATATCCAGTACGATCCGGGCGATTCAACCTCAAATCTTTTTGGTGGAAATTCCAATTGGCGCGGACCCGTATGGATGCCGATTAACTATCTCATCATCCAGTCCATTCGTAAATATGGAATATTTTATGGGAATTCTTTGAAAGTTGAATGTCCCGTAGGCTCGGGTGTTTACATGAACCTGGAAGATGTAGCAGATTTTCTTACCCAGCGCGTGATTAGTCTTTTCCAGCCGGACGAAACAGGAAGCATTCCGCAACATGGCAAGTATAACTGGTTTTATCAGCAGCCAGGCAACGAACATCTGAATCTTTTCTATGAATATTTTCACGGTGATACAGGAATGGGCCTGGGTGCCTGTCACCAGACAGGATGGACGGCTCTTCTGGCTGAACTGATCACTGCCCACCAGGAAAGTACCATGAAGCATAAACCGGAATCGACTCCGGAGATTACTGTGGTTGAATAGCTTTTTGTAGTTTCATGAATTCATATGGATCATATCATCGAATCAATTAGTGAGCTGTTTGCCAGTTTTAGTAAAGAGCCCATTATTTCCATCAACAAAATCCCCCAATCCGGCAGTATTCGTATTTATTACCGGATCATGACTGCTTCAAAATCTTTTATCGCTACATATGGGATCAATATAAAAGAGAATCTGAGTTTTATCAGGTTTAGCCGCCATTTTAAAAAGAAGCAATGCCCCGTACCGGAGATCTATGCCGTAAACACCGAAGGATCCATTTATATTCAGGAAGATTTTGGAGATATTTCTTTATTGAACAGGCTTGAGCAATCTGGTCCTTCGAACGAAGTATATGAATTATTCAAAAAAAGTCTGAAAGAACTGGCGCATTTGCAAATCAGGGGCGATGAAGGAATGGATTACGAAAACTGGAGTCTGACTTCAGCCGAGTTCGGGGAAAAAGCAATCATGAGCGATCTTCTTTATTTTAAATATTATTTTCTCGACACACTTCAACTTCCATACGATAAAGAAAAACTCATAGCTGATTGCGAAACAATTTCGTCCCGGCTCGGCGATACGAAGTTTAAATATTTTATGTTTCGTGATTTTCAAAGCCGTAATATCCTGATCAAAAATGATAAAGTGCATTTCATCGATTACCAGGGCGGCATGAAGGGAGCCATTCAATACGATGTTGCATCCATGTTATGGCAGGCCAAGGCGGAGTTGAGTGATACGTGGAAGCAGGGACTGTTGGAATATTATATGGACTGTGTTGAATCTGAACTGGGATCGCAGTTTAATAAAAAAGAATTTGTACAGCAATACCACGGATATGTTCTCATCCGTCTTATGCAGGTTTTGGGCGCTTATGGGTTTCGGGGTTTGTTTGAACGCAAGGCACATTTCCTGGTAAGTATTCCACTTGGATTAAAAAATCTTCGTTCTTTTCTTCATCAGTATCCCATGGGAGAAAATGTTCCTGAATTTGAAAGAATTCTGAACCTGATTGTAGAGGATCATATTATAGAAAGGTTTATACCACCGCGTGCGAATGCGGACACACCGCTGATCGTTCATATCAACAGCTTCTCCTATAAAAAATCCATTCCTGCAGACGAGAGTAAAAATGGCGGAGGCTTCGTTTTTGATTGCCGCGCTATTTTAAATCCCGGCCGTATAGAAGAATTTAAATCGAAAACAGGAAGAGACAAGGAAGTAAAAGATTTCCTTGAGCAGCAAACCCAAATGCCCGAATACCTCAACAGTGTTTTTGACCTGGTGGATATTTCTGTTGAAGATTATATAAACAGGGGATTTGAAAGCCTGGTGGTGAATTTCGGATGCACCGGCGGACAGCATCGCAGTGTGTATGCTGCCGATTCACTGGCGCGTCATCTGAAAAATAAATTCGGCGTCCGCGTCGATGTGCATCATATTGAACAGGAGGCTAAGGATTGGAAGAATTGAAAAGTTGCTACCCGGTTAATGTGATTATAATTGTTTTAGGTTCTTGTTATTTTTAATGCAATGGATTGCATAAATAATATTCAAAAACTTGCAGAAGGAAAACTAATTGAGGCAGATTGCCTTTATTTAAATGGTTATTTTGATTGGTCATATTACACCGCCGGTTATACTATTGAATTGCTTTTAAAAGCAAGAGTTTGCAGGGTATTGGATATAGAAGATTTTTTTGATGAAGAGAGTACACTGATGAAGAAGTTTAAATTCCCGCAGGCATTTAAAAGCCATGATTTTGAGCAATTATTGATACTTTCAGGCGTTTATAAAGAACTTAAAACGGCAGCAGAGGATGAAAGCTTTAAAGCTAATTGGTCAAGAGTTTGTTCATGGGATGAAGGATCGAGGTATTTAATGGGAAGAAAAGAAGAGGAAGTTCTGATATTCTTAACTTCGATAAAGGATATAGCAACATGGATACAAAAATACTTATAAAAAAACTGCACAATATTTTTTGTGATATTGATAAAGAGGGGAAATTATATTCCAAGGTCTGGTTAGACCCTGCAGATTTCGGCGGTCTTTATCATTCAAATATGTATATTCTAAATGTTAAGACTCGTTATAAGATAGATAATTGTATGTCAGAAATTGAGGACATTTTTAAAATACTTCATGAAAGAGCAAAAGAAGAACTAAAATACATATGGCGGGTAGCTGTATTTCAAGCAGATAATAAAGAAGTTTATTGTGAAAACAATCTGATTGTTTTTGAAGAAGAAATTTCTTATCCCTGAGACATCTTTACAAAAACAATTTTTCCGCAACAACAATCGCTTCAGGCCTTCCCACATCCACCAGCTTTGAACCTGAATGATCGAAACCAAGAATCCTATGGGCTGCTGCAAGTTCTAAATAAACATCCACGATGGAGAATTTCCCCTGCTGATGCATGAGTGGAAATATTTCCGGAGAGATAATATGTATGCCGCTGAATGCTTTTTCCTTAAGTAAAGAACCCTGAATTGAAATTATTTCTTCTCGCGACTTCGTATTCCGCCATCCGCAAAGCTGATCGTTTCGATTGAAGAGAAAATAGCGGGAGGATTTTCTATCTGTTACTGCGAGGGTTGCCAGTGGTTTATTTTCTTTATGAAATGAAATCATTTTTTTGAGATCCAGATCTGTAAGTATATCCACATTCATCAAAACAAAAGATCCTTCTTCAAAATAGGATGCCGCTTTCTTCAGGCCTCCTCCTGTTTCAAGCACTTCGTTCGATTCATCGCTGATCGTAATATTGCTCCCCCATCCGTCATTTACAATGATGGCATGTCTGATCTGTTCGGCAAAATGATGCACATTCACCAACACATCCTTGATCCCGAATGATTGCAGATAAAGCAGATTTCTTTCCAACAGTGTCTTGCCATTTACAAGCGCGAGCGCCTTCGGATGTTTTTCCGTCCACGGTTTAAAACGGGTACCCAGTCCCGCGGCGAGGATCATGGCCTTCATCAGAGTACGATATTTTGTACCAGGCTGCTCTTATTCGGATAGTCGGTATTGAAGTGGAGACCGCGGCTTTCTTTTCTGAACTGCGCACCTTTTACAATCAGGTAACCCGTAGTAATCAGATTCCTTACTTCGCAAAGCTGGGGAGATACTAAAGTGGTTTCGTAAAGCGCTTCAATTTCTTCGTGCAGAAGATCCAGTCTTTTCGAAGCACGGATAAGCCGAATATTGGTCCGCACTATACCTACATAATCACTCATCAGCAACTGAAGCTCTTTTATACTCTGTGTGATTAAAATCATTTCGCCTGGAGCCGTTGTTCCTTCTGCATTCCAGTCCGGAATATCATCACGGAAATCCAGCGACTCAATTCTCTCAACACTATCCAGGTAACAACGGTGGGCGAATACCATCGCCTCCAGAAGGGAATTACTGGCCAGCCTGTTGGCGCCATGCAATCCGGTGGATGCGCATTCACCACAGGCGTATAGATTCCGGATAGAAGTATGTCCCCATTCATCCGTTTTAATTCCACCGCAGCTATAATGCGCAGCCGGTGCAACAGGAATCATCTGGGTTGCCACATCAATACCTGCCGACAAACATTTTTCATAAATATTGGGAAAATGTTCCACAAATTTTTTCATATCCATATGACGGCAATCCAGGAACACATGCTCCGTTCCTCCTTTTTTCATTTCATTGTCGATAGCCCTCGCAACAATATCACGTGGAGCAAGATCCTTCCTTGCATCATAACGCTCCATAAAGGCTTCTCCGTTTTTATTCCGGAGAATGGCCCCATCTCCTCTCACCGCTTCCGTGATGAGAAATGAAGGGCTCACACCCTGCTGATAAAGTGCCGTAGGATGAAACTGGATGAATTCCATATTTTCGATTCTTCCCTTGGCACGATAAACCATTCCGATTCCATCGCCCGTGGCAATTACGGGGTTGGTTGTTGTGCGGTAAACCTGTCCATTGCCACCGGTAGCAAATACGGTGATGCGGGATAAAATCTTTATGATCCTGTTTTCTTTCATGTCCAGGGCATAAATGCCATAGCATTCGATATTAGGGGTGGATTTGGTAACCAGATAACCCAGGTGATGCTGGGTAATGATATCTACAACAAAACAATGTTTGATGATCTCGATATTTTTCTGGGAGGCGACAGTTTGCAGTAATGCGCGCTCCATTTCTTTTCCTGTAACGTCTTTATGATGAAGGATGCGGAATTCAGAATGGCCGCCTTCCCTTCCTTTTTTAAAAGTTCCTTCTTCATCCTTGTCAAATTCTGCACCCCATTCAATCATTTCCTGGATGCGCTGTGGCCCTTCTTTTACAACAATCTCAACAATTTTCGGGTTGCATAGTCCGTCTCCTGCAATCAGGGTGTCTTCAATATGTTTATCGTAACTGTCATTTTCAAAATCTGTCACTCCGGCAATTCCACCCTGCGCGTATTTCGTATTGGTCTCATCTGCAATCGTTTTTGTGATTACAAGAACTTGCTGATCAGGACAGGCTTTTGCAACTTTCAATGCGTATGTGAGGCCGGCGATGCCTGATCCGACAACAAGAAAATCCGTTTTTCTTAGCATGATTCTTTCCTAATAAACGATGGTATATTCGAATTTTTCGGGGTGGTCGAATACTTCAATCAGGTTGTATTGAATGATGACTTTTTTCCTGTCAGGGAAAATTTTAGCCAGGATATTATCTATTTTCTTAAGAGGCCGCGGAATAGCGATGGTTAAGGTATAAGGAATTGAAATGCCCATGCTGCCCGCATCTTTCATTTGTGCAAACTGAGGTGTCTGCTGCAAAGCCTTCCACTTTTCAGGATTCAGTTTCCGGGAAATCAGACCATCATGACATTGAAAATCATAAATGGCGTTAAACTGGTTCATATCCGGCATCCCGTTTTCATTTCCTGACGAAGTAGTATCGGGTTTTCCTGCTATACCTTTAAATAGTTGATTAAATCCGAGTGACTGATTGTTCATGGAATTATATAACTTCTGTAAATCCCCGAGACTTTTAAACGGAATAACAATATCGCTTTTAAATTCCTTCTTCTCCATATTCAGCAGTAGATGTACGGTTCCGTTTTTGATCAGGGCTTTATTTTCTGCTGAAATATTTTGAACGGTATCAAGCATTGTTCTCATCATGACCGTTGTGTCAATATTTTTGTCAGGCATTTGCTTATCCATTTCCTCTTTACCAAGATAGCTCTCCATGGCCTGAAGAAGCTGGCTCATATCTGTATGGACTGAATATACACCGGATCCATCAGCATGTACATCAACATCTTCATTGATTTCAAAACAGCCAGCCAAAAAAAACATACTGGCAACAGTGAGAAAGTATTTCAGTCTTTTCATAATTGATATTATAAGGCAAGGTACATGATTACCGGAATTCCAATTGATATACCACGCTAAAACTTTGTGAATCGCCTGGCTCTAATAATATCAGTCCCAGGCCATTGTTAAAAGAATCAGGCGCTGAACTCAGGTTTTCTATTGCGATAGTCTTTCTGATTATCCGGCGTGTAAATCTGAAGATAGGGATAGCTGTTGTCAGGAAAAAAACTCAGTCGAAGACCATTTTCCGGATTTTCTAATGTTGCAGCGGGAAGATCTGAATCTGGTTCCAGTATAAAGCAATGATCAAAACTTTCATTTCCTATAAGCTTCGGTGAATAAAATCTGTCTGTATCTATAATTTTTCCATTGGGAATCAGCTTCTCATTAAATGCGAGGTTTTTTCTGGAGCGGAAGGATAATAACCAGTTGTTAACTTTTCCTTCCAGGGTAAAATAAGGATGCCATCCATCGGCCATGGGTATGCGCCTGGAAGAAAGATTTTTCACTGTCGTTTGCAGATACAGTCTTCCAGCTTTTTTTAATGTATATTTTACTTGTATTAAATATTCGAAAGGATAAGCATGATTCTCTTTTTTATATTGATATTCAAGCAATATAAAAGCCTGATCCTCCTGAACTTTTTTCTCCAGGACGGTAAACGGCTTGTCAGAAAGAATGCCATGTATTGAAGAACCGTCATTAAATTTGTCAGGAAATTCAAAGGAGTTGCCTTCAAATTTATATTTGCCTTCTGAAATCCGGCATACAAATGGAGAAAGCTTGGCACTTTTAAATGAGGATGTAAGATTTTTTTTCAGGTCAGCAAGATTATTGTAATTATCTATAACCTGAATTCTGCGATTTCCTAAGGGAATGGAGAATTCATGTAAAAGGGCGCCTCCCTGAGGCAGGATTCTTACCTGTATGCCGGTAGTAAAATCGGTGATCTGTAAAAGGTCCAGGTCTTCATCCCTTTCGCGGGTTATAGTAAAGGACATTTATAATGTGTTTAATTTTCGAAGAATGATCAAGGATATCGAAGGGCAATTTCAACAATATTTCGGAAAAGATTGCCTGATTACTGCCGCGCCAGGCAGGGTGAACCTCATTGGTGAACATACAGATTATAATCAGGGATTTGTGCTTCCGGGAGCCATTGACAGACATATATATATTGCCATGGCGCCGAACCGGTACAAAAAGCTGAATCTGGTTGCTCCGGGATTTGGGGAAAGCTTTTCTTTTGAGCTGGATCATATGCGTCCGGTAAAGGGCTGGCCTACCTATATACTGGGAATGATTTATATGATTATGCCTGAAAAACACCTGCCGCACGGGATGGATATCCTGATTTCAGGTAATGTGCCCATTGGTGCGGGTATGAGTTCTTCTGCGGCACTCTGTTCTGCGGTTGGTCTGGCACTCAATGAATTTTTTCAATTGGGCTTATCCGGAATGCAAATCGCACTGCTGGCACAGAAAACAGAGCACCGTTTTGCCGGTCTTCAATGTGGTATTATGGACCCCTTCGCAAGTCTGCATGGGAAAGCCGGTCACCTGATGAAACTGGATTGCCGCAGTCTCGAATATGAATATATTCCTTTCGACTTTCCTGATATCCGGATCATCCTGGTGAATTCAATGGTCAGCCATTCACTGGCATCTTCCGAATATAATCTCCGGCGGCAGCAATGTGAAGAAGGAGTCGCGGTTCTTAAAAAGTATGAACCTGCCATGCATTCTTTGCGTGACCTGCAGCCCGGACTTCTTGAAGAACATAAAGCTGAGCTGGATGAAACTGTATATAAAAGATGTCATTTTATAATAAATGAAAATCAGCGCCTGCTCGACGGTTGTGAAGATCTCAAAAATAATGACCTGGATGCGTTTGGAAAATTAATGTATGCTTCGCACGCAGGACTGAGCAATGAATATGAAGTGAGCTGCAGGGAATCTGACTTCCTCGTGAATGAAATAAAAAAATTAAATGGAGTAAAAGGAGCGAGACAAATGGGCGGTGGTTTTGGAGGATGCATAATCACCCTGGTGGATCATAAAGCCGAAGAAAGTTTTATCCGGGATATCCAGAAAAAATATGAATTGCAATTTGGAAAAATACCGGATTGCTATGTGATGAATATTGGCGAAGGAGCAAATATCCTTAAGCCAATGGCTTAAGGATAATGTGGTCCCGCACGTGCGGGACCACATTATAAAGATCCGGCTCCACCCAAACGTCATTTTCTTTCAATAATTGAATAAGCTCGTATACAGCCGTCTCGCTGTTCACGCCACGTTTCATTACTTCCTTTCCTTTATACAGCGTGATTTTTCCCGGACCACTTCCCACATACCCAAAATCAGCGTCAGCCATTTCTCCGGGGCCGTTCACTATACAACCCATGATTGCGATTTTCAACCCCTTAAGATGACTCGTTAAAGACCTGATCTTCGCCGTTGTTTCCTGGAGGTCAAAAAGTGTTCTGCCACAGGAAGGGCAGGAAATATATTCTGTTTTTGAAATCCTTGTTCTCGCGGCCTGCAGAATCGAGAATGCAGTGTTGTTCAAAAACTGGTGATTGTTTTTAGCGTTCAGATAAGTTCTTCCACTTACCTGGTCGTTCCTGATTTTTTTTGGATCATTAATAAGCCATATTCCGTCGCACATGCCATCAACCAGCAAAGCTCCGGCTTCCACGGCAAAATGGATAAGCTGTTTGTCGATGGTGCTTTCAGAACATTCTATTGCCAGGACAACCGGAATATCCAGATTCCGGTTCATAAGTTCCATTATAAAACGCCTGGTATCCAATATGGGGTTTTCATTATCCGAATAGAGCACTAGAATCAGTCCCGGAACTTTTTCCAGCAGCCTGAATAAATCAGGATGAATTGCCTGACTCGAATTCAGGCTTAAAAAATTCATGGTTGGTGACCAATCTGAAGTTTCTCTTAACTGATCCGGCGTAAACAAGGGGAAATATTTTTCTTCACCGGCAATCGTTTTCTTTTCATCCAGTTTGTTCCAGGATTTAAAATCACAGATAATTTTTAAGGTTCCCGGCAGGTCAAAATCAAGTATTTTATTTCCCGAATAAATATAATCCGCAGCAGCATCTCCTATTTTCCATTTATCAGTAACCACATCATACTCGTATCCAATGCGCTCGAGAGATGCAGGAGTAATGGATGCTTCATGCATAAAATCAGCCACTACTACCGGCGCATGTGAACCGCCAATATTTTCTACAGCGCGGGTTTTCCTTCTTTGATATTCAAAAGGAGAATAAGGTGTTTTTTCAATTGGTAATATACCAGACCCCTTTTGCCTGGAAGTATAACGGGCAACAATATCCTGGCAAACAGGAATTTCAAATTCGGGATCTTCGGTCAGTGATACCCGAATGGTATCACCGACGCCATCTTCCAGCAGGGTTCCGATTCCAATGGCTGATTTGATTCTGCCATCTTCTCCGTCGCCAGCTTCTGTTACGCCAATATGTAAAGGGTAGATCAGGTTAAATTCATCCTGCATAGTCTTTACCAGTAACCTGTATGCTTCTACCATCACCAATGGATTACTGGATTTCATGCTCAACACAATCTGATGAAAGTTTTCACTTCTTGCGATACGCAGAAATTCCATGGCGCTTTCCACCATGCCCATGGGGCTGTCACCATACCGGCTCATTATCCGGTCACTCAATGATCCATGATTTGTACCGATGCGCATAGCGGTGCCATATTCTTTGCAAATCCTGATGAGTGGAATAAACCGGTTTTGGATTCTTTCTATTTCTTCCAAATAATCTGAGTCACTGTATTCAATGAATTCAAACTTTTTTTTATCGGCATAGTTCCCCGGATTTATCCGGACTTTTTCAACGATGCGTGCTGCAATTTCAGCAGCATTGGGAGTGAAGTGAATATCTGCCACCAGCGGAGTCTTATATCCTCTTTTCCTGATTTCGTTTTTAATATTTAGAAGATTTTCTGCTTCTGATTTACTGGGTGCTGTTATTCGGATAAGTTCAGCACCAGCCTCGATACAGCGGATCGATTGTTCTACGGTCTTAACCGTGTCCATGGTATCGAATGTCGTCATAGTCTGCACACGGATAGGCGCATCACCACCCAGGATAAGATCTCCTACCGCAACAGGAACTGTTTTCAGCCTTTTATATTCTGTGAGAGAATGAGTATATAATTGCATCGAAATGGTTGATGAATGCAAAATTACGAAAAGCCCCATACTCTCACACTCTCATACTCTCACACTTGTGTTAAGTTACCAATCCTTTTCAGGCTGGCTCAGCGTATGGGTTTTATTCTGGTTCATTTTGTCCTGAACATCTTTTTCTCTTTGTTCCAGGGATTTCAGGTATTGCTCAACCTGTTGTTTGGATAATTTGCTTTGCTGAGGTTTGGGACTATTGTCGGGTTTATTCTGATCTTTTTTTTGTTTATCGTCAGATTTCTTCTTGTCAGGTTTATCTTTTTTATTCTGTTGTTCCTGTTGCTCCTGTTTCTTTTTTTCAAGAAGGGCCTTTACCAGATTTTCCCTGGCATCACTATCTGCAGAGTTCAACCGTAGAGCATTTTTCCACGCATCAATACTCTCATCAATTTTTTTCTGACGGATCATCGCAACGCCTTTATTATAATAAGCGCTTTGCCTTGTATTCTCGTCTGCCTTGGATTGCAATACATCATCATATGAACTCGCCGCTTTTTCGTAATCGTTCTTTCGGTATAATGCATCTCCAAGGTTGAAATAAGCATCGGGATTTCCGGGTGATTTTATTAATGCTTTTTCATAATTTGATTGCGACTGTTCGTATTCCTGCTTATTATAAAAGCGGTTTCCCCGTCGGATCAACGCGTCCGTCGTCTGTGCTCTTAAATAAGAACAACTGAACAGGGTGAATAGCGTTAATATGGATAATCTGGTTTTAAGCAATTTTTCTTTTTCTTTCGGGGATGAATAATTCCAGTATCAGCAGAACACCCGCTAAACCGATGAACCATGGGAAATAATTTTTAAAATTGACGAATTCCGAATCTGCCAATGCCCTTTTTTCGATACTGTCAAGTCGCTGGGACAGTGTGATGGTAGCATCTTCCAGGTTTTCCAGATGAATATATATTCCATTGGTTGCATCCGAAATACCTGTCAATTCCTTTTCGTTGAGTTTTGAAATGACTGTATTTCCCTGATTATCTTTTTTAGGTTGCTTGGTTTCTGGATCGATAATTATGGATCCTTCCGGTGAACCAATGCCTACTGTATTTACCATAACGCCTTCATCGGCCATTTGTTTTGCAACTTTCAGGGCGTCTGGATCATGGTCTTCTCCGTCAGAGATCAGCACTACTGCTTTATACTTATGTTCGTTCTGGTTAAAAGAGTTGTTGGCCATTGTGAGGGCTTCTGCAAAATCAGTACCCTGTGTTGGAACAGCATCCGGACTTGCTTCTGAAATATAAAGTTTAGCCGCCCCGTGATCGGTTGTAAGGGGCATTTGCATATAAGCCCTTCCCGCGAATAATATCATCCCGATACGGTCATTCTGCAAATGATCAATGAGGCGGTATAAAAGCTGTTTAGCTTTATCAAGCCGGCTTGGTTTTACGTCCTGCGCCAGCATACTCTTGCTTACGTCCAGCACGATCATAACATCCACACCCTGACGTGATATATTTTCTTCACTGCCCCTTGCGCGCAGATTAGCCAATCCGGCAACGAGGAAAAATACAGCTACACAAATCAAAATGAATTTTAAAAGGTAATTACGGGATGAAAATGATTTTACCAGCTGGGCCACGAGTGCCGGATCACCAATCTTGTTCCCGAGTTTTTTCTTCCAGCCGAGTAACTGGTAATACAGAAAAATTAATAACGGAATCAGGATCAGTCCTATAAAATATTCTGGGTGCTGGAAATGCAAGGCTAATTATTAATTGTTAATTGTCATATCACCCATACTCTCACACTCTCACACTTCTTGCAATATACCAAATCGCTGTTTGGAGTTTTATTTCTTTCCGTTAAAAAATCCCAAATGGGCCAGGATATCTTTTAACAATTTGATCCTTACCTCTGCTACCCTGTTCGGCACTGTTGACTCAATATTAAGTACAAAAAAATAGGGGTGTTTATTTTCTTCGATCCAGCCTACAACCCATCCCAGCTCGCGGCCCTCTCCCGGGAAACCCCATCCGGTTTTATAATATAGCTTATAGTTGGAATTCTGTTCCCGTAACATGACAGATTGCACCATATCCTGTGTACGTTTAAAGAAAGGAAGCTGATCAAAGTATAATTTTTTAACCAGCCCCAGTTCTTCGTCAGGTTTTAT
This sequence comes from uncultured Bacteroidota bacterium, assembly GCA_963757975.1. Lineage (GTDB taxonomy): Bacteria > Bacteroidota > Bacteroidia > Chitinophagales > Chitinophagaceae > Puia. The sequence goes on from CAVWUD010000023.1 coordinate 14,113, forward strand.
TTTCAAATGGTTATTTAGCCAGAAGGAATCGATGGGGCCGCTGATATCACGGTTACCGTAGCCGAGACTGTCTATCCACAGTTTCATAGTATCACGTCCAATGCGCCTGGCAACTTCCTGGAAATAAGGAACGGCTGAAACGGCAAATGCTTCTTTCATTGTGAGGTCCTTATTCCAATCATTATTCCAACGCTTTACACCATCCCATTTGATCACCATGTTTTCATCCCTGATAACACCCGTTTGAATTCCGATCAGTGCATTTACAATTTTGAATGTTGAAGCGGGAGTAAAAGAACTGTCACGGTAACGGGGAAGGTTATATATGATGAAATTATTTTCTCCATTACTAAACAAGGCGAAACATCCCTGAACACCTGCGGAATCAAAATATGCCTTCAGGCTTTCATCTACCCTGACATTATTCGTTGAACAACCTGATAAAACAATATAAAGAAAGGCAGGTATCAGGAAACGGTGCATAGAAGATTTTTGCAAAAATAAGCAGCTGTAAACTAAACGGATATGGTTATATTTAAATGGCGGAATTATCATGCTCAATAAGACAGATATTGAAAAATATTTTATAGCTGAAAAACAGGAGAGCCTGGTTTTCCTGGTTATCGGAATAGCCGCCATCTTACTGGCCCTGATTTTTTATTTTATAGCAAAAACACATGTTTACAGGGGTGCAGCTATCCCGTTACTGTTTCTTGGTCTTGTTCAGTCCGTCGCCGGCTATGCAGTATATGTAAAAAGCGACGATCAGCGTATCAACCAGGTATATGCATATGATATGAACCCAGACCAGTTGAAAACCGTTGAACTCACCCGGATGCGAAAGGTTCAGACAAATTTTTTGATCTATAGAGGCATCGAAGCCGGATTAATCATAGCGGGATTTATCCTGTTTATTCTTTTTCGAAATCCGGATGGAAAAAATTTCTGGATGGGCCTGGGGATCACCCTCACTTTGATGGCAGCAGAACTATTCATTGCAGATTTTATAGCCGCTAAACGAGCTTCGAAATATACCGAGCAGTTGGAGGAATTCAATAAGAAAGCCTAAGGCCTAAAAATTCTTTCAAGCTTAAAGCCCAAAGCTTATTACAGTAAGAAACTAATAAAAATCTGATAGAAGTGTTAACAACATTTTTTCGGCTTTAGGCTTTGGGCTTTGAGCTTTAGACGTATACCGGTTTTAGGCTTTCGGCTTTAAGCTTTAGGCTTTCTAATATTTCTTCTATTTCCTCAAGATTGCCTTTCTGAACCAGTTGATTACGGACTTCTTTAATATAGGGGATGCCTTTCAGATAATTACTATAATGTCTTCGCATTTCAAGAATACCAAGTACGGGTCCCTTCCATTCTATCGATCTGTACAGATGTTGTCTGATCACATCAATTCTTTCTTCCAGAGAAGGGGTTTCCAAATGATTTCCTCTTTTCAGGAAATTTTTGATCTCCTGGAAAATCCAGGGATAGCCAATGGCTGCCCTGCCGATCATTATACCATCAACGCCATAGCGGTTTTTATATTCAAGTGCTTTTTCAGGACTGTCAACATCACCATTACCAAAAATGGGAATATGAATTCGCGGATTATTTTTAACTCTCGCGATCAGCGTCCAGTCGGCGTCGCCCTTATACAGTTGTGATCTTGTTCTGCCATGAATGGTAAGGGCTCCTATACCTTCATCCTGCAACCGTTCAGCAACATCTTCAATATTTTTTGAATCATCATCCCAGCCAAGCCTGGTCTTTACTGTTACAGGCAGTCGTGTGGATTTGATAACAGCCTTTGTGAGACGCACCATGGCCGGAACATCTTTTAACACAGCAGCGCCAGCTCCTTTACAGACAACCTTTTTAACAGGGCATCCAAAATTGATATCAACCAGGTCAGGATTTGTTGCGTCAATGATTCGGGCGCTGAGCGACATAGCTTCTTCATCACCACCAAAAATCTGTATGCCAAAGGGTCTCTCATATTCAAAAAAATCCAGCTTTTGTCTGCTCTTGATAGCATCCCGGATCAAACCTTCTGAAGAAATAAATTCACTATACATCAGATCGGCTCCATATTTCTTACACACATAACGGAATGGAGGATCACTCACGTCTTCCATGGGTGCCAGCAGCAGGGGAAAATCCGGCAGTATGATATGTTCTCCGATCTTAATAGACATTTGTAAAGTGGGAATCTTTCATCCCGCGTACTGCTGGATGGAAATTGAAGACTGGTTGCTTAATTTCGCAGATCTTCCTTGCGCAAAGATACTCATTAAACCTTGCAGAAGGAAGACCGACACATGCATACTTATCTTCGGAATAAACCCGTTTGGGTTCAGCTCATCACATTCGGAGTATTGACAGTTGGAATTTTATTACTCGTAGGAAGTCTGGGAATAAGCCTCATAGCAAATCTCAATCATCTAAGCGTTACACAGGTTGCCGCCATGGGTCCTTCGGACTATGCCCGTCCCGAATTGTCCGGCGTATTGAAGGGTGAATTGATACTGCAGTTCCTTATTTTTTTCATACCGTCTATGATATTTGCCTACCTGGCTGATCCACGTCCTTTCTCTTATATAGGATTCAAGTCGCCCCAGAAAAAGTCCTTTCTGCCTCTTACGATTATTACCATAATCGTTGCTTTTTTTACTGTATCCTTCCTGGGAACGCTGGATGAAAGCATTGTGCGTCTCTTACCAAAAGCAACACAGAAGTGGATCGAGAGCGGGGAAGATAATGTGAATGGAATGCTGGACAATATTTTAACAATGAAGAGTCCTGCCGATTTGATCACACCGGTTTTTCTCGTTGGAATTCTTGCAGCTGTGGGGGAAGAAGTTTTTTTCAGGGGCATCCTGCAAAAATTCTTTATTCAGATGTTTAAATCTGCATGGCCCGGAATAATTTTCACAGGTTTTCTTTTTTCAGCCATTCATATGCAGTTTATGGGATTCCTGCCACGCATGGCGCTGGGCATTGTCCTTGGTTCTCTTTATTGGTTCAGTGGCAGCCTCTATCTCGCCATACTGGGCCATTTCATATTCAACTTCATCACACTGTTACTCATGTATTTCAAGATTGCGGACCTTGATTCTAAAAACAGTTCAAGCCCGGTATTCATTTTCCTGGGCATATTATCCCTGGCAATGGTCGTTTACTTCTTAAATATGCTAAGAAAAAAATCAACAACTACCTATGCTGCCGAATTTCCAAAGTTGAGTGAAACCTCTTTTTTTGACGAACCCGATCATCCGGCATAATTTCCATTTACGTACCTTCACTTTATGGCTCTTCAGGCGGTCACTTTCAGAACAAGGGCACTGACCTCATTGGTATTTGTTGCAGTCATGCTGGTCGGATTGCTTTGGAATACCCTGAGCTTTTTTATACTTTTTTCCATCATACATTTCGGCTGCTGGTACGAATACCAAAAACTTGTTTCTAAAATTGATCCCGTTTATGGAGAAATCAGCTCCTTTCAAAAATACGGGGTCATGATTGCAGGCTGGTGTATCATGATGTTTTGCAGTCGCCCTGGTTATAATGGTGATATAGGAAACAGCGGACTACACAATGCGGGTTTATACGGAGGGTTATTGTTTCTTTTCATTTTGCCGGTTGCAGAAATCTTATATACACGTAAAACCTATCTCCGGAATATGGGTTATTCGGTTCTTGGTCTTGTGTATATTTCTCTCAGTCTGGGCCTTCTTCTCAACCTGCGTACTTATTATCCCGGTAAAGCTTTGGAAGACGTAAATAAATTACTTGTGCTTGCGATCATATTAAGTTTATGGGTGAATGATACCATGGCTTATCTTATTGGATCAATCATTGGTAAAACTCCCCTGTCATCTATTTCTCCTAAAAAAACATGGGAGGGAACGATCGGTGGTTTTATTTTCGCTGTCGTAACCATGGGCGCTGTAGGCTATTACTTAAGCAGCGGATTTGAGTTGCAGGCAGTATCCCAATGGATGATCGTAGCAGGTATTGCATCTATAGCAGGAACGGTAGGAGACCTGCTGCAAAGCAAATTAAAAAGACTCGCAGATGTAAAAGACAGTGGCAGAATTATGCCTGGCCATGGTGGTTTTCTCGACCGGTTCGATTCGCTTCTTTTCGCTACTCCATTCATTTGGTTTTACATTGTTATGTTTGCATAAAGTATTCCTGTCATGCCCGGCACTCTCGGGGCAGACATTTAAAACAGGCCTGTCTTTAGCAGGCTTTTAATGAATTTTTTCGAATGACTATTCATAAAGAAGGATATAAAACGATTGCTGTTTGTGCTATTTTTTTTGCAGCAATTAACCTGGGTTCATTTTATTTCGTAAGTATTCATTTGTCCTGGCTGAGCTGGCTGATTTTTTTTGTGAGCCTGGCTTTCCTGTTATTTATTATTTCATTTTTCCGTGTGCCCGCACGGGTTCCAACCCTCAATGAAAAATATGTTATTTGTCCGGCCGACGGAAAGGTAGTTGTGATAGAAGAGATCACGGATGTGGAATATTTTCATGACCGCCGCCTTCAGGTTTCGATATTTATGAGCCCGGCAAATGTACATCGCAATGTGAATCCAATTGGCGGGGAAGTGGTCTACAGCCAGTACCATAAAGGAAAATATCTGGTAGCCTGGAATCCGAAATCTTCAACAGAGAATGAGCGGCATAGTGTCGTAATAAAAAATTCCAAAGGAAGTCTGCTCATTAAACAAATCGCCGGAGCTGTTGCGAAACGCATTATCAATTATCTTTCGCCCGGACAGGAAGTGGAACAATGCGGAGAAATGGGATTTATCAAATTCGGATCCCGCGTGGATGTATTACTTCCTCCAGGTACAGCACTCAAAGTGGGACTCAATCAAATGGTAAAAGGCGGCGTCACCGTTTTGGCAGAATGGTGATTCTTTGGGATATGGACTATGAGATATGGGATATGGGATATGAACGTTAAAATTTAAAATATTTCAAATCTTATTTATAAAAAAATATAAAAATTCATATCTCATATCTCATATCTCATAGTTCATATCTCATATCCCATATCTCCTAAAAAATTCCCATCAACTCTTTAAGTGAGTATACTGTGAAAGTTGCGTCCACCGGTTCTGTAGATCCTGTATGGTTTACATAAACCTGATCAATACGCGCTTCACGTGCTCCGAGAATATCCACATCAGGCGTATCTCCTATCATGATGCTTTCAATTTTTTCCGCACCTGTTTTTAAAAGTGCATATTCAAAAATTCCGGAATGGGGTTTCAGACTATTGGATCCTTCAGAAGTGATCACTTCATTAAAAAAATTATCAATACCCGCTGTTTTGAGTTTGTGATGCTGCGTTTTCTCAAAACCATTTGTGATGAGATGAAGTTTGTATTTTTTTTCAGTCAAATATTCCAGCACTTCAACGGTATCAGGGAAAAGTGCTTTTTTAGTGGGCAGGATATTCAGAAATTCAACACCCATTCTTCGCGCCAGCGACTCATCGCCATTTTTGAATTCCAGCAGGGCCATGGACATTCTTTTCCATCGTAATTCATCCACTTTCATTTGTCCCTTCCTGTATCGATCCCATAGCCGCTCGTTATGTACCAGGTATATTTTGTGGAAATGATCAAAATCATTTACTCCCGCATCAGCCAGGGACAGCGAATGGTACAGGTCATGCAGTGCCTCCCGGCTATTGGTGTCGAAATCCCAGAGCGTATGGTCAAGATCGAAGAAAAGATGCTTATAGGGCATGGGTGCAATTTAAAGCCTAAAGTTCTTCCAGGCCTAAAGCTTAAAGCCGAAAGCCTAAAACCAGAATATGCCTAAAGCTTAAAGCCGAAAACCAATCTGGCTATTTAGATTTAAAATTTGGAGATCTAAAAAGAAGTTTTAGGCTTTAAGCTTTAGGCTTTAGGCCTTAATTTGCAATAATGAAAATCGTAATCACCGGTGCTTCACGAGGGCTTGGCTTCAGTATGGCTGAAGCTTTTGCCGCGGAAGGACATGATCTCTATCTCACGTCGTTCAGTGAGGTGAAACTTTACAAGGCACTTGAATCCCTGATGAGCCGTTTCCCGGATCAGGTAATAAAAGCCAAACCATTTGATCTGGGTACTAAAAAAGGCGCAATAGATTTTGGAAACTGGGTATTGGGGCTGGGTGTGGAACCCGATATTCTGATAAACAATGCAGGCACATTTCAACCTGGTCGAGTTATTGATGAACCGGATGGTCAACTGGAAAACATGCTGCAGGTTAATTTATTAAGTGCCTATTATCTTACCAGGGTTCTCCTGCCTTCTATGATGACCCGAAAGAAGGGACATATATTTAATATCAGTTCGATTGCTGCTCTTCAGGCCTATCCGAATGGAGGATCATATAGTATCAGCAAATTTGCTCTAACTGGATTCTCAAAAAATTTGCGTGATGAACTGAAATCTTATTCAATCAAAGTCACCTGCATTTATTCCGGTGCAGTTTATACTGATTCCTGGGCAGATAGTGGCGTAAAACCCGGCCGCATTATGAAACCTTCAGATATAGCAAATACAATAGTTCAGATATCGAAACTTTCTCCCCAGGCCCTCGTAGAGGAACTTGTAATTCGTCCGCTCGAAGGGGATCTTTGACCGTTGACCGTAGATCCCGCACATGCGGTAACAGTTGAATATTTTTGCAGCAGTTAAATTATGAAAGCTTTAGGCTTTAAGCTTTGGGCTTTAGACTTAAGCAGTTTTTATATTTGTAATCCGGACAAGAAGTTTATTTAAATCAATAACCATCGGATCATTTTTACATCTCAGAACACTTATTTCATGCTGGCTATGCCTGCTGCTGAGTCCGGCTATGGCACAATTGCACTTTACCGCCCAGGCAAGTACGAAAGAAATGGGCAAATCCGATTATGTACAAGTCCAGTTTATTATAGAAAATGCAAAGGATATCGGGAATGTTCAGACGCCGGATCTGTCAGATTTTACTATTGTAGAGGGTCCTAATCAATCTACGGGTATGAGCATCACAAATGGAAATATGTCCCAATACAAGGGCATCATTTTTCTTTTGCAGCCAAAAAGAACCGGCACCCTTACTATAAAACCTGCAACTGCCACGGTAGACGGACAGTTGATGCATTCCAATGCGCTTCAGATCACGGTTCATAACAAGGCCGGACAGGGGAATTCAAATCCACCCGCTTTCAATCCCCTGACAGATCCTTCCTGGCCGAGGGCCGAACCACCGGTCGATATGGATGAAGTGGTTCGACCCGGAGAAAATGTGGAGGATAAGATCCACAGGAATTTCTTTGTTAAAGTTGAAGTAAGTAAAAAAGATTGTTACCTGGGAGAACCCATCGTTGCTACTTATAAACTTTATGCACGACTGCGTTCCGATTCCCGCGTTACCCGTCATCCTTCCCTGAACGGATTTAGTGTCTACGATATGGTGGATCCTTCAGATGACAGGGTTTCGGTAGAAAAAATAAACGGAAAGAATTTTTCTGTACATATTATCCGTAAAACCCAGTTGATTCCCCTGCAGCCTGGTGATATAACACTGGATCCTATGGAAATAGATAATAATATTTATTTTATCAGGGCTTCCGACGGTTCCGGTAAAAAACCAGATCAGGGTATGGGTGGTTTGCTGGACAGGCTTTTTGAACCGGATATAAATGGCACTCCGTTTACACAACACATTGTATTGGATACTAAACCTGTTATCATACATGTCAAACCTTTACCGGATACAGGCAAGCCATCTGATTTTAACGGAGCCGTTGGTAGTTATTCTATTCAGGCTTCCCTGGATTCCAAAGAAGTGGATACCGGCGATGCAGCTAATCTTTCTGTAATTGTAAAAGGATCGGGCAATCTCCCGGTGATCAATGCCCCTGAAGTTGACTGGCCCCCGGGTATGGAATCTTATGATGTAAACAGCAAGGAAAATATTGATAAAACAATTGCGCCACTCAGTGGGGTCAAGACTTACACCTATAGTTTTGTTGCGGCGAAAGCAGATAAATACACCATTCCTCCGGTTAAGCTAAGTTATTTTGATCCGGCCTCGCGGGTGTATAAAACTATCGAGACGGAACCATTGAGTATACTGGTAAAGAATTCGAAGAAAAAGAAACATACGAATATCGCTGCGGTTCCTGTAAACGGAACCAATTTGGATTGGACAAAATATGCATGGGGATCAGCAGCATTTCTACTGATTGCGGGGACAATAATTTTTATACGCATACAAATAAAAAAGAATGCTTTATTAAAAGCAGAGATTGCGAGACAGGCCGCAGCTCTGGAAAAAGCGAAAATGGTTCCTGCAGTTGTTGATCCTCTAAAGGTTTCAAGGGATCTCATGACTTCCGGTGATTTCACAAATTTTTATACATCAATTAACCGGGCGATCTGGAAAGCTGCTTCAGATAAATTGCAATTACATCCCAGTGAGCTCAATAAAATAAATATTGCCAGTGGCCTCCGCGCCAGGAACTGGAGCGATGAAGAAATCATTCAGCTGAACAGTGTTCTGAATGAATGTGAAATGAAATTGTATACCCCTGAGTTTAGTTCAACAGATATGAAACGTATTCTGAATTCTGCGGAAGAAATCATGTCAAAGCTGGGGCAGCTTTGACAAGTATGAGAAGAAAGTATGGGGGTATGGGAGTATGGGAGTATGGGAATGAAGAACTCATTTTCCATTCCCGATTTATTTTGATATTTTCAATAAGATTAATCAAATTAAGTGTTCAAGTTTCTTCATTCCCATACTCCCATACTCCCATACTCCCATACTTGTTTTGTTATTCAGTGTACTTATACCCTACTCCTCTGACCGAGTGAAAATGTCTGGGGTTACGGCTGTCTTCTTCAAAATATTTTCGGAAGTTCAGGATGAGATTATCAATGGTTCGGGTATTTGGATATACCTGGTAACCCCAAACGGACTGTAAAATTTTTTCCCTTTTAACTACTTCATTTTTATTCTCTATCAGAAGTTTAAGCAGCATGGTTTCTTTTTTGCTCAGCCGGAATCTTTGGTTTTTTTTATTGAATGCTTCCTGTGCCTTGAAATCAATAAGGTTGGTTCCAAAAATGTATTTATCGGCTACTGTATTGCGTTCCTGAAGCCTTTCATTTTTTTCTATCAGTTTCTGCACCCGGAGCAAAAGTTCTTCCAGGTTGAAAGGTTTATTGAGATAATCGTCGGCTCCTTTTTTCAATCCCAGCACCCGGTCAGCACTGCTTATACGTGCACTGAGAATAAGAATGGGAACAGGGTTTTGTTGCACACGGATGGTTTCCGCCACATTGATTCCATCAATACCGGGCAGCATAACATCAAGGATAACCAGGTCAAAATATTCATTGCTGATAGCTTTCAGAGCTTCATTTCCATCGTAGGCGGAAGTAACCTGGTAATTCTCCAGTTCAAGGTTAAGGCGGAGAGCATCATGCAGATTCTCTTCATCTTCAACGAGCAGGATGGATTTGCGGGCAGGTTCCGTCATACTAATAATAAATTGAAACGAACTGTAAAATTAGTTCCCTTCGGTTGATTGTCCGACACCTGGAGACGCATTTTATGATCCTTCGCTATTTTCCTGCATAAGTAAAGCCCGAGACCTGTTCCCTGGGCTGTGCGTGTATCTTCATTACCTACGCGGTAAAATTTTTGAAATATGCGTTTATGTTCTTTCTTCGGAATTCCCACTCCTTCATCTTTTACCTGCAGGATACCATGACCAGCTTCTTTATTTAAATGAACAGAAACAGGAGTTGTTGAAGCTGAATATTTAACCGCATTCTCAATCAGGTTATTGACCAGTATCTGAATAAGGAGGGGATCGCCTGAAATAAATATATCGGGCTCCAAATCGTTTTTCCATGGCCTGCCGGGAAAGCGATTTATAAAATCCTGACATGAATCCTCAACCACACGGGAGAAATTGAGTTCTTCCCTGTTGAAGAGATAAGAGCCTCCTTCCAGTTGGGCCGACACAAGAATATTTCCTGTGAGTATGTTCAGCCTGTTAATTTCCTGCAGAGAGGATTTCAGGATCTTTTCTTTTTTTGAATCATCAAGCTGATATTTCTGCAGGGTTTCCATATTCAGCTTCGCGATGGAAATCGGAGTCTTCAATTCATGTGTAATGGCCATCATGAAATTCTGCTGCTGCCTTTGTATCCGGATCTGCCGCATTACAGCACTTCTCAAAAAAACGGCGCCAGCCAGTATGACTAAAATAAAAGTCAGGCCCTCGCTCTTATATGCAGTTGACAACCGTTTATGATAACTGTTGATTTGATTGGCTTTTTCTGTATAGTGCGGATCATCGGGATGAAGAAGCTCCAGTCTGTATGATGCCATTTGATTATTCTGCTGATTGAGGGCGATATACCACCAGATCAGGGCAGCAAGTACATAAATCAGCAGCAGCCAGCAGATGACTATCGCACGATTGGGCCAGGTATATTTATTCGGGTGTAGTGCCATTTTTAGAACAAGTATGGGAGTATGGGAGTATGGGAGTATGGGAGTGAAGAACTCATTTTCAGTTCCCGATTCATTTTGATATTTTCTATAAGATTAATCAAATTAAGTTTTAAGTTTCTCCACTCCCATACTCCCATACTCCCATACTGTTACTGTTCTCTCTCAACTCTCAATCCTGCACTCAACACATTCTTCAATGGATCCTCCCTCATGAGTTGTTCAAGAGTAATATGATAAGTACCCGTTTTCCTGAACCTGGTTTTTGGCTGAATGAGAAGCCGTGCATCATAAATATCATCCATGGCCGTTCCGATCCATCCCTTGCCATTCGTTGCCAGTTCAAGATCGTAATCACCTGTTTTTCCCTGACCCGATCCGGGTTCTTTAACAGTTACCCGTACATACATGTTATTAAAATGATAGGCATCGGTATGCCTTACTACGAGGTAAATATTATAAAGAGAAACCGTGTCATTAATATCAAATGAAATATCGGGCTTTACGGATGACGACCATTCATGATCATTGAATTCGAAGTTTTTTTCAAAAACACCCGTAGTCCAGTTACAGGCAGTAATAAAACTGAATGCCGACAGAAACAATATGGATCTTGTCACTTCCTGAATTTTTGCGAAATTAAACAGTAAAGAGATGAACCGTAAAAAGTTCTTATGCATGTACTAGAAATTGGTCTGGCGTTCTGCGTTGAGCGCTCCGCGTTAAATATTAACCGTTTGGCTTTAAGCCTTATGCTTTACGCTTTAAGCTTTAGCGCCTTACGCCTTTGGCGCCTTAAGCCTTACGCTCTATAAAACATTAAGTATTTGTTCTTTGGCTTTTTCCAGTTCATCTTTCATTAGTACCACACATTTCTGGATCTTGACATCATAGGCTTTGGATCCTGTGGTATTGACTTCTCTCCCCACTTCCTGAAGTATAAAGGATAGTTTTTTTCCTTTGCTGTCTTCCGGCTCTGCCAGTACTTCTTTAAAATAATTGCAGTGATTTTTCAGCCTCACCATTTCCTCACTGATATCTATTTTTTCCAGGTAATAAATCATTTCCTGTTCCAGGCGGTTGGAATCATAGTTTTCTTTGCCAATATGATCGTTCAATAATTTTTCGAGTCCCTCGCGTATTTTCTGTTGACGTAAAGGTTGCAGTTTCAGGATTTCTTCCTGTTGAATGCTGATATTATTTATGCGCAGTATAAGTTCTTCTTCCAGTACGCGGCCTTCGTTGAGCCGATGCTGATTCAGATCCTCTATGGCCATTTCTATTACTTTGCTGAATTGCTGCCATTCTTCTTTTGTCAGGGTATCGCCGGTCGGTGTGATCACTTCGGGTAATTTCAGCAGGGTACTTAAAATATTGGAAGGATCCTGGTTAAGTTGACGGGACAGATCTGCAAGGGTTTCATAATAAGCTTTTGCAAGGTCAGTATTTATACTTACCGGTTTTGCATTGCCCGTTTGTTTCAGACTGACTGTACAATCCAGGGATCCGCGGCCTAATTTATCTGAAAGTAATTTGCGGATGTCAAATTCATATGGTTTGAGGAATCCGGGAAGTTTTAACTGAAGTTCAAATTGTTTTCCATTGAGCGATTTTACATCTACCAGAAAGGTTTTGTCACCCACCGATTGTTCTGCCCTTCCAAAACCCGTCATCGATTTAACCATATTATACTGTTTGTGACTGAAAGGTAATAAATTAAATGTGCGTAAGCAGTCCGAGCTTGCCGTACACTTCGTTTTGATTCATATCGATCATATCACCGGGTAACATGGAATCAAGTGTTAAGCCAGCCAGCCGGTAACGAATGAGACGTAGAGTTGGAAAACCTGTAGCTGCTGTCATCTTTCGTACCTGTCGGTTTTTTCCTTCAGTTATAATCAGTTTAATCCAGCATGTAGGAATATGCTGACGAAATCGGATAGGTGGAATTCTTTCTGGTATTACGATGTGTTCAGGAAGACGGGATGCTTTTGCTGCTGCAGTTCGAAAGGGTTTTCCGTCTATGTTAATAGTAATTCCGGAAGAAAGCAACTGCAGTGCTTCATTAGTAATCAGGCCTTCCACCTGTACCCTGTATTCGCGTTCATGTGCAAAACTGGGATGAAGTAAGCGGTGATTAAGGGATTTGTCATTTGTTAACAAAAGCAATCCTTCACTATCATAATCCAGGCGCCCAACCGGGTAAACATCCGTAGGAACTTCAAAAAAATCCTTCAGGCAGGCTTTCTTATTTTCCGGCGTAAACTGCGAAAGGACCTGAAATGGTTTGTATATGATATAGTATTTATTCAATTGCATTCAATGAAACACTGATGAATAAAGGGTTTGAAAAAGATTCTGTAAAATAAAAAGCCCCGCTGGCGGCGAGACTTTTACTATTTGGATGGGTTAGTAAGTACAGGGATATAAATATCCCTACACAATATTAGAAATAATTTTGTCTATACCGAAAAATTTTCCAATATTTTTTATGCACAATTTTTTTTAGGGTGTGGAAAAGCACTTTAATGTAGGTTTGAGCAAAATTTGCCCAATGAAGTTTCCTTCGCCTGTTTCGTTATCATGGCTTTCAGATTTTCTGGATGCAAAGCTTGTTGGAAATACCGGAGCCTCGGCAACCGGCATCAACGAAATACATAAAGTAGAAACAGGAGATCTGGTTTTCGTTGATCATCCGAAGTATTATCAAAAGTGTTTACAGTCAGATGCTTCTTTTATCATCATCAATCAGTTAGTGGATTGCCCTCCGCATAAAGCATTACTGATCGTTGATCAGCCATTCGAAGCGTATCAGAAAATAGTCAGGCATTTCCGTCCGTTCGAAGGTGCAATTCAATCAATAAGCCCCAGTGCACAAATCGGAAAAACATCCTATCTCTATCCGGGTGTATTCATCGGTAATCATGTACAGATCGGGGAGCGATGTATGATTCATCCCAATGTAACTATCATGGATCATTGTGTGATTGGCAATGATGTAGTGATCCAGGCCGGTACTGTGATTGGATCGGATGCTTTTTACTATAATACAAACAAGAATCGGGAATCTTGGTATAAAAGAATGCTGAGTTGCGGTCGTGTTGTAATTGAAGATGACGTGGAGATTGGTGCCAGCTGTACAATTGACCGGGGAGTGAGCGGAGATACAATCATTGGCAGCGGATCGCGACTGGATAATATGATTCATATCGGGCACGATACCGTGTTGGGTAAAAATTGTTTATTGGCCGCACAGGTAGGTATTGCAGGTGCTGTTGAGATCGGAAACGGAGTTACCCTCTGGGGACAGGTAGGCGTGAGTAAAACACTTACGATCGGAGATAATGTAACGGTTCTTGCACAAAGCGGAGTAGGTGGAACCATTGAACCTGGAAAAGTATTTTTTGGATCGCCTGCAGAAGATGCATCCATCAAAAAGCGCGAACTGGTATGGATAAAACGCATTCCTGAGCTTTGGCAAAAAGTAAAAGACCGAAGTGAGAATTCGGGATTGTAAAGCTTAAGGCTTAAGGCGTAACGCAAGCTTAACTTTGAATTAATTTGATACAAATTTTCGAATTTTAATTTTAATAACTTACAAACTAACTTCAAATTAGAAGCATCATTTTACTTTTCAGCATTCCGCGAATAAGCTTTAGGCCTTACGCTTTAAGCTTTACGCTTATTCCGGATTATAGTCATATGGTACAAGTTCGGCTACCTTCTTCCATGCCCAATAGCCCATATTGGTAATTTCAGATTGTTCAAAAAAGTATCCGTTCTCTTCGATGGAAAATCCCGAAGGAATATCAAGTGCCGATACCTGTACTTTTGCACTGAGTGGAAAATGATTTTGCATCAGATAATTTTTATCCGGGACCTGTCCTGTATATGTCACTCTTATTCTGCCATTGATATTAATATCCACCGTTCCACTATCCAATGAATAAATCGTAGGATCGTAAGGATTTTCTAAAATGGTCCCTTTATCGGATTCCGGTGCATTCAATGTTTCCACCTGGAATCCTTCATCCTTCAGGGTACTGTCATACCAGCTTCTCATAAAATGTAACCGGGATCCGATATATGTCTTGTATCGGTTCTTTGACCAGGTCTCCTGTTGTTCAGCAGTCCCGGTTAAATTTTCAAAAAGCGGATAGCCGGTATAACTGCTGATATGGGTACTGTAATCATTCACGAATGAATCCAGCTGATATCGGATTTTATATCCCAGCGCAAGATTGGTGATGATGATTTCTGATTTTGCCTTTACTTTTAATTTGTTACGTTTTTTATAATAATAAAAATTGATCGAGTCCTTGTTTTCTATCGTGCATTGGGCTGCATTTGCTGTTGTTCCGATAAAATTGTCAAGGAAAAATTGTCCATATTTATTCCATCCGTCAGCAACAAGGGCAGAGCCGGTAACTGCTACTTCTCCAAGATTCTTACTTTCTTCTTTCATTTGAACTAACAGTGAATCTTTATCTTTCGTCGAATTGCTGACACGCAGTACCTGTGTTTCGTATCCTGTATATGAGATAACCAGATCATAACCACCATTCGCAAGACGCATGGCAAACGTCCCTCCATTATCAGAAATGGTTCCAGTAGTTGTATTCTGACAAAACACAGAAGCATTTGCGAGAACAGAACCTGTTTTTTCATCCACCACTTTCCCATGTATATAAAATATTTTATCCTGACTTTTGGCAACCAGTGAAATAAGAATCAGAAAGGAAGAAAGGCGGATGAATTCTCATATTTCTTTTTTTAAATCTTAAAGCCTAAAGCCTAAAGCCTAAAGCAAACTAAAACTAAATCGGAATGTGGAAATGGTATAATAATTAAGAACAATTATAATTATAACGAATTGAAGTCAAATTGAAGTATTTATTTTCTGTTAATCAAAAAAGGTTTTAGGCTTTAAGCTTTCGAGCTTTAGGCTTAAAAAGGCTGCGGATTCTTAGCATATTTTAAACAAGCCTCAAAGATGGAATCTTCCAGTGAACGGAAATGGAAAGAAGGCAGCGCCCTGAGCATTTTATGATTGTCATATGAACTTTTGGTGACTGCAATCGCAACGGATTCCTTCGTTATCAGCGACTTTTTCCTGCTGAAGAGTGACTTTATTTTTTCTTTTCGCCAGGCTAAGTCCTGCTAAAAAAGGTCCGGCATTTCTGGTAGGATGTTTTTTTCCGAAACCGGCTGCCATCCAGTTGAAAATTTCACGGTAACTCCTGTTTTCAGCAGATATAATGAAACGTTCATTCCTGATGCCACTATTCATCAGGGCAATGATAGCGCGGGCCGAATCTTCTACATCTGCAAATCCATTCGTTCCTCCCATATACCATGGAAATTCCCGGTAAGCTGTTTTAAAGAGGCCGCAGCTGGTTTCACTCCAGTCTCCATAACCAAGCAGCGTGGAAGGATTTACAATAAGAGGAGTGAGCCCTTCGCCCATACCACGCCATACTTCCATTTCACCAAAATATTTACTGATCCCATAATTCGACTGGCCATCATTTCCTGCCCATTTTACTTCTTCATCAATGGGCCTGGAGTTTTCATTTCTCCCCAGTGCACTCACAGAACTGACGTGAACGAAATCGGTAATACCCGATTCGATGGCTGCATTTACGAGGTTGGCCGTTCCTTCAATATTTACCTGGAATAATTTTTTTTTGTCAGAAGGATTGAAAGATACAAATCCGGCTGCGTGAATGATCTGGTTGCATCCACTGAGGTTTTCCATCAGACCGCTAATATCAAGTACGTCACCTTCCACCCAGGAAATTTTATCAAGCAGTGCGGGATGGAGATAAAACGGAAAAGAAAGATTCCTTCGCAAAGCACGAACGGGTCTTCCCTGCAATACAAGTTCCTGCAGAATATAAGATCCGAGAAAACCTGTACCACCGGTTACGAAAATCATTCGGATGGGGATTTTGAATATTGAAAAAATCCATTTCCTGTCTTTCTGCCCAGCATGCCCTGTTTTACCAGCGCCTCCTGAAAAGCAGAAGGTTTAAGTCTCGGTGGCCTGCCCAATGATTCATAAAGTGAACAGCTTACCGCATAATTGATATCATTTCCGATCAGGTCCATCAGATGAAAGGGTCCCATATTAAATCCCGCTGATTCCATGATCTTGTCTATTGTGGAAATATCAGCTATTTTATCTTCTGCCAAACGTAATGCTTCAAGGTAGAATGGACGTGCTACATGGTTTACAATGAATCCGGGTTTGTCCTGGCATACCACCGGTGTTTTTTCCATTTGTTTTACAAAAGAAGTTATGCGCAATATAATCTCATCGGAATTATATTTTGTTCTGATGATCTCTACCAGTTTCATGCGGTTTGCCGGATTGAAAAAATGGATCCCGATAACCCTCTCCGGAAAATTAGTTTCCCGTGCGATCTCCGTTACAGAGAGGGATGAAGTATTGGTGGCGAAAATAGTTTCCCCGTTATTGATTCCTGCCAGCTCAAGGAATAGTGCAGATTTTGCCTCTGTTTTTTCAATAATGGCTTCAATGATGATAGGAGCCCGGCAATCAGAAATCGAAGTGCTGAATGAAATCCGACGCAATATGTTTTCTTTATCTTCTGCGCTCATTCTTTTTTTCCCGACTCCCTGTTCCAGTTCTTTTTCTATGAGAGTTGCCGCCTGGGAAACTGTTTCAGGGTAAAGATCATATAAGATTACAGGAATACCGTGACTGGCAACTGCGAGAGTAATACCTCTGCCCATGGTTCCTGCACCACAAATGCAAATGGCTGTCTCCATGGTATAAAGATACGTTTCGATGACCGATGACTGTTAATTGTCAATGGTTAGTTGTTAACGCTTCGGGATACAAGAAAGATAAATATCAATAGCCATGTATTTTAATATTTGCAGTTAACAATTAACCATTGACAATTAAGCAATTATTTTTGCGTATGGAAAAACGAATCATCACTACACCCGATGCACCCGAGCCTATAGGACCGTATAACCAGGCAGTGCTGGCGGGAAATCTGTTGTTCATTTCAGGACAGGTTGCTATCAATCCGAAAAATGGAACCGTTGAAGCCACAGATATTTTTGAAGAAACCCATCAGGTGATGCATAATCTGCGGGCTGTTTTACATGCAGCCGGGGCAGATTTTAAAAACGTGGTGAAGACAACCATCTTTCTTACAGATATGGCACTGTTTACTTCAGTAAATGAAGTGTATGGAAAATATTTTAATGGAGAATTTCCTGCCCGCGAAACCGTTGCTGTTCGCGGATTACCGAAAAATGTGAATGTGGAGATTTCTATGATTGCGGTCATTTCATGAAAGTGTGAGAGTGTGAGAGTGTGAGAGTGTGAGAGTGATAGTGTAATAATTTTCGAAATTACATTCACACTCATCACACTCTCACACTCTCACACTTTCTTCATGCTTTCCCTGACTTTTACAAACGCCGCAATACAAGCATCCAGTTGTTCCCGTGAATGTGCCGCACTCAATTGTACCCTTATTCGCGCAAGTCCTTTGGGAACTACGGGAAAGAAAAATCCGATCACATAAATTCCTTCTTCCAATAACTTAGTGGCAAAATCCTGTGCCACTACAGCATCATAAAGCATGATCGGTACAATCGGATGATCACCCGGCTTAATTTCAAAGCCCGCATCCTTCATTTTCATTCTGAAATATTTTGTATTCTCTTCCAGTTTGTCCCGCAAACCTGTATCCTTTTTTAACATGTCAAGTATCACAAGCGACGCACCGACAATAGAAGGAGCCAGGCTGTTTGAAAATAAATAAGGCCGGCTTCTCTGGCGGAGCATTTCAATGATCTCTTTTCTTCCGCTGGTAAAACCACCGTTTGCTCCTCCCAGCGCTTTACCGAGTGTACCCGTAATAATATCCACCTTCCCCATTACATTCCTGTACTCATGTGTTCCACGTCCTGTTTTTCCAAGGAATCCGGAAGAATGCGATTCATCGCTCATAACTATGGCGCCATACTGATCTGCAAGCGCACAAATCCGGTCGAGCTGGGCAATCGTTCCATCCATGCTGAATGATCCGTCAGTTACAATGATACGGTCACGGCAATCGGCAGACTGTTTCAATTGTGCTTCCAGGTCGGCCATATCATTATGTTTATAGCGCAGGCGCCTTGCTTTGCACAATCTGACGCCGTCAATGATGGAAGCGTGATTGAGTTCATCAGATATAATTGCATCCGTTTCACCAAAAAGGGGCTCAAATACACCGCCATTGGCATCAAAAGCCGCTACATATAAAATGGTATCCTCCATTCCAAGGAATTCAGAGAGCTTTTCCTCCAGTTCCTTATGAATATCCTGGGTCCCGCAGATAAAACGTACACTGCTCAGCCCATATCCGCGCTCTTCCAGTGTTTCATGGGCAGCCTGAATTACCTGGGGATGGGAAGAAAGACCCAGATAATTGTTAGCACAGAAATTCAGCACTTTGCGTCCATTGACGATGATTTCTGCGCCCTGCTCACTGCTGATAACTCGTTCTTTTTTGAACAATCCGGCAGCCCGTATTTCATCCAGCTGGTCCGATACCCTTTTCACAAAAAACTCATTCATAAGAAGATTTTTAACGGGATAAAGATAAGCTTTGTAACTTTTTAGAGTGACAACCGTATTACAATGGACGAAAACAACTGGTATGGGCCATGACGGAGGAGGACTATAATAACTGTGTGAAGTTATATTCAGACGGACTATACCGGTTCATGCTGAAATCCACCAGGCAGGTGGAAGATGCCCGTGATCTGGTCCAGTCTTCTTTTGAAAAACTATGGGAACACCGGACCCAAATAAATGCGTTGAAAAGCAAATCATACCTGTTCACAATTGGCTATCATAAGATGATCGATTTAAACAGGAAGAACAGCAGGATGGAATTCCGCGAATCCCTGCCTGAGCGCCAGGAATCTTCTTCAAGAGCTTCCCCCAGGCTAAAAGAGATTTTGGAAAAAGCTTTGAACAGGCTTAACGAAAGACAACGCTCGCTGGTCCTGCTCAAAGATTATGAAGGATATTCTTATGAAGAAATTGCTGAGATAACCGGTTTAAATATTACGCAGGTAAAAGTTACCCTGCACAGATCGCGGTTAATTTTAAAAGAATGGCTCGTAAGTGTTGAAAATGTACTTTAAAGATTCAGATATGGATATCAACCGGAATAATTATGAAACCTCTTTTCTGCTCTACCTGGACCGGGAACTCGGTCCCGCAGAAATGCAGAAGGTGGAAAAATTTCTGACCGAAAATCCAGACCTGCAAAAAGAATTTGTTTTGCTGCAGCAGACAATTTTTTTACCGGAACAAATAGAATATGATCAGAAAGAACTACTCTTTCATAAAGAAGAAAAACGCAGAATCATTCCGCTTTACTGGTTACGGATTGCGGCTTCAGTAATTATTTTACTGGCTGCAGGCTGGATTATACTAATAAAGGTTTCAAATAATCATCAGAGGGAAATAGCAGTGAATAATCGGAATCCGGTAAAAATTGCTCCTGCGCCTGAAAAGCAGGTTCCTGTAAACAAGGATTTAAAAAATGATAATCAGACGGAACGATTTGTGAAAAAGGATATTCCGGAGAATTATGGATGGTCAAATCAAACAAGGGAAAAGAGGATTACAAAAAAAGATGTGCAGGTAAATCAGGGAAATGTAAATGGATTCCAGCAGAAAAATAATTCCATTCCAGCTCCTGAAGAATCTTTAGTGGCTATTCAAAAATCAAGTGCGGCATTGGAAATTCAGCCGGACAGGATTCATTCGGGAACCTATTCAAAAGAGATTTCTGTTTTGCAGGCGACCCAGGCTGCAGCCCTGGTGTTGGTTACTGCCGGTTCGAAGGATCAGATCAAAGTTGAAAATACAGATTTGAAAGAACAGAATATTAAAACGGACAATGCTATCAGTATCGTTGCACTGGATGATCAGAATAAATCTATCGCGGGGTTCTTTAATAAATTAACCAGGCACTATCCGGACGATGATAAAACAAACAATGCAAGAAAAGTTCACGTGAGCGTTTTTCAATTCAGTTACTAATAAATAATCAATCAAGATGAAGAAAGTTTTTACTATCCTGGCATTCGTATGTATTGGGATGAAGGGATTCAGCCAGAAGGATTCTATCCGTCTGAAAAGCAGTAGTGATACTACCATCACCCGGTCAGGCAAAGATTCAGATTCCTGTTGTGATTCGCATGGATGGCATGATATGCATGGCTGGCATCACATGCCCTGGCCTATGCCGCCACATCATTGGGATAATCATGCGAAGCCTTCCAACCTCAGCACGAACTGGCTGATCGTGGATCTGGGATTTGCAAATTATACTGACAAAACAAATTACTCAGGAACAACAGCCCAGACTTTTGCACCCGGCAGTAAGGAATACTGGTTTAGTCTGAAAAATAACAAATCAGTCGACGTGAATATCTGGTTATTTATGCAGCGTCTTAATCTGATCAAACATGTCGTGAATCTGAAATATGGATTGGGTATTGAATTAAATAACTACCGGTACGAAACGAATATTAAATATCTCACCAATCCGACAGAAGTGATCATGGATACGATTTCATATAGTAAGAATAAACTGGCGACAGATTATGTTACCGTTCCATTCATGATCAACTTTAATTTTACGCCTAATCTTAAACAAGGTTTCGGTATTTCAGTGGGCATGAGTGCAGGGTATCTCTATTCTTCCCGTCAGAAACTTATCAGTGATGAGTTTGGCAAACATAAAACATTTAACGACTTTGATTTAAATCCATGGAAACTTTCCTGGATCGCGGAAGTCCAGCTCGGACCTGTAAAACTCTATGGTTCCCTGGCAACAAAAACTATATTTAACAGTCAGGGCTTGGACCAGGTTCCTTATACATTTGGGATCAGACTGAGCAACTAATTGTTAATTGTCAATTGTTAATTGTCAATTGTAAACGGCGATATTTTCAATTAAAATAAAAGCTCAAATTTATTTTTATGACGATTCCATTAACAATTATCAATTAACAATTAACAATTACAGAAGTTCTTGAGCCTTAAGCTTTAAGCATTATTCCCTCGCTTGGAAAAAAATCAGATTTGGAATGAAATCATAAAATTATGAACATATAAAATATATGGGTACCGGCCAGCGTTGAAAAATAAACTCCGTGCTATGAATCTTCAAAAAATGCTGTTGGCAGGTATGGCTGCTGTGAGTTTGCTGGGATTTCGTGAAACTGATAACAGAACTTCAAGCAAACGTTTTTTTCACAGACAGATCAACGGACAGGTTTATGTAGTCGTTGTAAAATCGAATTATGAATTGAAAGTGTATGACGATGATGGCTGGTTCGCTACTTACCCTGCCGTATTCGGTAGTAAATCCCTCGATGATAAAATGATGGAAGGAGATCGCAAAACGCCGGAAGGGACTTTTCATATTGCCTCCAAAAGACCCCATGAGAAATGGGATAAAATGATGCTGATAGATTTCCCGACCAAAGCGGATATAGAAAAATTCAATGAAAGGAAAGCTCAGGGGCTCATTCCAAAATCTGCAAAAATCGGAGGTGGTATTGCCATCCACGGCACCTGGCCACACGATGATATGGCAGTTGATTTATTTCAGAACTGGACCAATGGTTGTATCTCGCTGAAAAATGAAGACGTGGATGAACTCTATGATCTGCTCCCTGTAGGTGCAACTGTGCAGATTGAGAAAGAAGAAAAAAGCGATAAATAGATAAATAGATATGAGATATGGGATATGAGATAGTTTTTTATCCCATATCTCATATCCCATATCTCATATCCCATATCTCATATCCCATATCCCATATCTCATATCCCATATCCCATGTCTCATATCCCATATCTCAAATACGTCCCGCTTTTATCTCCTCCACAACTGTCGGATCCACGAGCGTGCTGATATCGCCGAGATTTTCCATTTCTCCTTCAGCAATTTTACGAAGTATACGACGCATTATTTTTCCGCTCCTTGTTTTCGGTAATCCTGAAACGAATTGGATTTTATCTGGTTTGGCAATGGCACCAATCACTTCGTTAACCATTTTAGATACACCCGCTTTATCATCTCCCGAAACATGATGCTGGCGGTTAAGTGTTACAAAAGCATAAATACCCTGACCCTTGATATCATGAGGGAATCCCACAACGGCACTTTCAACAACATCCGGATACATATTAATGGCGTTCTCAACTTCAGCTGTCCCTATCCTGTGGCCGCTCACATTTAACACATCATCTACACGGCCGGTGATCCGATAATTTCCTTCGGCATCGCGAAGGGCGCCATCACCCGTAAAATATAAATCTGGATAAGTTGCAAAATAATTCAAACGGCATCTTTCATGATCCCCATATGTAGTGCGTATAATAGATGGCCATGGGAAGCGGATACAGAGATTGCCAGATACGATATCACCCTTCGCATCTCTGCGAAATACTCCGTCTTTTCCTGCATCAGAACCTGGCACAGGATGGCCCCTCTCATCTACAAGGACAGGAATAATTCCTGGCAGAGGAAGCGTTGCATAAGAAGGTTTGCCACTACTTATCCCGGCCAGGTTTGATATCATGATACCACCGGTTTCTGTTTGCCACCAGGTATCCACAATGGGACAGCGATGACGGCCGATATGTTCGTCGTACCAATGCCAGGCTTCTTCATTAATGGGTTCACCAACAGTTCCCAATACCCGCAAAGATTGCAGACTTTTATTTTTTAATGGCTCGGTTCCAAAATCCCATCAGGCTTCGGATGGCCGTTGGTGCTGTATAAAAAATATTCACCTGATATTTATCCACGATATCCCAGAACCTTCCTGCATCTGGAAAACTGGGAATCCCTTCAAACATGATGGTTGTTGCTCCTGCACAGAGAGGTCCGTACACTGTATAACTATGTCCAGTGATCCAGCCCACATCAGCCGTACAGAAATAAATATCTCCGGGTTTATATTGAAAAACATTTACAAAACTATAAGTGGTGTAAATCATATAACCAGCGCAACTATGCACAACACCTTTTGGTTTTCCTGTTGAACCCGAAGTATAAAGTATAAAGAGCATATCTTCTGCATCCATGGTTTCAGCCGGTGTTTCATCATGTTTAACTTTAGCAAGTTCATCGTGCCACCAAACATCTCTTCCGGAAACCATACTCACTTCATTGCCCAGATGTTTGCAGACAATTACTTTTTGAATATTTGAAGTCTTTTGAAGTGCCTCATCTATCACAGATTTCAGCCGGACATCTTTCGGACCCCTGTTGCCTCCATCTGCTGTAATAACAATATTACATTTTGCATCTTCGATCCGATCGGCGATACTCTGTGCAGAAAAACCACCAAAAACAACTGAATGAATAGCTCCCATTCTTGCACATGCAAGCACGGCAATGGCGAGTTCAGGAATCATCGGCATGTAGATACAAACACGATCACCTTTTCTGACGCCGTTATTTTTTAATACCTGTACAAAACGGCAAACAGAAATATAGAGTTCCCGGTAAGTAAGAATTCTGTTTTTTTGAGAGGGATCGTTGGGTTCCCATATAATGGCCGGCTGATCGGCTTTGTCCGCAAGATGGCGGTCAAGACAGTTCTCCGTTATATTTAATTTAGCGCCTTCAAACCAACGCACGCGCGGTTCTTTGAAGTTCCATTCCAGCACATTATCCCATTTCTTTTTCCATGTAAAATTTTCAGCTACTCCGCCCCAGAATTTTTCGGGTTGTTCTATACTGATTTTATACTGTTCCAGATATTCTTCGAAGCTTTTGATCTGATATGGGAAACTCATATAGTTGCAATCGTTTGAACCCTAAATTTAGTGAGTATTTTTTTCATACCTTATGCCCTCATAACGATTGCTGAATGAAAATTAACTCCTTCCTCCTCCGTTGTACGCTGATCGCCGCATTGGGCGGTTTTTTATTTGGGTTCGAGACTGCCGTTATTTCCGGTGCGGAAAAAACTATCCAGCAGCTTTGGTCGCTCAGTGATTTTTTATTGGGATTCACGGTAGCTGCCAGTTTAATCGGAACGGTGATCGGATCAATGATAGCAGGCCGGCCAGCGCAGCGCTACGGACGAAAAAAAGTTCTGATAGCAATTGCCCTGATGTACCTGGTTTCGGCCATCGGTTGTTCACTCACTCCCACATGGATCTTATTTATTATTTTCCGAATGGTGGGCGGAATTGCTGTGGGTGCTTCCTCTGTTGTTGGACCTATGTATATCTCGGAGATCTCACCAGCTGCCGTACGGGGACGTCTCACAGGCATGTTTCAACTGAATATTGTATTTGGAATTTTAGTTGCCTTTCTTACCAACTTTGCCTTCCTGCAAATCGGAGCAGGTTCCTGGCGATGGATGGTAGGCATCATGGTTATACCTGCAGGACTCTTTGCACTATTATTGCGAATCATTCCTGAAAGTCCGAGGTGGCTGATTTTAAATGACAGGGATGAAGAAGCGGCACTCATTTTTGCACGTACGGGTGAGCCCGACGGGAAGGCAGTTATCAATGAAGAACACGCATTGCTTTCAGGAGAAAAGAAGGTCGTACATCATGCTCCTGATGAAAAATTATTCAGCGGAAAATTCCGCAAGCCCATTCTTTATGCTGTACTTCTCGCCATGTTCAACCAGCTTTCAGGTATTAATGCAATTTTATATTATGCACCGCGCATTTTTGAAATGGCAGGCTTTAGCAAGCAGGCATCTTTTCTGCAACCTGTTTATATTGGTGGGGCCAATTTGATTTTTACACTACTTGGTATGTCTATCATCGATAAAGTCGGGAGAAAAACATTATTGATCACGGGTGCGATTGGTACGATGATATTTTTAATCCTCACGGCTTTTGCTTTTAATACCGGTACCTCCGGTCATTTTGTAATCGTATACCTGGTTGGCTTTATTGCATTTTTTGCTTTATCGCAGGGTGCTGTAATCTGGGTTTTCATTTCAGAAATTTTCCCGAATTCTGTTCGGTCACAGGGAAGTTCACTGGGAAGCTTCACGCATTGGATCATGGCAGCGATTATTGCATGGACCTTCCCGATCTTCGTGAACAGTAGTCCCAATGGAGGCTTTTATTCATTTATTTTCTTCAGCTGTATGGTATTTGTATCCCTGATTTTTATATGGAGAGTCATGCCGGAAACCAAGGGGCGGACACTGGAGCAGATACAGAAGGATTTAGGAATAGTGTGAGAGTGTGAGAGTGTGAGAGTGTGGATAAGAGTATAAGAGTATAAGAGTGTGGGATCCATTGGTTGAATTACCATAATTATTGAAGAATAATATCCGCACTATCCATTTTCATTTTTTTTCATTCAATTAAACATTTCATTAATACATCTCTACATCTCCCACAATTTCATACTTGCCACATTATCCGTAAATTCGCAGGCCTTAGGCTTTACGTCTTAAGCTTTAAGCTAACAAAATGTCCATAGAAGTAAGGGATCTCACAAGAATTTATGGTGAACAAAAGGCAATCGACCAGATTTCATTTTCGGTAAGTCGCGGTGAAATTGTTGGTTTCCTGGGACCCAATGGCGCGGGCAAATCCACCACCATGAAAATTCTCACGGGATGCCTGAAACCCAGCGGAGGACATGCATTTCTGAATGGGATTGATGTCAATTCTTATCCTGTTCAGACAAAAAAAATAACCGGCTACCTCCCGGAATCCAATCCGCTTTACGGAGATATGTATATCCGCGAATACCTTTCTTTTATTGCCGACATTCACCAGCTGCCCTCAAAGAAGGAAAAAATCAACGCAACGATCAATCAGGTGGGCCTGCGTCCGGAAGCAGGTAAAAAAATTTCGCAGCTTTCAAAAGGATATAAACAACGTGTGGGACTCGCCGCTGCACTCATTCATTCGCCTGAAGTACTGATCCTCGATGAACCCACTACCGGCCTCGATCCAAACCAGATCGTGGAGATTCGCGACGTGATCAAAAATTATGGTAAAGACCGTACGGTTCTTTTTTCCACTCATATCCTTCAGGAAGTGGAGGCCATCTGTGATCGCGTCATCATTATTCATCAGGGTAAAATTATTGCAGATAATAACCTCGGCGAGCTCCGGCAGGAACAAACAGGTAAATTCATTAAAGTCGTTTTGAAGGAAAGCGTAACGGCTGAAGACTGGCAGGCCCTTGATCAGCTCAGAGCCATTCGCAAAACGAGTGATTTTGAATGGGAACTCGAAGCAGGCGATCCTGAGTTATTAAAAAAACAATTACTCTCTCTCTCTTTGCAAAATAATTGGAACATTGTTTCTTTGCAGTCGGAAAACAGGAGCCTGGAAGATATTTTCAGAGGACTTACAAAAACCATCATTCATGAGTAGTATCAAAAAGATTTTTGCGAGACAAATTTTAGACAGCAGGGGAAATCCAACTGTCGAAGTAGATATACATACTGAAGCGGGATTCATGGGAAGAGCAGCCGTTCCCAGTGGCGCGAGCACAGGTATTCATGAAGCCGTTGAACTGCGTGACGGTGACAAAAAAATATACCAGGGGAAGGGTGTGTTGAAAGCCGTTGAAAATGTAAATACCACGATCGCCGCAAAACTAAAAGGCTTTGAAGTATCTGATCAGGTAGGCCTGGATACAGCTATCATTGCAGCAGACGGAACCCCGAATAAATCAAAACTCGGCGCCAATGGCATGCTGGCTGTAAGTCTTGCCGCTGCTAAAGCGGCTGCAAAGGAAGCAGGACTTCCTCTTTATCGTTATATAGGGGGAACCAATGCAGTTACGCTACCCATTCCCATGATGAACATCCTGAATGGAGGCGCACATGCAGATAATAAAATTGATTTCCAGGAATTCATGGTCATGCCCGTCGGCGCTTCTTCTTTCAGTGAAGGACTTCGATGGGGCGTGGATATTTTTCATACACTCAAGAGTGTGCTGAAGAAAAAAGGTTTCAGTACCAATGTGGGAGATGAAGGTGGCTTTGCGCCGAATATCCAGAGTAATGAAGAAGCCATAGAAACTGTACTGGAAGCCATTTCAGCAGCAGGATATAAAACAGGCACTCAGATCTCTATTGCGATGGATGCTGCCAACAGCGAACTCTGGGATGCAAAAAAGAAAAAATACGTTTTTCATAAGAGCAGCGGAAAGGAAATGAGCAGTGATGAACTCGTGAAATTCTGGGCATCCTGGGTAAAAAATATCCGATCATTTCCATTGAAGATGGCATGTCGGAAGATGATTGGGCAGGTTGGAGTAATCTGACCAAAGTGCTTGGTTCAAAAGTACAACTGGTGGGCGATGATATATTTGTGACAAACGTTGAAAGACTGCAAAGAGGTATCGATGAAAAAATAGCCAATGCCTTGCTGGTGAAAGTAAATCAGATCGGAACCCTGACAGAAACCATCAATGCGGTAACGATGGCCCAGCATCATGGATATAATACCATCATGAGTCACCGCAGCGGCGAAACAGAAGATACCACCATCGCGGATCTTGCAGTGGCATTGAATTGCGGACAAATCAAGACCGGATCTGCCAGCCGCACAGACAGAATCGCTAAATATAACCAGCTGCTTCGTATTGAAGAAAAACTGGGGAAAAACGCATTTTATCCAAAGGGAAAAATTACATTTGGTAAATAATGCCGGAGGCATTATTTACCAAAGTGTGGAAGTGTGGAAGTGTGGTAGTGTGGTAGCGAGGATATCCGTGGGTCGTGGATCTAAATCGATTTACGATAAACGATACGCGATTAACGATAAAATAAATGAAACAATACCTCGACAAAATTCCTTCCTGGTTAAAAAACAAATATGTGCTTACGGCACTTTGTTTTACTGTCTGGGTATTATTTATTGATGATCGTGACTTTATTACAACTCATTTCCGGCATGTGAAAGAATTACATAAACTGGAAGCAAGAAAATTGTATTTCGAAGATCAGATACGAACAGTAAGCAGGGAACTGGACCAGTTAAAATCCAACCCCGCAACACTGGAAAAATATGCCCGTGAGAAATACCTGATGAAACGTGATAATGAGGATTTGTTCGTTGTAAAGTAAAAAGCGTAAAGCTCAAGGCTTAAAGCCCAAAGCCTAACGCTGAACATTACACGCTTTTACGCCCACGGCCAACCGCCAACCGCCAACCGCCAACGGCCAACGGCCAAACCCTTGATCGTTCCCCCCAAAGACTAAACTGTTTTAAAAAGCCTTAAGCCTTATGCCTGAGAAGGCCTTAAGCCTTGCGCTTTAAGCTTTACGCCTGATAAGGCCTTAAGCCTTACGCTTTACGCCTTGCGCCTTAAGCCTAAAAAGCCTTAAGCCTTACGCCTTAAGCCTTACGCCTTGGAAGAATGATAAAAACTTTTGATAACTAACGCAATAACGCAAATGGAATGACGTTTTTACTATCGGACGGTTCTTTTTTACTGCTTTCTGATTATTGGACATTCAAATGGTTTCGCCTATGACACTCTTTACACCGGAGGATCTTTTACGGTATTTGTATAAAGAGTCTTCCCCCGAATTAACAGCTGCAATTCAGGTTGCATTGGCTGAAAACTGGACACTTCGGGAACAAATGGAAGAATTACAAACATCTGTTAATCAATTAGATACAGAAAAACAAGTGGTTTCTCCCCGCAGGGAAGTTGTTTTGCGTGTACTTCAATATGCGCGTGATACAGCTATAGAAACCAGCTCCCTGGGCTAATATTACTCCCGCCATATTTTAGCTTAATTTCGGAGCATTTTCATCAATGACCCGGAAACAGCGTTTCGATTTTGTAATAAAATGGTTCAGTGAACATGCTCCCGAAGCTGACACCGAGCTCGTTTTTGACAATCCCTACCAGTTGCTGGTCTCAGTTATATTATCGGCCCAGTGTACGGACAAAAGGGTAAACCTCACCACCCCGGCGTTTTTTGCTCATTTTCCCGGTCCTGGCTCCCTGGCCAAAGCCCATTTTGACGAGGTATTTCCCTTCATAAAAAGCATTTCTTATCCCAACAATAAAACCAAACACCTGATCGGCATGGCAAACATGCTGGTAAAGGATTTTAAGGGAGAAGTACCCCTTACCGTGGAAGAATTGATGAGGCTCCCGGGCGTTGGAAGAAAAACAGCCAACGTAATAACTTCTGTAATAGATCAGCAACCCAATATGGCGGTCGATACACATGTATTTCGCGTTGCTGCACGTATCGGTTTAACGGTAGGTGCGAAAACGCCACTGGCCGCGGAGAAACAACTGATACAATTCATACCAAGAGAACTCATACATAAAGCGCATCACTGGCTGATACTGCATGGCCGCTATATCTGTGTTGCACGTAAACCAAAATGCGAAGAATGCGGCGTGCGTTCGGTTTGTAAATACTTCAAAAGGCTTAAGGCGTAAAGCATAAGGCCTAAAGCTTAAAGCCTAAAGCCAAAGCCCAAAGCTTAAAGCCGAAAACGAATACAAGCCTAAAGCTCAAAGCCTAAAACCAATACATAAGCCTAAAGCTTAAGGCCGAAAGCCTAAAACTTTTTTTGATTATGGATTATGAATTATTAAATCAATTCTCATACTCCTATACTCTTATATTCTTATACTAGTTTTAGGCTTTAGGCCCACGAAGTGGATTACCGCACTCAATATAGAAGTTTCATCAACAGCTACTACCTCAGTGAAGGTATTCGTATCACTGCGGGTCTTACGCTGCCCACAATTGTAGGTACTTATCTGCACCATGAGAACATTGGAATCACCATGTCGATTGGAGCGGTCTGTGTTACCATTGTCGACAGTGTGGGACCTGTTTCGCATCGCAAAAATGCAATGCTGGTTTGCAATGTTGTAATTTTTATTACTTCTTTACTCACAGGTTTTGCAGTAGGATCTGCACTGGCAACAGGACTTCTCATCGCAGTATGCTGCTTTATATTTTCAATGATCGGCGTATACGGTACAAGAGCAGGGTCCATCGGACTGGCAGGATTATTTGTGATGGTGCTGAATCTCACACAGCGCTCCGGAACAGAAGCTATCGTTTTAAATGCGGTCTATATTCTTTGCGGAGGAGTTTGGTACATGCTTCTGAGCCTTTCGCTGTATAGCTTCCGGCCCTATAAAGTGACCCAACAAGCCGTGGGCGACCTTATGCAAACCATCGGAGAATATATTTTATATCGTACAGCATTTTATGCAAAAGATCCTGATTACGATATCATCTATTCAAACCTGCTGGATAAACAGGCGGAGATAAATGATAAACAAAATCTTGTAAGAGAACTTCTTTATAAAAGCCGGGATTTTGTGAAGGAAACTACCAATACCGGTCGCATTACACTTTTGATATTTATTGATATCAATGATTTTTTTGAGAGGGTCATGAGCCTTCAATTGCACCATAAAATTTTACATCAGTATTTCGACAACTCAGATATTCTCGAATTGTTTAAAAACTTTCTTTCATTAATTGCTGAAGAATTGAATGAAACGGGTATTGCACTTAAAAGCGGGAGGCCTTACGAAATGAACGACAGGCTTCAACGGGAATTCCTAAAACTGAAAGCGAATTTTGAAGAATTCAGGTTGAAGAATATTTCATCGGGCAACGTAGAAGGTTTTATCGGTCTGCGTGAACTGATCAATGCCAGCGAAGATTTTGTTTCCCGGATTCATACCATTCAACAGTATACATCGTATGACCTGAAAGATATTAAATATGATGTCCGGATACAGAACTACCATCAGTTTGTTACCCACCAGGATATTGATGCTAAAGTTTTTCTGGATAATTTCAACTGGAAATCAAATACATTTCGACATGCACTGCGCGTTTCCTTTGCTACTGTCATTGGATTTATCATTTCAACATTCCTGCCATTCGGCCACGGATATTGGATATTGCTCACGATTATCGTCATTCTGAAACCGGCTTACAGTATAACTAAAAAAAGAAACAGGGACAGATTGCTTGGAACCCTCGCCGGAGCAGGAATCGGCGTGATTATATTGATGCTGGTAAAAGACAGGCAGCTGATGATCGGTTGCATGATCGTTCTCATGGTGCTGTCGTATAGTTTCATGCGGACCAGGTATTTATTATTTGTAACCCTGATGACCCCCTATATACTGATCCTGCTGTATTTATTAAATCAAAATCATTTCAGGGAACTTATCGTTGACCGGATTATTGATACTGCAATCGGTTCTGCTATTGCTCTAATAGCAAATATTTTATTTTCGCCGGAATGGGCGTATCAGCAGTTTGGAGAATATCTTCAGAAAATGCTGGAGGCAAATAAGAATTATTTCAGCGATGTGAGTTCATTTTTCACCGGGCAGGCTGTTCCTATAAATACATATAAGCTGTCAAGAAAAGAAGCTTATGTGGCACTGGCGAATATTTCTGGTGCGTTGAACAAAATGACTGCGGAACCAAAGAGTAAACAGAAAAATGCAACAGTATATCACGAACTCGTTGTCCTGAATTATATGATGTCTTCACATATTGCAACACTGGCAAGTTTTGTATTCGTTAAATCCCCACCAAATCCCGTTGCAGATTATCAACCCGTAGTTCACGCTGTGATAGAAAATCTGGACAAAACAATAGAGGGGCTGAAAATAAACAGAAATGAAATTCCTTTACATTCTGAAGAAGTAAATCCCGGTCAGTCAGTTCATCCTGTTTCAGATCCTGTGAATTTAGAATCATACGAACCAGGATCACATATTATTTTGGAACAATTGAATGAAAGGATTGATAAAATGGTTCAAATCCGGAGAGATGAACTGGAAAAAGGAATCGCAGAGATGGATACTAAAACGAGTGTCACTTCTGTGAAATCAATTAATGACCAGTTCAATTTCATCTGGAAAATATCTGAGGACCTTTTGAAAATTATTATAAAAAACTATGGATATAATCCAATCAGTTCACGACTGGGCAATTGATTTTTTTGGTTTGAAAGAAGCAATCCGGATTATTCAGTCCGGCGATTACAAATCTTTACAAACATTAAATGGAATATTATCTGTTATCGGGCCTTTATTGCCCATCTTCCTTGTCCTTGAATTTCTGGTTGCATGTCTCTACAGGAAGTTTAAAATAATAGAGTATAAAATTTCGTTCTTTTCCTATGTTATCAATGCATTCATCGGCAGATTTATTTCAATAGCAGCCGTTGCCTATATCATTGGCATTTTTTCCTCTCATGCCATTTTTAAAACCAGTTTTACCTGGTACTGGTTTATTTATGGATATGTTATCTGGGAGTTCGGACATTTCATTTATCATTTCCTTGCACATAAAGTCAGATTACTATGGTGTTTGCATAGCACCCATCATGCGCCGGAGAATATGAACCTGGCTGTTTCATATGCGCATTTTTTTCTGGAAGCTCCATATGCAGATGTCATCAGAACAAGCACCTGTATTTTACTTGCTGTGAATCCGCCCTTGCTATTTCTGATTATGTTTATCGACGGATTCTGGGGAGGATTTATTCATATCGGCGAAGCCCTGGGTAAGAAAGCGCGTTGCGGGCCCTTGTTTAATTTTATTCTTACGCCATCGCACCATCGCGTACACCACGGAAGAAATCCATTATATATGGACACAAATTTTTGCAATCTTTTAAATATATGGGACCGTGTATTCAGAACCTACCAGCCTGAACAAGATAGTGTGCCTGTTGAATACGGAATTACGAGACCTATGAAGAAAAACAGTTTTATGGATGCTTATTTTGGAGAGATTGTATATCTCGCAAAAGATGTTGCCAGGGCACCAGGTATAAAAAATAAATTTTTGTACCTGATCAAGCCACCCGGCTGGAGCCATACCGGCGCGGATAAAACTGCCAGTTCAATCAGGAAGGAAGCTCTTAAGGCGCAAAGAAAGTGTGAGAGTGTGAGGGTGTGAGAGTGTGGGCTTTAATACGGTCACCGTCATCCGTCATCCGTTCCAGCACGTGCGGGATCGACAGCCAATGGTCAACGGTCAACAGTTACCTCTTTAGGGTATATCAAAAAATAGTTAATGTCCTATTTTCGATATTGAGATGAGTAATAAAATAGAAACGCACCATCTCTGGTGCGTCGGACTGAATCAAAATTCAGCGTAGTGAAGCAAAATTAATATTAAATTTTTATAATAATAGCTTTTAAAGAAATTATTTTATTAAAACACTCAGCATTGAATTCTTTTAAACAGGAGCGGGTAGTTGTATATATTGGTGGGTATAATTTATATTTTGGCTTAAAGGATTGCCGGATCTTGTAATTAACTCAGATGGTGAAATATTTTGTAAACCTTTAATCTGGGTATAAATTCAATTGAATTCACCGCCAACCATATCCCATATCTCATATCTCATATCTCATATCTCATATCTCATATCTCATATCTCATATCTCATATCTCATATCTCATACTCATACCTCATAGCTCACAACCCAACAATCATTTCCCTCATCTTTTGAATCAGTTCATGCCGTGTAAAAGGAATGCCCATGATTTTATTATATCCGATGGCATCAACAAAATACTGATCACGGATGATTTTAATAAGCTGCCCGTTATTGAGTTCGGGGATCAGCACCTGTTTGAAATTCTTTAATATCTGTCCGAGATTTTTCGGGAAGGGTCTTATATAACGGAGATGGGCATGCGAAATAGAAAGCCCTTCTTTCTGTAATTCGGCAACGGCCGTTTTGATGGAACCAAAAGTAGATCCCCATCCGAGTACAAGTAACTCACCTTTCTCCGGACCACTGTCCAGTTTCTGCAAGGGTATATAATCGGCGATCTTGTCTACTTTTGCCTGGCGAAGCTTAACCATCAGTTCATGATTCTCGGGATCATAACTTACATTGCCCGTGATATTTTCTTTTTCCAAACCACCAATCCTGTGTTCCAGTCCGGGCGTGCCGGGAATAGCCCAGGGCCTCACACCTTTTTCATCTCTCAGATAAGGTTGTAGTTTTTCTTCATCCTCTCTCAATGATGTTTTGAACTTCACTTCAATCGGAGGAAGCTGTTCTGCCGTAGGAAATCTCCATGGCTCTGATCCGTTCGCAATGTATCCGTCACTCAGCAGTATTACCGGCGTCATATGTTGTACGGCAATTCGGACCGCTTCATAGGCTACTTCAAAACAATCACTCGGCATGGAAGCAGAAATCACGGGAATCGGGCTCTCGCCATTTCTTCCGTAATAAGCCTGTAATAAATCGCTTTGCTCTGTTTTCGTCGGAAGACCCGTAGAAGGTCCGCCTCTTTGTATATCGCAGATGATAAGTGGTATTTCCAGCATCATGGCCAATCCCATGGCTTCAGCTTTCAGCGCCATTCCCGGTCCCGATGTTGTGGTTACGCCCAGCGATCCTCCATAGCTGGCACCAATCACAGATGTGATGGCAGCAATTTCATCTTCCGCCTGGAATGTTCGTACGCCAAATGCTTTATGCCGGCTGAGTTCATGCAATATATCTGAAGCAGGTGTAATGGGATAGGAGCCGAGAAAAATAGGCAGACCGCTCTTTTCCGAAGCTGCAATCAGTCCATAACTCAGGGCCTGGTTTCCCATAATTGACCGGTAGGTTCCTGGTTCCAGTTTTGCTTTTGCAACTGTATAAGTAGTCGTAAATGCTTCTGTCGTATCGCCATAATTATATCCTGCGCGCAGGGCACGTAAATTACTTTCGAGGATATCAGGTTTCTTTCCGAATTTTTCTGTGAGAAACTGAATAGTACTGTCAAGACTTCTGTTGTACATCCAGTATAAAAAGCCAAGTACAAACATATTTTTGGCGCGGTCTCTTTCTTTCGCACCCATCGGGATTTCTTTCAGCGCTTCGCGTGTGAGTTTGGTAACATCTACGCGGATCAGATCATAATTGAGCAGGCTGCTGTCATCCAGCGGATTGATGCCTTCAGGGTAATTTGCAAGGCGAAGATTTTTGGCGTCAAAGCCTTCTAAATTGGCGATGATACGACCGCCTTTCTTCAGATTTTTGAGATTGGTTTTCAGCGCTGCGGCATTCATAGCCACCAATACATCGCACTCATCACCCGGAGTAAATATATGATCGCTGGAAAAATGTAACTGGTAACCGCTCACCCCGGGCAGTGTTCCCTGGGGCGCCCTGATTTCAGCAGGAAAATCAGGAAAAGTAGCAAGGTCAATTCCCAAAAGGGCCGTATTGTTGGTAAACTCGCTGCCCGTCAGCTGCATACCATCCCCCGAATCTCCCGCAAATTTGATTACAACATTTTTTAAAATCGTGTCTGTAGCCCTCGTTGACATAGTCAGCAAATATAATATATTAGGCTTAAGGCGCAAGGCATAAAGCTTAAGGCATATGGCTTAAAGCCATTTTTAACTATGAGTTAATGATTAAGCATCTATACAAGTTTATAATAGCTGCTGTAATTCTTTATAGTTCATTAAATGCTTTGCGCCTTACGCCTTGCGCGCCTTACGCCTTGCGCCTACCTAACAGTATACATATAACAATCGCTAGTCAGCACAACAGACTGTGTAATGGAATCGATCACTTGAAAATGAATGTGGTATGAGGAACCGCGGGCTATTGAGGTTACGTTCCGGGACAAAGCAGCAAAACCGTTGCCCATACCATCAGTATGGATGGACTCAGCTATTAAACTGTTTCCCAGGGTTAACCAGGCTGTACTGTTGCAGGTACTATCTGTAGTTGGATTGGCTGCCCGTTGAAGCTGATAAGCCCTGTGCGGTTCGAGGTCATACACCCAGGTATCAAGAGAAATAATCCTCGCTGTATCCGGATCCTGACGGAATTTAACGAATCCCGAACCCTTGTCGTGTTTGGATAAACTATTCAGAACAACGTCTAAATCGTAGGGCTTGTCCGCCGGGGCAATCGGATATTTATTACAACTGATAATGAATGAAAAAAACAGGAATGATAAAACAGTCATAGCTAATCTGACAGGCGTAAATTTTATTCGCATATAATATTTTTTAAGATAAGGGTTATATAATGAACTAAAGCTATACGCTTATCTTAAACAGATAGGATCGTAATGAGCAATTACCGCAAATGAATGAGTGATTACCGCTATGGCCGTTTAATTCTCCTTTTAAGCAGGCAATTAGGATTACGTTTTACAGAATTCAAATAATGAAGAAATAAATGAAATGGAGGATTTCGACATTTTAAACGGGTAAATGTGTGATGATCTTAAGCAGCTCTTCTTTTTTACTGCGGGAAACCGGTACATTGAAATCATTACTCATCACCAAAAACCCGCCATCCCCTTTAATATACCGTATTGCATATCGCAGATTTATCAGGAAGGAATGATGCGGCCGGAAAAAGGGTTCTATATCAAGCAGCTCTTCTATTTGTTTGAGTGTTCTGGAAATAATCATATGCTGACCATTGCAGAACTGAATATCAGTATAGTTACTATTGCTTTCACAGATCATTATATCCATGATGGGAACCAGTTCGAAACCATTCATCGTTGGAAGAGCGATTTTTTGGAAAGAAAGATCCTGGCTTTTTCGAATATGACTAAACAAAGCATTGAGCTGCTTGGACGCATCTTTTTTAGAATGAAGTAAAAGTTTGTTGACGGCCTCCATCAATTCATCCTTGTCAATCGGCTTGATCAGATAATCAAGTGCACCGAATTTTATGGCGCGAATAGCATATTGGTCAAAGCCGGTTGTAAAAATTATTTTAAAATTGATTTCCGTTAAATCCTCCAGCATTTCAAACCCTGTCTTGTCATACATCTCCACATCGAGAAATATGAGTTCGGGCTGTATGCGTTTGATCTGATGCAGGCCATCCTCGGCGTTATTGCATACTGCCGTCACTTCAATATCGGGACAATAATTCCTGAGCTGCCACAGAAGATTGTCAGCGCAGTGTTTCTCATCGTCAATGATCAGTGTTTTAATCATTCATTTTGTTTCTTAAATTTTTTTTACAGGAATTTCAATATGGATAACAGTGCCCGCATTTTCTCCAAATTCATTTTTTAAATCTGTTATCGTTATACCTGATTCTTCTTCTTCAAGAGGAGCCAGCAGGTGCAGCCGCCGCTTTGTTAAAGTAATTCCCAATGATTTTTTCCTGTTATCATTATTTTCTGTTGAAATGAATGCTTTTATTCTTCCAACACCATTATCACTTATTTCGCAATGCAATCTGTCATCATGAAGGCTTAAATCTATTTTGATCCTGCCATCAGGCTTTTCGTTCGAATGTAGTCCGTGCCAGATTGCGTTTTCAATAAAAGGCTGAATAATTAATGTGGGAATCATCACAGACTCTTTTTCGAATCCAATGCAATGTATCTCATATTTAAAAGGTATTTCAAACCGAAGAGCTTCAAGATCCATATATAACCGCAAATAATTCAATTCATCCTCCAGCGCAATAAAAGATTTGCCGGATTGCTGCAGAACCATGCGGATCAGTTTCGCAAATTTGGTCAGATAGTCAGATGCCAGGGAAGCATTTTTAGAAATGATGAAGTGGTTAATGGAATTCAGGGAGTTAAAAATAAAATGGGGATTCATTTGTGCACGCAACGCCTGCACTTCAATTTCAGTTTTTTGCTGGTTTAGCTCGGCTATTTCATTTACCCGCTTTTGTTTCTCCCATTTCAAATTGGCTTCTGTCATGAGGTTTTGTAACTTGTCTTTTCGCCTTTTCAGGTTAAAATTATATCCAAATGATCCGGCCAGAATAAGAAAGATGGTGATGGCCGAAATAAATATGCCCAACTGTATTTTTTTCTCTTTATTGATAATTACCATTTTTGCATTACTTCGCTCTTCGTTTACGCCCAGTTTAAAATTATAATTTGCTTCTTCATCATTCATTTTTTTAATAGCATCCCAGGCAGATATTTTGGACAGATAATTGTCATTATCCAATGAATTTTTTAATGAAATATATTTTTTGCAGTATTCATACGCCGGAGCTATTTTCTTTTGGCTCTCAAAAATCCGCCATAGAAGATAATAAGCGTCTCTTATATTGGGCCTCGCACCTGTTTTTTCAGCCATTTCAAGAAACCGGTTTGCATAAAGCAATGCTTTTGTATTATTCGATTTCGCCAGATAAGCTGTTGCCATGTTTTTTAATGCATGCATCAGATTAATAATATCGCCTCCTTTTGTGAAGGCTTTTATGGGTTCCCGGCTTTTTGATATTGCAAGATTGTTTTCTTTCAATAAGAGGTAGGTATCACTCTGGTTGAGATCATTCAACATGGAAGATCTTATTCTGAATATCGAATCATTTATTGAAGAATGTATATATGCAGCATTTTTTTTCAA
Organism: uncultured Bacteroidota bacterium; assembly: GCA_963757975.1. Taxonomy (GTDB): domain Bacteria; phylum Bacteroidota; class Bacteroidia; order Chitinophagales; family Chitinophagaceae; genus Puia. The sequence goes on from CAVWUD010000023.1 coordinate 53,047, forward strand.
ACAATACAGGGAAGAATCGTATTTCTTTTGAAGAATGAATATGTTGGACTCATAGAAATAATAATAATCCAACCGCATATGTTGCAATTTGGCAGGGAGAACAGATTGCCTGAAATAGGTTATGGCATTGGCAGTATCTCCCGCAGACATATATAGTTCACCTTTAGCTTCAGGGGAATACAAAATGCCCAGTATATCGCCTGATTTTTTTTGGATATTAAAATCCTTCTGATAGTATTGGAATGCCATTTCAGATTGACCCTGTGAATTGAGCGCTCTGCCAATCATTCTGTATATCATGGCAAGATGAATGGTATCCGGAAGGGACTGGTAGTAAGGCAATTCTTTTTTGTAAATGTTGATCGCTTCATCAAAATATCCCGTATTGTACATACAAAATCCAAGATTGATGTGCGCCCTGTGCAACTCGGCAGGCATGTTCTCATTTTCCATCAGATGGATGGCCAGTCCGGTGAAGTATTTGCTTTTTGAAAAATCGCCGCGTTCTTCTTCTATCATTCCAATATTTTGATAAGCTTTCGCTATGCCGGGCTTATATTGAAATTGTACGGCTTCTTTCTGAGCCATCTGTGTATAATAAAACGCCGTATCGGTTTGAGTGTATTTTGATATGCTCCAGTATGGATTTGAATATTCAAATCCCAATTCATTCAGGCAATCAATCCTGGCGCTGCCCTTTAAAAATGGCAGTGTATTTCTAAGGTTGTCAAGTGTTTTGGTTTGGGCGAAGCTGGTTTTTATTTCAAAGCTGAAACAAAGAAAAAGGAGAAAATAAGATTTTCTTACTGCAAAAATATTTTTAATGAAATGTAATGGTATGCATATATCAGTGTTGAAGAACATGATGGCGTCTTGGGTACTTAAAAGTACTTAGAATTTCAGTCACTTCGGGAAATGCATGATGCCGCAGATCGTGTATCGTGAATCGTGGATCGTAGATCGATAAACGATATACGATTAATGAAAGATAATTGACCGATGATCCTCCAAGTGCGGGAATGGTTGACGGTCAAACGATTCACATTCCTATACTCTTATACTCATATACTAGTTTTAGGCTTTAAGCTTTAGGCTTTACGCTTTACGCCTATTCAGATCGAAGACTCGTGACCGGATTCACAACCGCCGCGCGGATAGCACGATAACTGACTGTTGCCAGCGCGATGATGATGGAAATCAGGCCACCTGTAACAAAAATCCACCAGCTGATATCGATCCGGAAAGCATAATCCAGTAGCCAGCTATGCATGAAATACCAGGCAATGGGTGAAGCGATCAGGAATGCAATGCTGATCAGGACGATAAATTCTTTCGAAAATAAATAAACAATACTACTGATGGATGCACCCAACACCTTTCGAATCCCGACTTCCTTGATCCGCTGCGCAGCCATATAAGAAGCGAGACCATACAAACCGAGACATCCGAGGAAAATCGCAATGACGGCAAATATTTTATAGAGCGCTGCCAGCTGACTTTCCTGTTTGTAAAAATTTGCCACGGCTTCATCCATAAACTGATATTCGAAAACATAATCGGGGAAGGTCTTGTTCCATAAACTCTCAATGTCCTTAATCGATTCAAACGCATTTTCAGAATTCAGTTTTACACCAACATGCTGGTACCATCGTTTTTGGGGAGCAAAGAAAACACGGGAGTATTTATCCTTAAAGCCGGTGGAATTAAAATCTTTCACAACACCAACTATAGGACCTGTCACAAAATGAATATCCATTTGTTTGTTTAATACCTCTTCCGGATTTTTGACGCCCAGGTCCCGCAATATTCTTTCATTGATCATCACTTCATGCGCCGTATCGGAACTGAAATTTCTTCCCGCTACAAGCGTTAGCCCGTAAGTCTGTAAATATGCGGGGTCGACACATTTTATGATGGAATATTGTTCATTATATTTTGAGGCGTGATCATACTTAAAGTCTATCCAGTTATTGTCGGGCGTTGCAGGTGGTACTGAATTAAAACTTACATTTTTGACTCCGGTAATTGCGTGCAGGCTGGCTCTCAGATAATCAATTTTGGCATTCGATGCGCTGTCGCCAGGAAAAGTGACATCAATAATTGCGTCTTTATCAAATCCCATCGATTGATGGTTGAAATAATTCATTTGCCTGATCATGATGATCGTGCATATTATAAGCCCCTGAGCAATTATAAATTGAAAAACGACCAGGCTCCTGCGTAAGGAGATTCCACGATTACTTTTTATAGCCAGCCTGCTTTTTAATGCCTCGATTGGATTGAATCCGGAGAGCAAAACAGACGGATAAAATCCTGCCAGAATAGTTACCAAAACTATAAGGCCCGCAAAAAAAAGAATCATATCTCTGCTGTACATGACACTCAGGGACAGGGGCATTTCAAGAATCCGGCCAACAGGCGGGATGGCAAAGGATGCTATGACAAGAGCCAGCATAACTGAGATCAGTACCAGTAGAAATGTTTCTGCCAGAAATTGTAACCGGAGTTGCCATTTTCCGGAACCCAATACTTTTCTTACGCCGACTTCCTTCGCACGGTTTACTGCCTGCGCAGTAGCGAGATTGATAAAATTAACGCAGGCGATGATGAGTATAAATGCGGCGATCATCCATAAAATTCTCAGCGAAGATTTAGCAATGGTTCTTCCAAGAAAATTATTAAGTATGACTATGTGCATCGTAATAGTGGATTTCACTAATCGACTGCACAACAATTTCGTCCTTATCATCCGCAGGTCTGTATTTTTTAAATTCTGCCCTGAGTCTCGGATCAAAACTTGCAGCGGTTACTCCCGGAGGAAGCATCAAATACATACCATGACTATCTGAAGAACTTCCCCAGTCTGTATTTTTATCCAAACCGAGTACAGCGTATGGTCGAACAATCTTAAACTGAAAATCAGTGTTTGGGGGAACATTTTCAAGTATGCCCGTTATTTTAACCAGCACCCAATTGTCAAGCTTGATAGTTTTACCCAGTGCATTTTTCCAGTCCCCAAAATATTTTTCAGCAATTTCTTTTGTAAGAACCGCAGAGTTTTTATCGGATAATGAACTGGTAGCATTGCCCGCCAGCCATTTAAAATCGAACATGTCAAAGAATTCCGGTTCCACGGCAAACAACCCTTTTTTCTCCTTGAATCTTTTAACCACTTTGCCATGCTGGTCCATCACTAAAATCTGCTCATCATCGAATGCATAGATACCCGAAGATTTTTTGACTTCAGGAAAATCTTTTTTTAGAATACGTTGGTAATGGAAGGGAGCCGCGGCTCCATAAAATATGCCATTCTCTCCCGGATGATGGTATTCCATCAGTACCCTGTATAGTTGATTCTTATTCTTATGAAAATCATCAAAGCTCGTCTCAAAGCGGATGATCACAGCAATCAGTATACACACGGCTATTCCTGCCGCCAGTCCGGCTATATTAAAAACACTGTAGTTCTTATACCTGAGCAAATTCCTGATGGCTGATTTGAATTGATTGATGAACATTGGTTATGATTTAAGCTTTACAATATTAATCGTATATCGTATATCGTGTATCGTAAATCGATCCACGATATACGATACACGATATGCGTTACTCCGATCGCAGACTGGTTACCGGGTTGGCGACTGCCGCTTTCACGGATTTAAAACTTATAGTTATCAGGGTAATTAAAATAATGGATCCGGCAGAGATAATAAATATATCTGCTCCGATCTGAACACGGTACGCAAAACTTCCCAGCCAGTCATTCATTATCCACCATACTAGCGGGAATGCGATAAGTACTGCAACCAGAACAAGCTTTAAAAAATCTTTGGATAACATCACCAATAGACTGCTGACCGAAGCGCCGACAACTTTCCTGATGCCGATTTCTTTTTGTCTTCTCTGCGCAGTAAATGCAGCGAGGCCGAATAAACCGAGACAGGAAATGAGTATCGCCAGTCCTGCAAAATATTTTGATAAAACAGCCACCCTGTTTTCAGATACATAAAGAGCCTGGTATTCTTCATCCAGAAATTTATAATCAAAAGGCAGTCCTTTATAAAATGAAGCATAGACATTCTTTACCTGTTCGATCGTTTGCCGCTCAGTACCTGCTTTTATTTTTATAATCACATTCGGCATTACAGGAAACATCTGGAAGAATGCGGGTTTTAATGGCTGGTATAAAGATTCGAAATTGAAATCAGTCGCAACTCCGACAATCGTTTTCTCCTGATTCCAGAATTTAATTTTTTTCCCAATCGGATCCTTCAGCCCCATGGCCGCAATAGCCGATTCATTAAATATGATTTCATTCCGCGCATTTAAATTGTCGGAAAAATTTCTACCCTCTTTTATTTTAATGCCGACAGTTTGCAAAAAGCCATTCCCCACTTCAAGGTTTGCAAAATCAATGTCTTTCGACGGATCTTTTCCGGGCCATTGAAATCCACCAATACCTCCATGATCCCCGGTCAGGTTGTGATAATGACTTCCAGCACTCACCACACCCGGAATACTTTTCATATCATTTACAAAACTGATGGCTGAACCCAGAGATGCAGAATCATTTTCCAGGGGAATGGTGAAGTCTATAATATTATCCCTGTTATAACCGAGGTTTTTTGTCTGAATATAATTTACCTGTTTGTACACGATCAAAACGGCAGCGATCGCGATCACGGATAAAGTAAACTGAAATATTACAAGGCCCTTCCGCATCCATAATTCTCCGATGGAAGTTTTGACAGTGCCTTTTAATATCAATGCAGGTTTAAATCCGGAGATGTATAGCGCAGGATAACTTCCGGCAATGATGCCGGTTACAAGTGCTATAATTAAAACTGTAAATATTACCCTGCCACTGAATTCAAATACCAGGTTCTTGCCGGTGATTGAATTGAATTGCGGAAGTAAAAGGTAAATCAATATGACGGCGAGAATGACAGATAAAAAACTCATGAGAACTGATTCACCGAGATACTGAAAAATAAGTGTTGCCCTTCCTGCTCCCACTACTTTTTTTATGCCTACTTCTTTTATTCGCCTGGATGCATTGGCGGTGGACAGGTTCATGAAATTGATACATGCAATGGCCAGTATAAATAAGGCAATCGCCGAGAATAATTTTACATACGATATTCTTCCACCCGCCTGCATGCCATCTTTATAATTTCCATAGAGATAGCTGTCAGAAAATTTCCTGAGAAACAAAGTCTTTTTCGAATCCTTCTCTTTCGAATGCATAAAATCTTTGATCTTCGCATTGAACTGGCTGATATTTGTTCCCTTCTTTAATATCAGAAAAGTGCTGGGATCACTATTGCCCCAATCCTTCATGCCGGGTCTCCTTTCGATGAACTGATCGAAATTGAATAGCAGGTCGAATTTGTCCGAAACGTTTTCAGGCATTCTTTTCAAAAATGCCTGTTATCAGATAAGATCCGTTAAACTCACTCTGGCTCCATTCAATGGATTTCCCGACTACATTATGCGTTGTATGGAATAATTTCATCGCCAGCTCATCAGAGATGGCAATGGATTGTTTGTCTGAGATAAGCCTTTTGTAATCGCCCTCAATAAAATGACAATCGAACATGTTGAAATATTCTTTGCTTACAAACTGACCGCCGGCTTTAATGCGCGTTTCTCCCTGGGAAATAATACCCGGACTTGAAAACCAGGAAGCAGGAATCACTGTCGCCGAATATTCAACTTCCGGCATTTCAGTCTTGAGCGCATTAGCCAGCAACCCTGCAGTATAGTCCATGGTCGTGATCCCATTTTCTTCCTTCAGGTTCTGCATCACCTGGTACAGGTTGCTGTCTTTCGTGTTGGACTTATCCATATTCCATTCATCGCTGACCCATAGCCAGATAAACAGCGCACAGGCCAGACCAACAGACAAACCAAAAAGATTCAGAAAAGTGAATTGACGGTCCCTTACCAGGTTACGCCAGGCGATTTTTAGATAATTTTTTAACATTTATATATTGGTTGACGTGGATCGTGGATCGTGGACGTGGATCGTCGATGTAACAGAACACCAAGAAAATGCCAATTAGATAGGCGGTTGTAAATCAAAATTTTAATTAAAGGGAACAAAAGCAACTGTTCGCAAATGAACGTCCATTGTTCATTATTAACCAACGAGCGTCACGATCATCGTCATCCGTACGATCCCGATCCGCGATCCACGATCCACGATCCACGACCCACGATCCACGATCCACGTCCTACTGTAAAGCGAGGTAAATGTCCTCCATAATATTCCCCCTTACATTCAGGGAAGAAAGTTTTGAACTTTCCTGGGGATTTACACGGTTGGAAAGAAAGATTAAAACAAGCTGCTGAGCGGGATCTGCCCAGATGCATGTTCCCGGTAAAACCCGTATGACCGAATGTTAATGGAGATGCGGCGGCGCAGGGATAAGGTTCTTTTCTTGTCGCATTATCTTTTTCAGGTTTGTCGAAGCCAAGCCCGCGCCGGCTGATATCACTATGATAGGCTGTGAAGTATTCTATGGTTTCTTTTTTAATATACTGGTGGCCGCCAATCGACCCGCCATTCAACAACATCTGCATGATCACTGCCAGATCATAGGCATCGCTGAAAAGTCCCGCATGTCCTGATACTTCGCCAAACATAGCTGCGCCTGGATCGTGCACGTCGCCGCGTAATAACTGTCGCCTGAATGGAACTTCCTGTTCGGTGGGGGCAATTCTGTTAAGAGGAAAACGTTCTCTCGGTTTGAATCCGGTAGTAGAAAGAGCCATTGGCTGATAGAAATTTATATAAGCATATTGATCCAGCGTCATGCCGCTCAGGGCTTCCACAATCTTTCCCATGAAAATAAAATCATTGTCACTATAAACATATTTTCCCTTAGGTCCGAGTTTGCTGGTCAGAATTCTTTTATACATCGTGTCTTCCCAATCACTTCTGATATACAAATTTTCAGCAACACGGATGCAATGGAGACTGTCAGCCGTGGAAGAATAGATCCCTGGCAGCGGAATACCTTCATTATCTTTTGTAATTGTTTCAGCATAAAAAGGAATAAAATCTTTCAGCCCTGCCTGATGCAGCATGATATCCCAGATCTTCAACGAATCCTTGTCGCTTCCTCTTACCCAGGGAAGATAATCTCCCAAAGTTTTATTCAGATCCAGCTTTCCTTCATCATATAATTTCATCACAGAAATCGTCGTGGCACAGACTTTTGTTACGGACGCGAGATCATAAATGGTTTCAGGATATACCGGCTCCAGTTTATTATATTCCATCGTGCCGAAAGATTTCTCATAGGCAACCTGGCCATTCTTCACAACCACCACAACACATCCGGGTGCGGCCTGCATGGCAATGGCGCGTTTGCAAATCGAATCGATGCGTTGAAGTTTGTATGGATTGAATCCCAGTGATTCCGGTGGAACTTCAGGCAGTGCGCCGCGGAAATAAGTAATTCCAAATCCGGCTCTGATACCATTGCAAACTGAAACCGGCAAATGTCCCCTGGCCAGGAATTTTCCATTCAGCCAATCGGCTGCGACGGATTGGGTAATTTCATTATCATCATAACATTCCATCAACACTGAAGCATCACAAACATATTTGAGTGCATAAGGATTTCCGAATACAAATGTTACAGCGCCAACCTGGTGATCCAGTTTTTGAAGAAGCTGAAATGCAGCAGCACTGATTCCGAAATCATGTGCAGGATATCGGTTTATATTATGCAGCCCGATTACAATCATATCATATCGGTTCCGAAGTAATTCAAATGCCGCCGCTGCTTTTACACTGTCCAAACCATAATCGAAATAATAGGTGTTCGCATGAAAATCATTGCGCATTCTTTTACTGAACGCATTGTCGTCGGTGAGTCCAAATCCAATATAGGCCACACGTTTTGCAGGAGGACCAGGGAAAGGACGATCTGATCTGCGCACCAGTGTGATGGCCTGTTTCGCTACATTCCTGTAGAGTTCAGGAACGTCTTTATTTAAATCTTCAACAAGATGTGCCGTGTCGATGGGCTGCCAGTTCGATAGACCCAATTGATATTTTGCTGTCAGCACTTTTTTCACGCGTGCATTCAAATCCTTCCATTTCAGTTTTTTCTCTTTGATCGCTTTGAATATTTTTTCAATGCTGAGGGTTACATCGCCCGGGAGACAAAGCATATCATTGCCCGCGATCAGGGATTCAACCGATGCATCGCCATCAGGAAAATATTTGCTCACACCTTTCATTTCAAGAGCATCGGTAAAACTGAGTCCTGTAAATAACATTTGTTTCCGGAGAAGGGTGGTAACGGTGTTATTGGAAATGGACGTGGGACGATGTTCGCGGGAATCAATGGCGGGAACAAATAGATGGCCGATCATCACGCTGCCGATGCCGGCTTCGAATAATTTCTTAAAAGGATACAGCTCCATGGTATCCAGCTGACGACGACTTTTATTTATCACAGGGAGATCAACATGTGAATCCACAGATACATCACCGTGACCGGGGAAATGTTTGGCCGTTGCCAGCACCCCATTGTCCTGCAGTCCCTTCATATATTGAATGCCGAGTTGAGCAACCCGGTGCGGGTCTTCCCCGAAAGAACGATCGTTGATTACCGGGTTGTCGGGATTATTATTCACGTCCACCACCGGCGCGTAATTTACCTGGATGCCCATGCGTTTGCACTGTTCGGCAACGGTTTTTCCGTAGGTATAAATGAGCTGGGGATCCTGCACTGCGCCAAGCATCATCTGCCTGGGCAATGCACCCACGCTGTCCATCCGCATGCCCAGACCGTTTTCGGCATCTATTGAAACCAGGATAGGCGTCTCCGCGATCTCCTGGAGATGATTGATGAGAGCAGCCTGCTGTTTGGGGCCACCCTGGAAAAGGCAGATTCCACCCAAATTATACCGTTTTATATCTGCTTCCACCTGCTGGTCGTAGAAGGTGATTTTCCCTGTCGTCCCATCTATGGAAGAAAGCCTGACCACCATCAGCTGTGCAATCTTCCCTGTATCCGTCAGCGTATTATATACCGAATCTACCCAGTGATTTGCGGGCAGGTTGACGTTGTATTGCGCATGGAGAGAAAGTGAAAAAACGAGTAAAACCGGAAGGAGAACATTTTTCATGATGAATATTGAAGGCGTAAAGCTTAACGCGAAAGGCTTAAAGCTTATTATCGTAAATCGTGTATCGTTTATCGTATATCGATCCACGCATCCACGATCCACGACGCAAAATCAAACCTACAAAAGAAAAAGAGATTTTTTTCCATTAAATTGCCCGGATAATAAGGCCTTGACGATGAATGACCTGATAGAACTGTTACCGGATAATATTGCCAATCAGATTGCTGCTGGAGAAGTCATTCAGCGGCCGGCAAGTGCTGTGAAAGAGCTGATGGAAAACGCCATAGACGCGGGGGCATCACAGGTGAAACTCATTATCCAGGATGCAGGAAAATCCCTGGTGCAGGTCATTGATAACGGGAGGGGAATGAGTGTCACCGATGCCCGTATGGCATTTGAACGGCATGCCACTTCCAAGATCCGGAATATTGAAGATCTGTTCCGCATAAGAACCATGGGTTTCAGGGGTGAAGCGCTGGCTTCCATTGCTGCCGTAGCTCAGGTTGAACTCAAAACAAAAAGAGCTGATGACGGGAACGGCACCTGCATCGAAATAGAAAACAGTTTTGTGACGAAGCAGGAGCCCGTCGCCTTTCCCAACGGAACCAGCATCGCGATGAAAAATCTTTTCTTCAACGTGCCTGCCCGAAGAAATTTCCTTAAAAGCAATGCAGCAGAAATGCGGCATATCGTGGATGAGTTCATACGCGTGGCGCTTTCATTTCCTGATATCCGTTTTACGCTTACCGCCAACAGCCAGGAAATTTTTCATCTTGAAAAAGGAACACTCAAACAAAGGATCGTGCAGATTCTCGGAGCACATTATTCTTCCAAACTCGTATCGGTGCAGGAGAATACCGATTACCTGAATATCGCCGGCTTCGTCGGAAAACCCGATATCGCCAAACGCACAAGGGGGGATCAGTATTTTTTTGTGAACAATCGTTTCATCCGGAGCGCTTATCTGAATCACGCAGTGATGACGGCCTTTCAGCAGATGATACCGGGCGATAGTTTTCCGCTCTATGTATTGTTTATTGATATCGATCCTTCACGCGTAGATATTAATGTGCATCCGACAAAACAGGAAATCAAATTTGAAGACGAGAAAATAGTTTATGCATTTGTGCAGGCAGCCGTGAAACATTCGCTGGCGCAGTTCAGTATTACTCCCAGTCTCGATTTCGATCTCGATCCTGAAATACAACAACTCGATGCGATCAATAAACCTTTCTCGGATGAAATGAAAACGGGCGTTGAATCTTCCAGCCTGTTTAAAACTTTTACAAGAAAAAACCAGGCGCATTTTATCGAACCAACGGATAACAGTGAACTGGTTCACTGGAGAAACCGCGAAATGGAAGATCTGAATTTTGCAGCTTCGGTTGCAGGCGCACCGGTTTCAACAGAAATTATTTCGGATGAAATTTCCCGGGCAGTTCATCCCGATTCATTTCATTCAATAAATACTGAAGAAGAAAAGGCGTACAAACAATCAGAGAACAATGCTTCCTTTCAATCATTGTATGCGCGTTTCACTTCTGATCCGTTGTTTCATGATGAACAATTTCGTCTGACCCAATTGCAGAATACCTATATCGTTTGTGAAACGAATGGTGGTTTTCTGCTGATCCATCAGCAGGCGGCGCACGAACGTGTTTTGTATGAAAAATTTATGCTCGCACTAAGCGGCAAGCCTCTGGCAACACAACCGGGATTATTTCCCGTCACCCTTACCCTCGCTACTTCCGATGCAGTTTTGCTGCAGGAACTTCTTCCCGGTTTGCATGCACTGGGTTATGCCATCGAACCTTTTGGAAAGGATAGTTTTATTATTCAGGGCGTGCCCGCCGGTCATGCTGATGGCAACGAGAAAAAAGTGATTGAAAATTTACTGGAGCATTGCAAGCATTCAGGAAATGAAAAGATCGATACGCTTCAGGAAAAAATGATCCGCTCCCTCGCCTGGCAACAAGCCATCAAGGCCGGTACCGTTCTCTCCGAAACTGAAATGCGTTCCCTCACCGAATCTCTCTTCCGCTGCCTTCAACCCAACACATCTCCCAATGGCAAGCCTGTTTTTGTTGAGTTTAAGAAAGAGTATTTGGAGAAAATCTTTATGCGAAAAGCGTAAAGGATAAACTTAAAGTCACGCGTCGCGCAGATAACTCTTGAGTCGAACGACTAAATAGCTTAACTCTTGACGTGCAACACTGAACGCATAGGGCCTTTAACTGCATCCCCCATCTTCCTGGTGCGAAACAAGTTTAATTACCCTATATCAATAGGGTTAAAACACTGTGTAGCCCATCCTACATTGACCTAACTTATAAAGTTTAGAAAATGATTTTTAAAATATTCATGTTTAGTTTGAACTAAACTTATTTTATGACTAAATTTGCTGTCAGGGTCGTCGAAGAAATCAAAGCCAGAGAGATTGTTATGCAACTTTGTATACATGGTGTCGGTCAACTGGATTTATTTGAGAAACAACTTGTTGGAACAACTTATAGAAGTGAATATAAAAGTCTGATATCATTTATTCAGCATTTCGCTAATGGAGGCGATCCCGGAAGGAAAGTAAAATATTTAAAGGGTAATGTCGGGCCAACGGAATTCGAATTTATAAGCAAGCACCTGAGAATTTATGCAATTCAAAGACCCGGTAGGAAACTTATCATATATGGTGGAGTTAAAAAAGCATCAGACAGCCGGGATAATATTTCCGTTTTTAGATCGATTAAAACAGAATATTTGAATTCTCTAAATCAAAAGAAATGAAAAGAGAAAGTCTGTTAAGAAGTAAGGAATATACAATATCACAAATTCAACTGAATTTGTTGAACCTTATAGCAAAATATAAAAAAGAAAAAAACCTTAAGGATTATCAGCTAGCAGAAGAGCTCGGAGTTTCGAAGGGGTATGTTTCGCAAATTTTGCATGCGACATTTGATCATAAAATCAGCAAAGTAGTAGACCTTGCTTTAGCCTGTAATGTTATGCCTCTGATTTATTTTGTTGATATGGATAAATTTGTGAAGGACGATGCCAAAGACAGGGAATATATTTTGGTTCCAATTCGAGGCGAAAAAACCTTTCCAAATCAGTACATAAAAAAGTAAGCAAAACTAAATCTGTTTGATCTCAGAGAAGCTCGGTTCTATTTAAAGTAATAAAATCGAACTTCGAATAAGGGATTAAACAATTTCTATCCACTCTTCCTCAAATACTCGACATAAGTTTCAACGGCTCTCCTGATCGCGGAGCTGCCACCATTATGATTATTTATAAGGATGGAGAATTCAAGCAGGTGTTTTTATATGTATAAATATATCCGCTCAAACATAATACTCCCGTCAGAGAGCCTGTTTTCACAAATACATATCCGCTGTCGGCGCGTAGTAATTCTTCAGCGTTCCGCTTCCGCCGGTAGGAAGGATCTTCTTCATCCGGTCCATCCCGAATTCATCTTTCAATTTGATGCAGCACACTCACAAAATCCGTCGGACTGAATAAATTAAACCTGCTCAGTCCGCTGCCGTCAACCCAGGAAGGTTTCTGAGGAAGGTCTACGAGGGGACCATTCATAATGGAATCAAGAATGATTTAATAACCAATTCATCATTCATCCATCGGATACGTTGCTGACTCACCATCAGCAAAGTTTGCTCGGCAAAAAAATTATCACTTCTATGCATCATCGGAATAAATACAGAATCTCCGGTCTTGAATTAATGGAGTCCGGCGGTGGCGGAAGAGAAATAATTGGTTGCCCGATCTTATTCACATCAACCCTGAGCAGAGGAAGTTTGTAAACAGTCACCGGCTTCCCAATGGTATCAGGAAGTAATTCAGCAGCAGCATTCAAATTATTGGTGATGAAGGGAACGTCCTGGTGAAATATTCGGTTCATTGCCTGATACGAATTAATAAAGACATTAGAGTCCATTAACCTTTGACCAAAAATGTTTTAGGAGACTATCGGTACTGAATCTGACCTTCCAGGGAATTTCCGGTGAACTGGAAACCGTAGCTGTTGGTCCAAATGCAGGATTGCTTTTGTTGAGGAATTTTGCTGGTTCCAACGGATGAAATTCCCATAAACAGGAAAAGCACTTCGTTCAATGGCAAAATCTTCATTGTAATCATCCCATGCCCAGCCCACACCAAGCGCATTTTCCATCCAGCCGACATCCATGAGATAAATTTTCTTTACGCGTCTTCCGGAGAAAATCAATCACAGGTTGTGATTGAAAATCGGGATGCAGTAAACTCGGATCGCCGGTAGGATAAACAAATAAGGCAGTATCATTTTCAGCATAGCGAATGCCTACCAGCGAATCGCCGAGGTACTTTAATCCGACATATAGTGAAAACAATTTTGTATTACTTGCAGGTACGAAATATTTGTCTCCCTGGTAATCCGCTATTTCTTTTTTGGATGAATCATCATACACATAAACGCCGACCAGCGCTGTGCTGAGCTCTTTGTTGCAAGAGTTTCTTTAATGCGGATTTTCGGGAAGAAGGATTGGCCGAATGCGGAAAAGTTGGAGAGCAAGATTAAGGCGCAAAGCCTAAGGCCTTTTTAGGCCTAAGGCACAAGGCCTAAGGCCTAAAGCATTTTTCCCGAATGAAAAGATTCAAATGAATTATATTAAAATTTCACTCCCATACCCATATCCCATACCCCCATAACCCATACACCCATAACCCATAACCCTGTTTACCTTTCCTGCGCCCGAAGCCACCTTTCCGGCACTTCATTGCTGCTTGCCTGGAGATAATCCTGGTAAGAGCAGGCGATATATTTCTGGTCGGGCAGCTGCATCCACCAGCGATTGGTTTTTTTGCTTTGCAGAAATACGGTCTGCACTTCGGCGAAAGCAGTATGATACTCCACGAAATATTCTTTGTCGTTCAAGTTCGCTTCGCGCAGTCCTTTGTTCCGTCCATCCACCGCATACCAGAGCATCTGCGCGATCTGTTTCGCTGTCAGCTCATGTACATCATTTTCGGGAATATATCCATAGATGCCGATGCTGCTGATATTGGGACTCAGTCCCGCATATCGCAATAAGGCACAGGCTTCTTCTCCGGAAAGGCCGTTCGGTGACAAAAAATTGGAAGGCGCATAAGCATGGGCGATAGCACAAACATCAAAACTCAGCATATTGGAATTCCGCAGCACAGGTTCCATCTCTTCGATCACTTCCTTCACCTTTCCCACGCGGAAACAATCGAAACGGAGCTTGTCCATCGTCTCCAGCATCCTGGGATGAACATAAAAACTCTGGAAGCCGATATGATTATAATGAGAAGATAAAATTAGGTTCATCCGTCAGCATCTCCATCAGAAAATTCTCGCTCTTGAGCGTTGAATCGATATTGATATCGATCAGCGCATCCACGCAGGTAACTTCTATCAGTTTTTTACGGCTCGCATAACTCTGGTATTGCGCCAGGGTAAGGTCGTGCGAACCACCGAGGATGATAATTGTTTTACCCAGACCGATCAGCTCGTTCATCACCGTCCAAGTGCGGCATAGGTATCGGTCAGCGTGGCTCCGGTCTTGATATTTCCAATATCCGCAATCCTGATCTCGCTATGCCAGTGATAGAGCTGGTAAAACTGGCGGCGAATAGTATCCGGTCCGCTGAGCAGGGCCCTTGCGCGGCGGGTGCCTCTTTCTTCGCGGCAGCCGATCAGGATCAGGTCGGACTGCAGCAGGTCGGGGAATTCTTCTTCATAAACCTGGATTAATTTTCCAACCTGACCATCTTTATACTCTTCGTCATTGGAAATCTCCCGTGTATTTACCGGGTCGAGGTAGTCAAGGATATGCAGACTGTACAACATGTACCACGATTTGAAACAAACTTACACTTGTTTTTCCTTTTATCTTTGCGGCATGGAAGAATTACTGGAAAAACTGGACACATACAGGAAGGAAATCCTTGGCATTGAACCCGATGGCGCTGATGCCGCCGAATCATACCGCATACGTTTTCTGGGAACCAAGGGTATTGTGAAAAATCTTTTCCAGGAAATAAAGAATGTTCCCGCCGAAAAGAAAAAAGAATTCGGCCAGATCCTGAACGAATTCAAACAGCTCGCGGAATCAAAATATGAATCGTTAAAAGAACCGATAAACGATAAGCGATCTACGATAAACGATATGGACTTAAGTCCCTTCCCGGCGACCCCATCCCCGTCGGAACAAGGCATCCCATCAGCCTGGTGAGAAATCGCATCATTCAAATTTTCGGGCGACTTGGATTTTCAGTGGCAGAGGGACCGGAGATCGAAGACGACTGGCATAATTTCACTTCACTCAACCTGCCCGAAGATCATCCGGCGCGGGATATGCAGGATACTTTTTATATTGAAGGAACCCCGACTGGCTCCTGCGCACGCATACCAGCAATGTGCAGGCGAGGGTGATGGAAAAACAAAAACCGCCGATCCGAATTATTTGTCCGGGTCGTGTTTACAGAAATGAAACCGTCAGTGCACGGGCGCATAATTTCTTTCATCAGTGTGAAGGATTATATGTGGATGAAAATGTTTCTTTCGCCGACCTGAAACAGACGCTTTATTTTTTCGTGCAGGAGATGTTTGGCAAAACAGTGAAGATCCGTTTTCGCCCTTCATATTTTCCTTTTACCGAACCCAGCGCCGAAATGGATATCACCTGCCTGATCTGTGGCGGCAGCGGATGCAACGTGTGCAAACATACGGGATGGGTCGAGATCCTCGGAAGCGGAATGGTGCATCCGAAAGTATTGCAGAACTTCAATATCGATCCCAATAAATATACGGGCTTCGCATTCGGCATGGGAATGGAGAGGATCTGTCAGCTGAAATATCGTGTCAACGACCTGCGACTATATTCACAAAATGATCTGCGTTTCCTGCAACAATTTGTATCAGCCACCTAAAGAACGGAACCATGATACTTGCCGTTCTTGCCAGCGATATGCAGAAGAAGGAGATCGCCGCCTCCCCTTTTTTCCAAAAACATGAAGTCATGTTTTCAGAAAATATTTCCCTGTGGGCGCATCATACGGCAGATGCATATTTCGATTTTGGATTTGCGCCTTCGGCAGAAAAAATAGAGAAGCTCACGAAACTATTGCCCAGACCGGTTCTGATAAATGCAGTGACAGAAACGCTCAGTGATATTCATCCTGATTTTATCCGGTTCAACGGCTGGCCCGGATTTCTGAAAGGAAAATATCTGGAAGCCTCGGCGAATAAAGAAACACAGGAAAAAGCGAATGCTTTGTTTGGAGATGAGATTTTATTTGTGAAAGACGAACCAGGATTTGTTTCCGCGCGCATCGTATCCATGATCATCAATGAAGCTTATTTTACTTTGGAAGCCGGGACAAGTACCAAAGAAGAAATTGATATCGCGATGAAACTCGGAACAGGATATCCGTATGGGCCGTTTGAATGGGCTTCAGTGATAGGTGAAAAGAAAGTTGCTGATTTGCTGATGAAGCTTTCATTGAATAGTCCAATTTATGAATTGGCAGAAAGCCTGAAACTTTTCGAAAATCGTGTATCGTAAATCGTATATCGATCCACGATCCACGATCTACGATAATCGAAAAAGAAAATGATCCTACTAATAGATACTTCCCAAGAAACCGCCACTGTCGCTCTCGCGCGCGAAGGGAAAGTATTGTTTTCGGAAGAAAATAAAATTTCGAAAGAACATGCTTCCTGGCTGCACATGGCGATCAGGCGGATGCTGACCGAAGCAGATATCACTCTGGCGGACTTGAAAGCTATTGCTGTTATCGCAGGACCAGGTTCTTATACCGGCCTGCGGGTGGGAATGGCTGCGGCCAAGGGATTTTGTTATGCTCTGAATATTCCGCTGATCACACGAAATACGCTGGAAGTGATGGCTGAATCCATGAGATCCGTCGCGGAGAAAAAAAACGCCCTGATCTGCCCGATGATCGATGCGCGTAGGGACGAGGTTTTTATAGCATTGTATTCTTCGGTCATCGGTCATCGGTCATCCGTCATCGACCTTCAGGTGATCCTTCCCCCTCAGGCAATGATATTAGATAAAAATGCATTTGAAATACCCCTTGCTGAAAACACGATAATTTTCTTTGGATCAGGGGCAGAAAAATGGAAAAAAATCACAGAATCTCCTTCAGCCATTTTTGAACCGCAACCCGGTATAATTCAGGCTTTTGCTACACTTTCCCAGCGTGATTTCACCTCCGGTAACTGGGCCGACACGGTTTATTCTGAACCGATTTATTTGAAAGAATTCTTCACTTATTGAGAAAATATTCTATATTACGATTTCTTTGGAAACTCTGCTTGTTATACGAGATTTGATAGAATCCAATACAGATATTTTTTTTGAACCTTCAACCTTCTGAACTGTATGAGCGGTACAAGCAGCAACTATTGGATGATCCTCAATGCCCAGGACGGGGAAGACACTGCCGTAAAAGTAGATTTTATCAATCTGAAGAAGGCCGCAATGATCCTGCGGGCTCTGAATCACAAACTCCGGCAGCAGATCGTAAGAATTTTAGATGAGCATAAAAAGCTGACAGTCACGGAGCTGTATATTCATCTTCGACTGGAGCAGTCTGTCGCTTCCCAGCACCTGGCTATCCTCCGCCGGGCCGGTATCGTCAAAACCGAACGTGACGGTAAATTCATCCACTACACCATCAATCCCGAACGAATAGGTGATATTATGAAAACGGTGCATCTGTTGCTTGTTTGATCACCTTTGGTGATCAAGAACTTCAAGGAATTTACCCATGTGGTTGTTGACCATAGTAAGGGTGAATATGTTTGGAATTTGCAGTGGTATTGAGACGAATTTGAAGCACAGTACAATTTTAGGAAGATAGCCGATTTAGAAAGGTTTGAATTGAGTATTAAAAATAATGCCTGACAACTATGCTAACTTAGCGAGTAAGTTAGCCACTAACATGGCATAAAATCAAGAAAAATTCGTTATTTTGTGTATTAAATAGAGGTTATGCCTGGAGTATTATATAAGGTAAAAAGCAACAGAAATAATAAGATTAAAGACTTATTAAATAATCCTGTATCTGGCAGAGAAATAATTAAGAAATTAATGACTGAAAGACGTAGTTATAATGAAGATAAAAACACAATAACAGTCAATTCGGGGAATAAGCAAGTTAATATTAAGGTTAAAGAATTAAGTTTTTAAATGAGTTTTGCTTTAGCAACAGTATTGCTATTCATAATCATAATACCGGGCCTTGTGGCCCGTTTTTGTTATTTCACCTTCCCATTTTCAAATCAAGCTCGCCAAGTCGATCTAATTACCGAAATATTTTGGTCAATTGTTCCAGGGTTTACAATTCAATTTATTTATCTGATTATTGTTGAAAACATAACAAAATATTATGTCAATTTCCCGTATACAGGAGCTTTAATAAATGGGATCAAAGAGGAAAATATTAGTCTTGTTTCAGCAGTAATGAATAATATACATAAGAATATTTTCGAAATTATAGAGTACAACATAATACTTCTTATAATAGCAGCCCTAATTGGATTCTTTTTTAAATTCATAGTGAGAAGCCTTCGTTTAGATATAAGATTTAATTTTTTTAGGTTTAATAATAAGTGGTTCTATATTCTCTCTGGTGAAATATTGGACATTGAAAGAGGGGGAACTACATCAAGAGAAATAACTGTAATAGGTATAGATATACTTTGCAAGGTTGGGAATGATAATATTCTATATATTGGTGAATTGGCTAATTACTATTTAAATAGCACAGGAGATTTAGATGCGCTTCTAGTAAGGTATCCAATGAGGAGAAAATTTTTGGATGATAAATTAGAAACTGATCCTTATTATAATATTCCAAGCGATTATCTATATATCCCCTATCGAGATATTGTTAATTTGAATATTAATTATTTTGAGTTAGATGTATAATTTAGCCTTGTCTAGCTGGAATAATGTTATAAACCATACAAACCAGCAAAGAAGAAATGAGCAAAAAAGAGAAAGATAGAACTGAACTAGATAAATTTATTACCCGTTTCAGGTACAACCAAACGCCTAACGCAAAACGCTTAACGTCATTTAGAAGAACATCTTTACTATTTTTTTACCTTCATTTAGTCGGACATTTAAAACAAAAGGCGCGTTAAGCGTTAGGCGTTCCGCGTTCCGCTTAAAAAGGGTAAATTTGCACAAAGGCAAGAAATGTATATCCAGCAACTATATACCGGCTGCCTCAGTGAAGCGGCCTATTATATTGAAAGTGAAGGCGAAGCGGCGATCATAGACCCGCTGCGTGATATCGAGGAGTACCTGGTCCTGGCCAAAGAAAGGAAAGCCAGCATCAAATATATATTCGAGACCCATTTTCATGCTGATTTTGTGAGCGGTCACCTCGACCTCGCCCAGGCTTCCGGAGCGCCGATCGTTTACGGCCCTGAGACCGAAACTTCTTTCCCCATCTACCGGGCGAAAGACGGAGAAATTTTCAAGCTGGGGAAACTGACGATCGAAGTGCTTCATACCCCCGGACATACCATCGAATCTTCCTGTTACCTGTTACGCGATGCTAACGGTACCCCTTATGCGATTTTTACCGGTGATACACTTTTTGTTGGTGATGTCGGCCGGCCCGATCTCAGCAGCGGCAATCTGGGCCGGGAAGAACTTGCCTCCATGTTATTCGATTCACTGAAGAAAAAAATCAGCCCGCTGCCCGACGATGTAATTATTTATCCGGCACACGGAGCGGGAAGCAGCTGCGGAAAAAATATCGGTCCTGATACTTACAGCACCCTGGGTGAAGAAAGAAAATCAAACTATGCCCTGCTGGCAACTTCCAAAGAAGAATTTATAAAAGCCGTTACAGACGGACTCAATGCACCTCCGCAATATTTCGCTGTGAACGCACGCATCAATAAAGAAGGATATGAAAGCCTGGATGAAGTGATGGAAAACGGATTGAAGCCTTTAAACCTGGAATCATTTAAAACATTCATTAAAGACGAGGATACTATTATTCTCGATACGCGTCCTTCCACAGAATTCACCGAAGGATATGTGCCCGGCTCCATCAGCATCGGACTCGACGGACGATTTGCAGAATGGGCAGGAAGTCTTCTTCCATTCGACAAACCCTTTGTACTCGTAACAGATCCGGGAAAAGAAAAGGAAAGTGTTGTGCGACTTGCACGCGTTGGATTTGCCTTGATGAAGGGCTACCTGCAGGGAGGATTTGAAACATGGAAAAATTCCGGTGAGCCTATTGATCTCATCGTGAATATTGATGCGGATGAATTTGCGATGGATCTTCCCTTCGATCCAAAACTGAAAGTGGTGGATGTGCGCAGAGAAACTGAATTTGCCGACGGACATGTTCCCGCTGCCAGAAATATTCCACTTGAAACACTTACTGATCCCGGCACCATGGCCGAATTCGAGGATACCGATAATATTTATATTCACTGCGCCGGCGGCTATCGCAGCACCATCGCATGCTCACTCTTCAAACGTCAGGGTATTCACAACCTGCATAATATTATCGGTGGTTGGGATGAAATCAAAAAAATCGACGGACTCGAAATCGTGAAGGAGAATAGTGTTCTTAATTAGATATAAGTTATGAACTATGAGCTATGAGATATGCAAGTGGAAAGCAGGTATATCTCATATCCCATATCTCATATCCCACATACTTGTTCTAAGCTTTAATGAACAACAACCGAATAAGCATACCCTGCCGTAGCCAAAATAGTTTCAACTCCGTTTTTCCAATATACTGCCTGGTTATACATTCCTCCAACAAATACATCGGTTCCGGAAACATAAATACTGTAAGCATGTGGCAATGTCGAACCTATGCACACAGCGATAGAGACAGTACCTGATACGTCCTGAAAACTATCGATGTTATTTTGTACTCCGTTTTTCCAATAGAATCCGGAGGTTTCACACCAGTCCCGCCTGAACCTGTCGTACTGTTATTATTTTTTGTGCAGGAATTGAAAATTACAATTGAAGCAACAGAGAGCAGGCAAATATGAAAGAAGCATTTCATACCAGTATAAAACTTATTATAAAATATTAAATTTCTATCTGTAATCTACTTAAAGAAGGCGGGAGTTTAAAGCCTTACGCCTTACGCTTTCTTTGACCGCCGTATCCAGCCTTGGTGGAAGTAGGTGGTAAGCTTTTAGCTTTCTTCTCTTTTTTACTGAAAGATTCTGGAAGACCATGCTCAGCAATAAATTTTTCTGCCATCTCATGTTTCGCAACAAAAGCCGGATCTTTACTAAAATCCGGCATATTGTTATCAATTTGAAAATAGGCTTTTGATTTTTTATTTAAATCCTTTAATAATTTTTTACTCGATGCTGATGCCATATCCTCTTGATTTAAATAAAATTACAATTATTTTTACTTTAAGCTTATAAGAAAACCTTCAAAATTTATTCCGGTTTTGAATTTTTCCCATTGATCGTTTCTAAACCCTTCTATCTCAAAAAGTTTGGCAATTTCATTAATGTTTTGAGCAATAGCCATTTGATATAGTCTTGTCCTTGAAATTGTAGATCCAACTATTAATATGCTTGCATTTTGGAAATGATTTACAAATTCCAATACTGTCTGCCCCACAGTAAACAAAACTTTATCAGTATCGCCGTTATTTGAAACTGAATAGTAATCTATATTACCGTTTGTTTCATCCCAATCACCTAATGATAAAGTATAGAAATTTCTATTACTTATATTCATTTTTTTAAACAATACAACCTTGTTAATAATTCCATTTGGTCCAATACTTTGGAATATATATGAAAGATTTGAACTATCATATGAAGTCTGATATTGTTCAATATTCATAATTCCTACATCGAATTAATATTTTTCTTACATATTATAAGTTTTGTAAAGTAATTTTTAAGTATATCTTGATAAAAGTAAAAACACCCTTTCGGTTAGGGTGAAAGTGAGAATTTAAGAGCGCGGTTATTTTGTCATATAAAATTCAATTTGATTAAAATTACAATTTTACAGAAGTCTGGAAAAAGGTAAAAACACCCTGGGTTCAAGTATAAGAGTATAAGAGTATAGGAGTATAAGAGTGAATATTGAAACCTTTTACTCCTATACTCTTATACTCCTATACTCTTATACTCTCATACTTGCAGTACCTATTCCGCTCTCAAGCTGGTAACCGGATTCGCCATCGCGGCTCTGAGGGATTGATAACTTACGGTGAGTAATGTGATGAGTAAAATGCCGAAGCCGGCAACGCCGAAGATCCACCAGGAAATGTTGTCGCGGTAAGAATAATTTTGCAGCCAGTTGTGCATTCCATAATATGATAGTGGAATCGCAATGCAGAGTGAAATAAGGACAAGTTTTACAAACTGGACAGACAGCATTCCCCAGAGAGAAAATAAATTGGCTCCGAGTACTTTGCGCACACCAATTTCTTTCGTGCGCTGCTCCGCTATGAAAGATGCCAGTCCGAATAAACCGAGACAGGATATAAATATCGCCAGGCCGGCGAATACGGCAGACAGATTCCCGATGCGATCCTCTTCAGCAAATTTTTTCGCATAGGCATCATCGTTAAAAACATAGATAAAAGGACTGGCCGGATTATATTTTTTAAAAACCTTTTCAATAGATGCCATGGAAGTATGCAGGGGCAGTCCTGCTTTCATGCGGATCGTGATAACACTCATACTTCCATCGCCCAGGAAAATCGCGGGGTCGATGGGGTCATAAGGAGAATTGGTCAGCATGTCTTTTACCACGCCTACCACGGTGCGTGACTTACCGCCGAATTTCATGATCGTACCGATCGGATTTTTTATGCGGGTTACCTTAGCTGCAGCTTCACTCAATATCATCGAATTGGAATCTGCATAGGCTCGCGAAAAATCACGACCTGCAATAATATCCCAGCCGATCGTTCTTCCAAATTCTGGCGTAACATTTACATTTCTGAAAAAAACCACCAGCCCGGGATCCTTACCGGCCAGTCCAACGAATTATTATTGTTGAACAGCGTAATAGGCTGGGATGATTCGGACATTTCGGTAACAGCACCGGTTCTCAAAAGATCATCACGAAGTGCATCATAGTGTCCATTCAGTGCTCCGACAAGGGCATGGTCATCAGTCCTTCCCTGGTATAACCCGTGGGACGATCTTTCGCGTACATGATCTGTCGGTAAACAATAATGGTTCCGATGATCAGACTTAATGAAACCGTGAATTGCAGCACCACCAATACTTGTCGCGGAATAGAATTATACCTGCTTCCCTTGAACGCACCTTTCAATACTTTGATCGGTTCGAATCGTGAAAGATAAAATGCAGGATAACTGCCGGAAATGATTCCTGTAAATAAAGCAAATCCAATACAGATCATCCAGAAAGCAGGATTGCTGTAAGGAATATTCATGTGCTTACCCGAAAGATTATTGAAAAATGGCAGAGATAATTGTGCCGACAGCAGTGCAATCACAAAAGCAAATAATGTGAGCAGGATGGATTCGATCAAAAATTGTCCGATCAGATGAATAGATAATGAACCAATCGTTTTTCGAATACCTACTTCCTTCGCTCTCTTGCTGCTGCGTGCAGTGGAAAGATTCATAAAATTGATGCATGCAAGGAAAAGTACAAAAGCGCCAATGATTGCCATGAGCACAACAACCTGGATTCTTCCGCCGGCAGGTTTTCCATTTACAAATTCTCCATACAGATGTAATTTATCCAGCGGATAAACCAGGGCAGTTTCCTTTCCAGTCTTTTATGAATGGAGTGGGAAGATTTTTTATTTTTTCCGTTGCCTCTTCAGGTGTTATGTTATTATTCAATTCAACAAAACCTTCGCCGTTATGATCGCCCCAATTGGTATTGGTACTGAGATAAGTATTTCCAGAATTCGTCCACGGAAGCAACAGTGTGGTTCCTGCGAAACTCGAATTCTCAGGAAGATCATCATACACAGCGCCGACTTTCATGTTCATTTTATCATCGAGTAAAATCGTTTTGTTTACAGGATTCGCATCTCCAAAAAGTGAAATAGCCAGTGACTTCGAAATCATGATCGAGGAACCACTATTCAGTGTTTGAATATTTCCATTCAGAAAAGTCAGTCCGAACATGGACGGAAAATATTTCTGTGCATAATATTCCATTACCGGAAATTTTCTTATCACCTGATCCCAGTATATGCAGATCATGAAAAGAAACCGAGGGCAGCTTTCTTAAAGAGGACCTTATATTCTCACTTCCATTGCGAATCCCAAGGGGCATGGCAATCGTGGGTCCGATATAAATATCTCCCTTGTCATTTTGACTGAGCATTATTTTCGCCAGCTTTTCATGATTCGGATTATAATGATCATAGGTCAGTTCATCAAAAACCCATAATCCGATAATAATGGCTGTCGCCATCCCGATGGCAAGTCCGACAATATTCAGCGAAGCAAAAGCTTTGTTGTTGCGCAGATTGCGAAGGGCGACTTTGAGATAGTTTTTAATCATTTTTTATTAATTAGCCGTTAATCGTAAATCGTGTATCGTGGATCGATCACGATAAACCATACAACAATACACGATATACGAACAAGGTGCCAGATTTATATCTCATTGAATATCAAATTATATTCATAAAACGGGAATCAAAATTGCCCGTTTTTGATACGAAAGATGTTCGAAATTCATATATTCCTATCGCCGAAAACAAATATGGATCAATTTTCAGCCGGATTTTCGGAGTCGCTACCGGAGCCTCCGAAAGATTTTTTTTGATTTCTCGGATATTTACAAAGCAAGGTTTTGTTTCAGCAAACTGGTATATTTCTTTTAGGTTTCTTTCGACTTTCTGTATCAAACTATAGCATAATTAAAATTCTGAAAGAGACTCTTATAAAGACCTTAAAGAAATATGAATCCAATATGCCTTTTGAATGAAAGAAATGGTACTTTCTCCATGCCCCCAACAAAAATATTTCTTGCGGGGATTCCGTAGGACTACGTAAATTCACGTTCTGCCTGGAAAATTTTTGGGGTTTACCACCTCAATAGGCCTCTTGAGACCAAAATAAGCTTATGTAGTGAGGGCCAACGGCCAACCAGTTCTATAAGTCTTATATATTTATTCGGTATTCAGAGCTAATGAAGTATTAAATAGTTGGTAGGGACTTCGTAGACTAACCGTTGT
This sequence comes from uncultured Bacteroidota bacterium, assembly GCA_963757975.1. Taxonomy (GTDB): domain Bacteria; phylum Bacteroidota; class Bacteroidia; order Chitinophagales; family Chitinophagaceae; genus Puia. The sequence goes on from CAVWUD010000023.1 coordinate 78,441, forward strand.
TTCTTCGTGTAGCTAAGCGAAGGATATACGAACAGCATACGAACGATATACGAACGAATACGAACAAGGGAGGAATGAGGTAGGAACAAGAAAGGAATGAGCTACCGCCCAAATCAGGTTTATCTAAAGATGGAGGGAAAATTAAAAAATCTTCCACCGACCACTGGTAAACTTTCACAAAAACCAGCCTAAGAATAAGACGATCCCTGGATCTATTAT
>CAVWUD010000024.1:0-52942 GCA_963757975.1 uncultured Bacteroidota bacterium
ACAGATCATCGTTTTAAGTAACGAAGCGTAATGTCACTGTGCATTTATTTTTTCGCTCCATACCAACAAAAGTGGTTTTGGCAAGAGTGGCAATGGAACAGGTGTTTCAATCCGTGTATTGGAATGAATGACATTGTATATGTAATTTCCGGTAACAGGTTACTCAAAGAAAGGGATATCTGACACGTAAAAGCGTTCCCTGTTGCTTTTAAAGCTTCTGTAAGGACAATATTCGACAGTAACAGGCAAGTGCAGGGCTTTCAGTTGACTCAACTGGTAATTAATATGAGAGGATATAAATAAATTAATAATTATTGCCAGGCCTGCCCAAATCACATTCAACCCCAATGCAAAACACAGACTGCCTTTTAACAACTTATCATATTTGAAAGAAATAAATTCCGACATAAATAGTATCGAAACGGGTAAAAGCCAAAACTGTGGAACAAATCTTCCCCACCAGGAATTGGGCACGATCAAAATTGTCGAGCTAATGATGACCAGTACCGTCAGTTCCAGTTTAAAGATGGCAGATCCGAAAGATTTGGTTAGGACAATGAAAAATATCAAAAGGGCAATAAGCAAAGAGCCGCTAAAGAAAGGACCAAAGGCCGAAAGCTTTACTTCCGGGTCGTTAGCGTTTAATAGTTCTTTCTTATTAACGGTGAATGGAATTTTGAGCATATCCACAATGGAACTGTTGTTATCGGAATAGGAATCCGTATGTGAATTCAGGGAAAGGAAAAGTTTTTCAAAACGATTCAGGGTTCTATATACAGGAGGTGTTGTGGCCCAAATTTCATCTTTCGTTTCTTTTAGACCATAAAACATATCGTGGTCGTGGATAAAATTGGTCATATAGGGATGGAATCCACAAAAAAATATTCCGGTCAGGCCACCAAAAACGCATATGATCAATACCCGGTTAAATGATTTCTTTTTTTTATTAATAAGTAGTGTTATCAATAATCCAAGGCAGAAAATAGCCGTGAAAACCAGTGATGTGTATTTGATATTACTGGAAAGTTCAATTATTGAAGCTAACATCCAAAGATAATATCTGTTTGTTCCCTGGAAAAGAAGACAACTTATGGCTAAAAGACTTAAAAGTGAAGACGCCATCACTCCATCCACACAAAAGGAAGGAAGCTGGGTGAGGGTAATCGGGTTAAAGGAAATAAGTATAGCGAGTAACCATTTCCAAAGATGGGAGATTTGGCCGATCGTATAAAGAAAAGACAGTGTTAAAAAAAAGGAAGACAGCATAAAAATGCCATTGACGGACTTACCTGTTTCAATCCGATTAGTGAGGGCATATATGGACGCTTCAATGATTTCAATTCCTTTTGGAAAATGGTTGATGTTAAGGAATTTCAGATTGAACGGAGGCTTGCCAGTATTATCTGTTTTGTTTACGGGTTTGTCAATCCCGTTACACCAGACTTCTGTTCCACTGGCAGTATTTTCATTGACAGGTATATCTAATTTATTAACGATAGGATTCCATTTATTTTTTAGCTGAATGATCGTTTCCTGATGATACCATTGGCCATCGAAAGAGATATCATAAAAAAAGTTAGAAATGAATATCAGGCTGATGATCAGGCCAAGACTTAAGCCGGAGGTTTTCAGTATTCGATATTTTTTCTTTTGACCAAAAAAATAGTAATCAGCGTAATAGTTACAAATCAGTGCAAGAAGAAAGGCCATGGGGAATTGCCAGACTGAAACAGTGAACCCTGCAAAAAACCCTATCCCGCAAAATAAAAGGCTGAAGGCCAGCGTATTTATCAGGCAAAAGGCCACCAGAAAATACATATGGGATGCCTGAAGACTGTTCGAAATGGTTTTAGACGAATCAGGCATAAATATTTTCAATATTTAAATTCTCCTTCTTAGCGTCGCAGCATTATCCAGTTTAAATCCTGACTTTTACTAACCAGATTCCTTTAACGGCTGATGACCTGGTAATCCGATACCCAGGTCTTTCGTGATCCAGCATTCTTTCTTTGATCCACTGTCGGTGGTTTTATAATGGTCTAAAATTATATCAGTATTTGGACATTGGAACTCATTACAATAAGCGCTGCAAATAAATTTTTAAACAAATAGTTTTTTTGCGAAATATCCAAGAATGGCGCCTATGAAAGCAGGTATCAGCGCCAGCAGTGAACCAAAGTTACCCGCTGATATAATATTGAATAAAGGAATCCAAATGCCCACTGCCAATGCAATTAACCAGGTCCTTTGAGGTGATAAAAACCCGCAAATAAAAGCAGAAATCAAAATCATCCCTACAGTAATTCCGGCATCATCCCAGTGCGGTCTCGTGTCTATGTAAGCAATAGATACACCCAGGAGAATTCCTATTACCAGCACTGTTATAAATCGTGGTTTCATTGGTTTAGCCGGATTTTTTTCATTTAACTGAATAAAAAACATCATTCGCACCACAAAGTTAAGTTTCTCCCGGTTTTAATTCTTGCCTTTGGTTAAGCACACCCGATTTTTCCTAAAAATTATAGTCCTGACAGGCATTTCCATCAATGAGCTGAAACTTTTTTTTCTACAGAAATTAAGCGATCCGGAATTCTGGCGCCAAACCACCTGGGATCAGGTCTTTGCAACCATGTAACCACAGAACTGTCTTCAAAGAGAATCGACATCATATGTTCTCTGGGATTGACGAACTGACTGAGAAGCCTGCCATGTTGAGAAAGTGAATCGTTTTCTTTTAGAGGAATGGTAAATGTATAATCGCTGCTTTTCAACGGACGATGGCAACTGACACATTCACTAATAAAAGCAGCATTCTTACCGTAAGGTTTTAATTCTGCTCCACGCCATCTTCCAAAACCCCAGCCAAGGGTAGACGAAAATTTGTTGCCTTCTTTGAACATGAATTCTACCTGGTAAAAGGAACCCATAGAAATAAAACCGGAACTATCAGTCACTTGTTTCCAGGCAGCTTTCGCAAACACCGTTCCATCCGGCCAGGGATTGGTCTTTCCCTCTGAAATCGCCTTCACCGCTGTTTCATTCCCATATATCGCACGGAAAGAACCATTGTCAAAACGATCGGTAATACTGATTACCCGCCAGTTTTCAAATCCATGAATAAAAGGGATGCCATTCCATTCCGGACTCACATTATCCGGCTCTTTATATTTAGTGAGAAATATTATTGGCAGAATTGATCACCGGAACAGAAACTTCGGTCAGATAATTTTCAAGGATGGATAAATCCTGATCATTTATCCTGGCCGCACGATGCAGGGTCAGGTAACTCTTCAAAGGCATTTCCCCGTTGCGCATATCATTTACCGACCAGAACAACATCGCTTTTTGTGTTCCGGGGTCGAGACTGTCCCAGTTAGAAAAGTTAAGTGCACGGCGACCGTCTTCAATATGATCAGCCACGAGGAAATTCTCCGGCGTTATTTTATCAAACCACTTCAAATCTGTTTCATTGGAATGACAATCATAACATCCTTTTCGTAATACTGCCTTTACACTATCGGGAACCTGGACCTCCAGCGTAACAGGCGGATTGGAAATGGTTGGCCGGATGAATTGTGCCACAACAAACAGAGCGGCCAGCAGGATCAGTATGAATATTAATTTTTTCATTTTGCTATTCCATCAGCATAATGGCTGCAATGGTGTTAATACCCTCTAATAAATATTGAACTTTTACATTTTCGTTTTCAGCATGTTGATTGTTGTCGTAATTAACCAGCGGAACTGTAACAACTTTTGCGTCCAGATATTTCTCAAACAGAAATAATGGCAGGCTGCCACCGGAAGAAGGTATTAAAACCACGGGATAGTTAACAGTGGATTGCACTGCTTTAATAACGTTTTGCGCAATCTGCAAATTCATTGGTGTGCGTTGCGCATTATACCCTTTATCTGAAGTAATCTTTATCAGGTATCCGTATTGTGATCTTTCTTCATCCGTTGGATCATGATCTATGATATGGTAACCTTTCAACCGGATATAATCTTTAACTTTTTGCATCTGCCGTTCAACGTCATTACCGGGCACCAGTCTGAGATCAAGTGTAGCTTCTGCTGTTGCAGGAATGATATTAGCTGCAAGTTTGCCTGCATTTGCACTTTGTATGCCATTAATGTTTAGTGTAGGCAAACTCAGCAATTCGAGGAATGCAACTCCGTCTCCATCCGGTTCGGCAATACCCAATTCTTTCTTTAGTGTGGGAGTAACATCAGGAAGCGCGGCAATTGCTTTCCTTTCTTCTATAGTAAGAGGGATTACGTCATCATAAAAACCTTTGATCAATACATGACCCTTTTCATCCTTCATTCCTGCTAATAACTGAACGAGCCGCATGGCAGGATTAGGTGCCCAATTACCATAACCGCCACTATGTAAAGGACGTTTGGCGCCATACACGGTGAGGTTCATATTCACATCGCCACGCACGCCAAATACTACCTGGTTTTCGCCCGTCACCCTTCTTGATCCATCAATAATGATCCATATATCTGCCTGCAATTTTTCTTTATTGTTTTGAAATATTTCATCGAGATGTGTTGAACCCACTTCTTCTTCACCTTCAAAAAGAAACCTTATGTTATCTTTAGGCTTTACACCTGATCTGACCAGCGCATCATATGCATTCAGGATCATCATGACTCCCGCTTTATCGTCTGCGCTGGCCCTGCCTGTCAGTCGCCATTCGGGATCAATTGGCTGACCAGGACTATGCGCTACAATGGTTCCACCATGTTCAAGAGAATTCGTAATAAATACCGGTTTAAAGGGCTCCATTCCATCAGCCCATTGTTTTGCATTTACCGGCTGTCCGTCATAGTGCGCATAGAGACCGATCGTTCTTTTTGCACCGGGCACTTTTATTTCTCCATATACTGCAGGATTTACACCGGCTGTTCTTCCGTGCAATTGTTCACTGGGGATACTTCTTAAATTCATTACCATTTGTATGAATGCCACATTAAAAAGAATGTTGGAAGTATCACTTGAAACGTCGGGTATAGAAAGAAAACGGACGTATTCATTTATGATGCTGTCTTCATTCTTATGCACGAATTGTTTTACTTTATCCTGTACTGTTTGTCCAGATAGTTCAAATGAGCTGCAGCAAAAAATCAGGAATAAAAGGGAGTAAAAACGTTTCATGGTGTTTGTTTATTTGTGGGCATAAGTTCGTACATGGCAATGATCAGATCCATGTTTCAGACGTTTTGCTCAAACTGCATTTGACCTGTCTTTTTGCTTAATCATCCAATGCAAAGCAATGCATGGTGCTAATAATAAAAACGCAAGTATAAGACGCATAGTTGAGAAAAAGGACAATGTTAAATTTCCAACTTCAGTATCATTTACGTTGAACATTCTTTCTATCCGGGACATCAACCCGGTATTCCAAAATATAATGGTAGCTATAAAATAGAATAACCCAAACAAAACTCCTATAATAAATGTCTTAAACAGGAGGTTTCTAAAAAAGATTATTTTTTCTGTTTCCATGATTTTAAGTTTTTAAGTGAATAATATGTCCAGCTTTGATTAAAAGTTAAGCCTTTTTGGGAAAGTGATAAATTTTGAATTGTGGGGCTTTCCTCCCTGTCTTAATTAATCTTATATTCGGATGCATAAAGTATAGCCTGAATATTTTTATGCCAGAGCAATGGAATAACTTTTTTGTAATGGTGGGTAGCGGCGCTGCGGCCATAAAAACCGGGCCATTAACATGCTGACAGGTTTCACTGCCATTTTCATGGCCAGTGGCTTTTCACTTATTGGAGATCAGGATCTCAGAACACTCGGCTTTGAATGGCTTATTTTCTGGCTTATCGCGACAATCATCTTCATCAGGGGTTACGTTATAGCTATCAGGTCGGGTATGAGTAAAATTGGATTGCGTGCGCCGCGATCATTGTTTTATTCGCGTTCCTCATTTCGGGAGCATGGCTCCTTATGATCAGCATTTACATAGACCGGGCTAAGTGATGAAAGTGTTGACGAGGAATAAAAACGGGAAAATCACCCGGTTTTTCCACTTGCCAAAAGTTCTATATTCGGTTTATGAAAAAATTACTTATTCTTATTTTCTCCATGGCTTCCCTAAATACTACCCATGCGCAGGTGCAATTTGGAATAAAAGCGGGAGGTAATCATACCAATTTTATTTATTCGGGCACAGGTATTGGTGATATCGGCTCCAGAACCGATTTTAATGCAGGAATTTTTGCATCTATTCCATTGTGTAAACATTTTTTCCTGCAACCCGAACTCATGTATTCCGGACAGGGAATTGGTTATACGGATAGTATACCTGAAAGCATATATAATAACTATCTGAATTTGCCGGTACTTATTAAATATCAACATCCTTCCGGAGTTTTTGCGGAAAGCGGGCCGCAGATCGGTTTTTTATTAAGCAGTCAGCTGAAAACAGCCAGTATGTCCTTTGATTCAAAGAGCAGTACGGAGTCGTCTGATTTTTCATGGGTTTTTGGACTTGGTTATAAAATTCCGGTTGTCAACTTAGGCATTGATTTTCGATATAACCTCGGACTAACAAATATTGCGAAGGATAACTATTATTCAGCTACTGCAAAAAACGCTGTTTTCCAGCTTGACCTGTTTTATCAGTTTAAGGGATTATAATAACTAATTCCCGAAGCAGGGTGCCTCTTCTATCACACCCCTTTCACTGCATGCAAATATTAATTTTCATTGCTGCGTTACTATCCGGTGTATTGCTGGGAATTTACTTTAAACTGAATAAAAGCTTTGATTACTTCTTATCCTGTGTTTATATTGTAATTGCATCTCTTTTAATTGTGAATGCTGCCGTAGTAAATTTTGCCCATATTCAAAATGCTGGCATCATGACGGTATTGGTGTTTATACTTAACTGGGGAAAATCGATAAGCTACTTATTTATAGGATATCTGATAGTCCATATTCTAAAGGGGTCGAATGCAAGCATTCATTCCAAAGCAGGTTATCCCTTAAATAAAATAACTAAAAGAACTTTATGGGCTATCATTACTATCAATGGCTTTTCATTTATCATTGAAACCGGTTATAAACTAAAAAACTTTGATGATTTGGTCGACCAATTTGCACATTATGGATATGCGCGGTGGTTTTTATTTATTATAATGATAGCTGAAACATTGGGAAGTATTGGAATCCTGCTTCATTTAAAATTAAAGACCGGAACTATTGCAGCACTGGGTTTAATGATTATTATGCTGGGTGTCATCTTTACTGACTGGCATTGCAATAACCCATTTAGCTATTCGTACCCGGCGGTTGAAGCTTTTTTATCTCTTTTTGATGACGATGATTTTCAAATTTGAAAAGAGTGAAAATTATAATAATAACACAATTGGCTACTTATGACAACAAACGCCATTGCAGACTGGAATATTTATGCGACAGGATGTCTGAATTATTAAAGAATATAGAGGATCATTCTATTAGCGAAAAGATTAAACCGGAAAAGTGGAGCAGCCGTAGTTACACCGAAAATAACCACTATTACCACCCTGCAAAATATGGTTGTGATAAAACACAGAGTGTCCTATTTTGCAAAATGGAAAATCTCCTACGATGCCATGATTCAGCCCGGTTGGCGAATGGCATGCATAGCTATGTCATTGGCCGCGGTTTGCAGGATTCCAATATGGTATTGGTATCACTGAAAGTAGATGATATGGCCAAGGCAAAAGCATTCGCCAAAGACCCCGGTCTGAAAAAAGCAATGCAAAAGGGTGGCGTAACAGGTACACCTTCATTTGCCTTTCTTACAATGACCTTCCAGGACACCGCTCAAGTTGCCTCAGACATCCGGTCCAGGACAACATTCATGGTTAAAGACTGGAGTGCATGGCAAAAAGGATTTGAAGATGGCAAGCAGGAAAGATTAGATAATGGCATAGGGCTCAGGGCTTTTGGTCATGACGTCGATAATGATAAAAAGGTAGTGCTGGTAACGGTTGAATTGGATAGTGCCAAGGCCTTTGCCTATTACAAATCAGATATGCTTTAAAAAAGAAGAGCTGCAAGTGGTGTTATAGGTGAACCGGACCGTTTTCTGTACAGGGTTGTGAAGAGGTATTAATTGAATTTACCCGTTAAAATGGGTAATTTGATGCATGACAACGAGACAACTCCTTCTGCTAACATCAATTATTTGGACATCATGATACTTTACAAAAAGTATATGGCAAAACGCTTTTTTCAGGAGTGGTGTTATATGCTCGTAATGAAAGTATCTGCGGTTTTTTTGTTCTGGGTATAGGCATACGGCCGTTGTCCAGGGATATGACTACGGCATGTTCAGTTGTCCATTGTTATGATGACATTACCAATTTTCTGTCCGGCGGCTACATATTCAAATGCTTCCGCAATTTTATCCAGTGGATATTTTCTGTCGATAACCGCCCTGAACTGTCCTTTTTCAATCAGGTCTTTGATAGTACCCAGACCTTCCTTTATTTTTTTAGGCGGCCGGAACAAGACCTTTTTTCCACCCAGCAACGGCGTAATGAGCAAGGGAAGAATATCCTCTACACTACCCGACGAAGTATAGATTCCTTTCTCCTTTAACAGGTGTCTGCATTTGCCAAAACTACTTTTGGCCACGGAATCAAAAATAAAATCATACCTCTCCGTATCTTTTGTAAAATCATCCTTTTTATAATCAATTATTTTATCAGCTCCCAGTGACTTCACCAGTTCACTGTTTTCGTCACTGCATACTGCTGTAATGTATGCACCACGAGATTTTAAAAACTGAACCGTCGATGAGCCAATGGCACCTGTTGCACCAATAACCAGTGCTTTTTGCCCGGCGCCCGGATTTATCATGTTGACAACATCCAGTGCATAAGAGGCTCCTTCCATGCAGGCTGCCGCCTGTTCATAGGTTATGTTTACAGGCATGGTAATGATGGCCGCACTTTCCAGTGTAGTAAAATACTCTGCATGAGATCCACACCCAAACGCAGCTTCGAACCCCATAACCCGCTCGCCGGGTTTAAAAGATTTCACATTTTTCCCTATGGACTCGATATGTCCGGCAAAATCTGATCCTGTCGTTGCCAGTTTTGGTTTGAATAGCCCTGTAAAAAATCTCATGATAAGAGGAAGTCCTGAAAGCACATGACAATCTGTTCTGTTTACTGTGGTCGCATAAACTCTGATCAGTACTTCATCATCCTTTGGAGTTGGTATTTTGAGTTCCTGTATACTTAAAACTTTTGGTGAACCATATTTTAAACGAACGGCAGCTTTCATTCTTCAAATATAACCCAACCAATCGGGTAGTTATAAAAGGGTTGCTAAACCAAGACAATAAAAAAAATTATCGTATATTTCTTATAGACAATAAACCTCAATCCGAAGGCTGATGAAAAAGCAATTTTTCATGTTGTCGCTGGCTTGCCTTTTTATCTTTGGATGTAAAAAGAATAATACTGTCAGGATGGTTCAACCCGTCCCACCAAATCCACTTGTTGCTGTTGCAGGACCAGATACTACGCTCTATAATGCGGTGCAGGGTTGGGGCTGCTTGTATATGTCAATCCTGAATGGCAAGTTATCGCATGATTCTGCAGGTACAATCATTTCCTATGCATGGACGGAAGTCGACGCATTTGAGAAATTTGTGGGTTCAGGTATTGTGTCTTCGAATGCTGATAGTACTGCAGCGTATATGATAGAATTTTCCTCCCAATATATTAATGGGATACCTGCTACGAACTCTTACACCCGCGAATTTCAGCTGGAAGTTCAGGATGATAAGAAAAATGTCGCCTATGATACGGTCAGAATAACTCTTAAACGAAAATTCGGATTTCAATACGACAACTTATTCTGGGATTCTACCCTTGGGTCATTGAAATATATCTCTCTTGGCTTCGACAATCCCCAGATTTTACAGGTTCCTGCTTTTGGTCTTTACTACACCGATTCATCTGACTATGTAAACATTTGCACTGCTGGAAACTGTATTGATATCCAGAGTTGGCAGACAGTTCCCTATGTGCCACATGATTCCATATTATTGACTACTAAAAATGTGTTTTATACTACAAATAGTGGCGATTCCAGTGACATTGTTAACCAAAATGACTGGCCGGTTATCTATGCAAGGCAAAATGGGGGAATTGACTTTACGAAAAAGCTTCCATTGGAATTGCAAGGTTATACTGATCACTCCGAGCGTAGGCTGGTTACCCGGACTTGCCATCGCAGTTCTTAGTGCCTGAAAGCTGACAGTCACCAGTGCAATAAAAAGGACGAGGGCACCCGCCAACGCAAAGATCTTCCAACTGATATCAATCCGGTATGGATAATTTTGCAGCCATTTGTCAATTGCAAACCATCCGAGGGGTATCGCGATGAGTAAAGCCAGCATCACCAGTTGCACAAAGTCCTTTGACAGGATGGTCACCACGCTGTTTACCGAAGCGCCCAGAACTTTTCGAATGCCTATCTCTTTTTATTCTTCTTTCAGCAGACAGCACCGACAAACCAAACAATCCAATGCATGAAATAAAAATGGTGAGTACCGCGCTGAAAAACATAATCTGTTTCCATTTCCTTTCCGCTTCATAGCTCTTGTAATTCTCATCTGATTTAAATGTATAGCTGTAAGGCATCATCGGAAAAAACTGTTTGAATTTTGCCTGAATATATTTCAGGCTCGCTGTTTCCGTGCCGGGCCTAATTTTTAAGAGTGCCGATTCCGTAATTATTACGCGCTTTCATAGTAAATAACTGAGGCCCGATTTTCTCATTTAAAGAATGGTAATGATAGTCTTTTACCACACCAATCACCGTATATACTTCTTTGCTATACCAGAAATTAACGGTTTGTCCGATCGGATTTTTCCAACCCGCCTATTTAACGAAAGATTCATTGACGATGACGGAATGCGAAGAATCTGATGGAAAATTTTTTGAAAAATTTCTTCCCTGTGCTAATGCGAATTTTAAGCATTGGAATATAAGATTCATCAACGGTTTCATATTGAAACTGTATATCGGAATCAGCATTTATTTTTGCAACCGTTCCCCACTCTCCTCCGTTCTTAAAGGCCACATCCGTGATACTCGGATTCTTCAGCAGCTCGTCTTTGAAAATGGCAACGCTGTTCATGTTTCATTCTCGAGATTTCGTAACCCAACAAGGTTGCTGTCATCATATCCTAATTTTTCTGTAGTGAGGAATTTAAATTGCGAATAGATCGTGAATGTGGCGATGATCAGAAAAGAAGCCAGGGAAAACTGCAGTACTACCAGGGTTTTTTGAAGATAATTTTTTCCACTCAGCTGAAAGCGATTATATAAAGTTTGCACAGGATTGTATCCTGATAAGACCAGTGCGGGATAGAAGCCTGCCATAAAACCGGTCAAGAGAAACAGCAGGATATAGCCCGCCACCAGTTTTATATCAAATAAATAGGATAGGGAAAGAGACTTATTCGAGAGATCATTGAAAACGGGCAGTACCAGAAATACCAGGAGAATAGCAAGGGAAAAGGCCAGAAGGCAAAGTAAAAATGATTCGCCCAGGAATTGAATGATGAGCTGTCTTTTTTCTCCCCCGACTACTTTGCGGATGCCGATTTCTTTTGCGCGTTTAACCGAACGTGCAATCGTTAGGTTTACAAAATTGATGGAAGCGATCAGCAAAATAAACAAAGCAATTCCTGAAAGAATATAAGAGTAAATGGGATTGCTGGAATCCGAAAGACCGTTGTCCGCAGGCATGTCTTTATTCAGATGCATATCCAGGAAAGGTTGTAGTGTAGGTTTCGACAAAAAATTTTCCGCTTCATCTCCGAATCTCGCTTTTGCTCTTTTGATCGCTTCTTTCGTGTCCTCATTGTAGAACTTTTGCATTTTCTTTTCCACGACATTGGCATCAGTACCCGGCGGTAAAACTACAAACGTGTTAAGGAAGGTATTAAACCAGTTTTCTTCGTTTTGTGCATCTTCTGCAGATTCTGCGATCGGCAACAGGATATCGAATTTTATGGAAGAATTTTGCGGGCATTTTTTAGCTACTCCCGTTACAACATAAGGAACAAAAACAGTATCATCCTTCAGCATCAGTGTTTTTCCTAACGCATGAACGGTTCCAAATTGTTTTTTTGCCTCATCCTCCGAAAGTACTACACTGTGCGGTTGCTTCAGGCAGGTTTTTGGATTCCCTTCCGTGAGCGGGAAACTAAACATGGAAAAAAAATTCGAGTCCACCTGTAACACATCATGCGAACTGATATCGGTGCCCTTTCTGATATCATCTGCCCACTCTCTATACGAACGAAGGAAAGGATCTCCGGAATATGAGCCGAATATCGAGGTCCCTGTAAATAACCCGTATTGCCGGAATAGTTGGTTTTATTTTCTTTTTTGTCAAAGCTTTGAGAAGTAACGCGGTAAATCCTGTTTACCCCGTGAAGAAAGCGGTCATAACTGACTTCATCTTTTACATAAAGAATGATCAGCATGGCGCTGGCAAGACCAAGACTCAATCCTGAGATATTAATGAAGGAATAGATTTTGTTCCTGGCCAGGTTGCGAAGGGCGATCTTGAAATAATTTTTAAACATGGGAGTGGCTTTGAGATACGATATTACACCTGCTGAACGTGTAGATGGTCTCAAATCATAAGTTGAGCGCTTATTTTTCAGATCGCTCATATATTCCGCGGGATTTTTTCCGATGATCTGCTTGAAAGTCCGGTTAAAAGTGGCTTTAGAGTTTAAACCTGCGTCAAAAGCAATACCCAGCAGGGTAAGTCGTGCATTGTCGGGGTTCTTCATTTTTCGGGTTACCTCCCGGATGCGGTATTCATTAATGAATTCATGGAAGTTTTTGTTTAGCACAAGATTGATAATTCGGGATAGTTCATGTGGATGGATCTCCAGGGATTTGGCTAACGAGGATAAACTTAGGTCCGGATCCTGGTAATAGCGGCCGGTTTCCATGGCTTTCTTCAGCCAAATGCCTTTTTGCCAAAGTTCCCCGGGTAGAGCTGACTTTTTCGGGTCTTCCTCCTTCCTCAAATAAGCCGATGCCGCCATCCAGACCGTTATGATCCCTAAAAGGAGATTAAAAGGTTCGTAAACATCTGTTGCCGTTATCCACAACAGCCATAAAATCCCAAAACCAGCCAGCTGGCGATCGAGCCATCTGAGTTCGTGGCGATTGCGTTCACCCCCGTCAAATTTCTGCCGTTCGTAAAATTGTTTGATCAGTCTGTGAGACAATACAGGTAAATGATGACGGAAATAGTCGCCAGCAACTGCATAACGCTGTTGAAAGACGAGCCCATTTGCAGCAACAGAGGAGTGAAATGCAGCAGGTTCCTCGGGCGAAATATAAATTCCGGCCGCGTAATTGTAAGCGAATAAAAATAAATCAGGGGGCCGAGTGCGAGTGAAAACTGGGGAAATTCCTCAGGTGCGGGAAAAATACCGAGTACGCGAACCAACCATAAAATGATGGTAAACAGTGCCAGGGCAAAATAACGGTTGACGGATGACGGATGACGGTTGACGGTTTTGGTGAACCATAACAGTACGACAAAAGTGAAGCCGATAAATATGGTTCCCAGCAGGGCCAGGTCGTAGGGGTTGATATGGAAGGTATGTCCGTGCATGGGTTTAATTACTTCAATCTCCATTCCATTTTGCGAATCTGCTGATATATAATAAATAACATTTTATCTACGCAGATTTTTTGTAACAAAACCGGACTTCGCACGTGCGGGTGCGATCGGTTTTGTGGAAAATAAAATGAGTTAAATCAAAGAATGTATTATTCGCCGGCTGTATTTTCCAGTTCTTTGAGAATTTTGCTGACGTCCTCTTCGGTAGTCGCAAGTTTGTCTTTACAGATTTTGATCAGCAGGGCCGCGCGTTTGACCTTGGCGGCCAGTTCGTCCACAGAAATTTCGCCCTGTTCTATTTCGGTAACGATTTCCTGGAGTTCTTCGAATGCTTCAGTATAGTTCGGTTTATCATTCATTTTCCACGATACTTTTTATGGTTCCCTGATAGAGGGTTGTATGCAGGATATCTCCCGTCATCACGTCTTCTGCGTTTTTGACTGATTTTCCATTCAGCAAGGTAATGCTGTAGCCCCGTTTCAGCACGTTCTCCGGACTCATATTGTGAATATTTTTTTTTACATTTTCCAGGTCACCGTTTCTGATTTTTAAAAAGTTTAATGTTCCTGAAGATATTTTTTGATACTGTTGAAGGTGTTTCTGTTTTTCATTCCTAAAACGGAATATGGATTGCTGCAAGAGGGACTGCACCTGTATTTTCAGGTTATTTTTATTTTGTTGAAGCATATTTCTTGTCACCGACTGAAAGAGTTTTGTTTCCGATTTAAACTGTTTTGTATGCTCGCTGATCAGACTGCGCGATTTATCAATAATGAGTTCTCTTGCTCTTTCTATCGGATCATAATAATTGTTGAATAGCTGGATAAAATATTCGGCCAGTTTGGTAGGTGTGATGGCATTATGAAAAGAAATCATTTCCGACACCGTCTCATTGGTCGAATGCCCGATGCCTGTGAATACAGGGATGGGGAACCCTGCGATTTCTTTGGCAAGCAGATAGTTGTTAAGGAAGGAGAGCCCGATATCATCGCCGCCACCCCGGATGATGGCGACCGCATCGAAATGCTTACGCACTTTTTGAATTCTTTTGAGCTGATGGATCATAGCAGGAACCGCTTTCCCACCTTGCAGCAACGAAGGGAAAAGCATATGAAAAAAACGGTAGCCGCGCGCATTGGTTTCGATGATCTTCAGAAAGTCTGCATAACCTTTGCTGGTCGTGTCTGATATGATCGCGATGCGTTGCGGAAGCAGCGGCAGTTTCAGCGTTTTGTTTTTGTCAAACAGGTTTTCCTTCCGGAGTTTATCGATGGTCTCCTGTTTCTCGCGCTCGAGATCCCGAGCGTATAGGCTGGATCGATATCCGTGATATGCAGCGAGAGGCCGAAAGTGGGTTCGAAGTTGATGGACGCCTGGAAGAGTATTTTGATCCCGTCCTTCAGCGGCTCATTCAACACGCTCAGGAATTTTTTATTTATCCGGATATAATCGTCGCTCCAGATCGTGGACCTCATCTGCGCAACGACCCTCCCCTCCTGCTTCTCGACAAGTTCCGGGAAGCAGTGGCCCGACTGTTTATAATAATTCAGTTTATTGAGCTCCGCTCTGATCCAGTAAGCGTCCTTATATCTTTCCGAAATGGTTTTCTTGATGCTTCTTGTAACTTCCAGAAGTGTGAAGACAGAATTATCGTTTACAGTTTCAGGCATAATCTATTTGAGTGATTTTTAATTGCTATAAATTTAGCATATTAAAGTTCTTCTTTTTGCGAATAAATAAACAACCATATCATCTGCTTTTGCTGGCAGCCATTTTACTTTTTATAGCCGCTCAATTTTTTTATTGGATTATATAAGCAGAAATGAAATCAGCCGAACAGGAAAAAGTTTGGTATGATCTGTAATATTTAAAAGGTGAAAATATTTTTCGGAATTTTGACGAGTGTACTGTTAGCTGCAGCTGTCGCTATCATAGGATTCGGCATTTACAATCTGCTTAAGGCTGGACAGCAGCCAGAGAGAACAGACCTCCCCCGGGGACCCAATGCCGGGATATTATACATCCTTTTAGGTGTCGGACTATTATTGCTCGCGATCATTCGAAGATTTAAAAAATAATTAAAGAGTGCATCGCGAATAAAGATTTCCCCCAACCATACACAAAGCAATCTTTGATCAGTCTTAAGTGCTGATAAACTGGCTTGGCCGTTTTACTTCGGCGCAAGCTAATAAGATATTTTCGTGATGCTGATATTTGTTACTACGCTTAAAAAAATGAGCGAATCTGGCATACAAAATTTTCTCGATGGTCCGGAAACAGTTACTGTCGGGCTGAAAATTAGGCAGAATCGAGAAAAGGTTGCAATCCGGTAATCGTTGTGTCACAAATATAATTATCCCTGCCGTCTATAAAAGTACCACCGCCAAGAATGTAATACTGCTTTAAATAAGCATTATAGTACAAATTTCCTTTAACAAGATTACCTAGGTTTCTGTTACCGGTGAATCGTGGTTACAACCCGATGTCTTCAGATTTTTTACTATTCTACAAAAATAAATATGGGACAATAAGGAGTGATTACAAACTGATTTAAGTATTTCACCTGTAGAGTTTGCTGATATGACTATTAAATCTGAAGAATCGTTGCTTACACTATCCATTACTTTTTATCCACAAATGGTCAAACCGACGTTATAACTACCAATGGTTATTAGTCCACGGCTCATTTTTTTAGTCGTTTGTTAAGCATATTATTAGTAATTCAATAAGGCTATATATAAAGATAAAAGTCAATTTTTCAAACTTTAAAGCGCGTTCAATTGTTCTATAACCCAAAAAATTTTTTATATATTCTTTGTCACATTCAAAACCATTTCATGCAAGACAACACAAACAACTTCTCAAAATATAACCAGAATCTGGAAATTGTTAAAAACATATTGCGATTGTCCAACACCACCTGTATTTGCAGATAGCATTTGGAACCCTGGTAAAAATAATCAGGTTCAGTACAAATAGAACTTGTAACAGAGTTCAAAACAATATTACAGAAGATTCAGGAACTTATTGGACGCGGGCATAATGTTTACACGCCATATGTTGGAGCTGCTACATACAAATATGACAGTGGAAGCACCTCGGGAAGAAATAATCTCGGAAGTGATACTATGAAATTATAAGTAAGAATACCTGAACTTTGGAGCCGGAATAGCAGGAAGATTGCCATCGTACGGATTACCATATAATGGAGCGATGTGGTTTTTAAAACAATACGTTCTTTTTTTCCTACGCTTTTACGCTAACTTCCCAAAAAATGATGACACAATGCTGGAAATAAAGAAGATGATTGCCAATGATGTTAAAGTATATTTTGTCTGGACAGCGGACAGTCCTTTGGTGAATGTTCCCTTTTGCTACGGATAGTTTCGAAGTAAAGGAAGAAAAGATTGTATGGCAGACGACTGCCTTTCAAATGGTGCAAAAATAGGTCCAATTGAGGAGTTAATTTTTTAGATGCAGGCAAAGTGAATCCAACCCCTATCATCCAGATAAAACCAGGGAATCTGCCCAAAGGAATTAAAAAAGTCAGGTTGGGAAAAACCAGACTCAAAGAAGACAATTCAGCGAGAGCAGATGTGATGATCCCAAGCCATACGAGCCATCGCGGGATTAACCTGGTAAATCCGCAGGTTACCGAAACGCCTGCCAGCAGCAATCCCAATGCTGTAACATGTCCTGCGCCACCGGTTGCAAATCCGAATAACTGAAAGGCACGTATGGGGTTAGCTTCTGAGGATATGGCGGGTTGTGATAATACCCATCCCGTAAGTCCTGAAACTGCCAGAAAAACCGAAGAAACGAGTCCACCGAACATTGCAATCGTTGCTCCCGCAGCATTTATTCCCAGAAATTTCAATCTGCTGTATATGGTTGCAGTAAAAATTCCCAGCGGAATGGCTGCACCAAATTGCAGAAATGAAATGATGCGAACCACCGGTCCAAACCTGTTAAAATAATCCTTTACCAAATCTTCCGGGCCAGTCCGGTCTCGGGTAGAAAACTCCTTTTGTAAGTACTCCCAGGACAATCAGGCTGCCGACAAATAAAGCGACAAAGACGGATGACACGATACCCAAATGCGGACCGTGATGTTTATCTCCATTTGAAAGATTCATTTTATTTATTTTTCATTTTTTAAATATTGAATCGCTGCGGTCATACCAACAACCATATTGCGTTCCATGATATCGCCAGCTGTTGCCTGCAAATAATGTGAAAATATTGGCTCCGATAAAGAATACGATTACCAGTATCGCGGCAATTTTCGTAATCAGCTTCAGCGTTGTGTTTTTAGAAAATGAACCGTATACATATCCGATAATGAATACCATACTGGCGGCAAACAATACCCTGATTAAAATGAGCAATCCTATAAACATGATTTTTAAATTTTAATGATTTAATAAAAAATACTTTAATTCTTCTGAGACGAAACTAAAGTAGTGGCTGGGTTTTTTTTGCGGAGAATAGATCACCCGCAGTGATGTGTAGACAAAAAAGGTGCTTCAGAAGATCAGAGGGATAGCATTTTTTCCAGGCTGGCCTTATAGTTCTCACTTAAAGGCAATTCAACGGGGCCGATGCAGACCAGGTCACGTTTGATAGCTGTTATTTTTTTGGCGGAAAGGATATATGATTTATGTGTTCTTACAAACTGGTGACCCGCGAGTTTTTCTTCCAACATTTTCAGGCTCATTTTAGTAATGACCGGACGGGGGGAACTACTGAGAAATATTTTCACGTAATCCTTCATTCCTTCAATGTATAGTATCTCCGTGATCATTATTTTTATCTGGTTATATTCCACGTACACAAAAAAATAATCCGTCATCACCTCTTTTTGGACGTTTTTTTGAAGATTAAATAAATCCTGCGCCTTATTGCAGGCCTTCAGGAAACGCTCAAATGACACGGGTTTCAGCAGGTAATCGACCACCCCCAGATTAAATCCATCAAAAGCATAATCTTTATAGGCCGTAACAAAAATGACCATTGGCGGGTTAGGAAGTGATTCCAGGAATTGCAAACCGTTCAACCCGGGCATTTGAATATCCAGGAAAAGAAGATCTATTTTTTCTTTGTGAAGAGTATCTGCCGCTTCCATGGCGTTTTTACAACGCTTTGCCAGGTGCAGAAAAGGAACTTTCTGAATATTATCCACCAAAAGGTCAAGGACCAGTTTCTCATCATCTACTGCGATACAGTTCAGCATATCATTTCAAGATTCAGGTTTACAGTATAGGTATTTCCATCATCCAGCATCGTCAATTTGTTTTTTCCAGGGTATAATAGATTTAGTCTGTTCTTCACATTCATGATTCCGATGCCTGAATTCAGGTCTTTCGAAATATTGGACTTGTTGTAATTATTGGTGACGGAAAAAAATAATTGACGATCTTTTATTTCAAGTATGATTTTGATAAACGGATTGGAGACCATCCCGATACCATGTTTAAAGGCGTTTTCCACAAAAGGCACAAGCAGCATGGGTTCAATAAAGCAATCCATGGTTCCTTCCTGAATTTCAAATAACAGATCAACATCTTCCCCAAACCTTAACTGCTGGAGTTCGACATAAGTTTTAAGGTAGGCGATCTCATGACTTATCAGGAACCGGTCCTTTTCAGATTCATAAAGCATATACCTGAGCAAATCTGAGAGTTTAAGCAGGGATGATTCCAGCAGATCAGATTTCTTTCTCGCAAGAGAAACCATATTTGCCATCATGTTAAAAAGAAAATGCGGGCTGATTTGCGAACGCAGAAATTTCAATTCAGAAGAAAGCCGTTCGGATTTCATCTCTTTTTCTTTTCTTTCAAATTGAATACGGTCCATCGTGAACCGGAATATAAAACTGGCTATTAAAAAGGCCAGCGGCGGGAAAAAAAGAATCTTGTTATTGAATGCATTTAAAATGAAGCCCGGGAAAGCCCATTTCAAAATGAAAAGTTTGGTATAATATGATAAGGCCAGTATGAATGCAAGAACAGGGAAATATGACCACCAGGATTTTCGGTTGAAGAAGGCGGGATATAGAAAATAGGCATTCAGATAAAACAGGCCAATATGATACAAGTTGGTGATCAGAAAGAAATAATCAGGTAAACCAGTTGTAACAGGAACATTACGAAAAATAATGGCAGGGATAGCAAGTACCGATGCCCATACCAGCACATGTATGAACGGGTTAATATATTTTGACCGCGGATTCATTATTTCAGATGCAAATATACCTTCCCTGACTTCCTGACCGGTCCCGCATATATCAAGGCTATGTATGATTCTACCAAAGCGTCAAATGAGTAGATAAAACGACCTGTGATCCATAAGCAGCTCTGTACGTTTTTGACCAGACACCTGTTCAAATACGGACACTATTTCAATAAACCATGCTTTAAAACCATCGTCTGCAAGGAGTTTTGGGGCTGGCATAGCTATTGTCATTAAAATTTCTAATTTTCAATTTATGTTTAAATCTTATATTAAAACAGCCTGGAGAAATGTAGTTAAAAGTAAATTGTTTTCCTTGATTAACATTATAGGTTTATCAGTCGGATTAACCTGCTGCATGCTGATCACATTATACATATTAAATGAAACCAGTTACGATGCTTACCAGGTAAATGGCGACAATATTTATCAGTTGGGAACCGAGTTTATCGGTATTGGAAACTTTTCAAAATTGCCGAATACACCGGCCGGAATGGCCAGAACAATGCAAAATGTTTTTCCGGAAATTAAAAAAACCACCAGGCTTGCAAGACTATACGACGAAGACAAAACGCTATTACAGTACAATAGTAAGAATGGTGAAGCAAAATCATTTTATGAAACAAAGGGCTATTTAGCGGACTCCACTTACTTCCAAATGTTTACATATGATTTTGTTGAAGGCAATCCTGAAACAGCCTTGGATAATCCGAATGCGATCGTATTAAATGATGAAATTGCTAAGAAAATATTTGGAAATCAGCCCGCATTAAATAAAGTATTACATATAAGCAGCAGCACGAACGGTGACCATGATTTTTTAGTAACCGGTGTTTTCAGGCCAATCAATAAACCTTCGCATATCGATGGCAGGTTTTTCATGAGTATGATGGGTGGGAATGTGGCAGATATGATTAAACGACAGGGCGATGATCTTGCAACAAACAATCTGTTTTTTACTTACCTGCAGCTCAAACCCGGTACTGATGTAAAAAAACTCGAAGCAAAGTTTCCACAATTTATAGAACAATATGCGGGCAAAAAGTTAAAGGCCTTCGGCTTCGGCAAAAAACAGTTTTTAGTGCCGCTAAAAAATATTCATCTGGATGAAGATGTAAAAGATAATGTTACGAGCGGTGGCAGTTTGACCTACTTATACATACTCGCTTCCATTGCATTATTTACGCTGCTGATCGCCTGCATCAATTTCATGAACCTTGCCACAGCACAATCGGCAAAACGTTCATCCGAAGTGGGTATAAGAAAAGTACTGGGTGCAGAAAAACATTTATTGATAACACAATTTCTTGGGGAAGCCGTTTTGATGAGCTTGTTTGCACTTCTGCTTGCATTTTTTTTTACCGTATTACTTTTACCTTCATTTAATGTCATTTCCGGCAGGCATTTATCTTTTTCTTTTTCGAACAATATTATTCTTTTTATTGCATTCATCGGACTGGCCATTCTTACCGGCTTAATTGCAGGTAGCTATCCTGCCTTTTATTTGTCATCTTTTAATCCCTCCAAAGTATTGAAAGGTAAATTTTCAAACTCGCTGGCTGCCGTTTCGTTAAGAAAGGTCCTGGTGGTTTTTCAATTTGTTGTTTCCATTGTCCTGATTGTTGCATCCATAGTTATATCCAGTCAAATGAAATACCTGCGTTCCGCCGATCTGGGTTTTGAAAAAGATCAGCAGGTTATTATTCCGTTGCGCAGTGGTAAAGCAAAAAACTTATATACTATTTTTAAAAATGAATTATTAAAAAAAGCCGATGTTACCAATGCCGGCGCATCACTGTTTTATCCTGGAATTGCAAACCTGTCTGACAACCTTTTTTTTAAGGATGGAGAAAATATGCAAATTGCAAGAGATATTAAGATGAATTATATCGATCCACGTTATTTGCAAACACTCAATATAAAACCTGTTGCAGGAAGAATATATTCAGAAGAATATTACACTCAGGATACCACTGGAACAATCGTTTTAAATGAAACTGCGACTAAATTATTTGGATTTGCTACGCCGGATAAGGCAGTTAATCAAAAACTTCACTTCACTTTTAATGACAGTACATATAATTTTAATATTATAGGCGTTGTAAAAGATTTTCACTATGAAGACTTGCACCTGCCAATCGGGCCTTATGGATTTCAACTCAACACACCACCGTTGTTTAATTATATGGTTGTACATACTAAGACCGGCAATATAAATGCTGCTTTGGAGTCTATTCAAAATACCTGGCAGCGTATCAATACAGGTGAACCATTTGATTATAGTTTTTTGGATAAGGATTTCCAAAAAAATTACGACGCAGAAAACAGGCTTTCGTCTATCGTTGAAGATTTTACCATTGTTGCCATTCTTATTTCCTGTTTGGGCCTGTTCGGGCTGGCAACATTCAGCGCTGAGCAACGCATAAAAGAAATTGGGGTTCGCAAAGTTCTGGGTGCAAGCATTACAAGTATCGTTGGATTGCTTTCAACAGATTTTTTGAAGCTGGTTATTATTGCAGCTGTCATTGCATCTCCCCTTGCCTGGATCGTAATGAATAAATGGCTGCAAAGTTTTGCTTATCGTACAAGTATTAGCTGGTTTGTATTTGCTGCTACCACATTCATCGCGTTGTTGATTGCATTGTTTACCATCAGCATTCAGGCTATTAAAGCAGCGGTAGCCAATCCCATAAAGAGTTTGAGAACAGAATAGAATACGAGAACACTCAATTCATAATTTTACCCAGGAACACCTCCACTTTATTTGAAAAAGGATTGCCCGATGTACGCCGCAACGACACCACCTGGCCTGTATGCCAGAGGCAATCCGAAATGGGGCCATTGATCATATTCCAAAAAGGAAGTTGTTGTCCATTGAAATCTATCTTCAGCTTTTCCATATCAGCATTACTATATCCGGCCACTATGGTACTGGCTTTTTTAAAGTTTTCGAGGGTGGCTTTTCGCAATTCCGCAAAGGTTTTATATGGGCCTGGCGGCATTTGGTTTTCCCCAAAGATGGCCATGATCATGGTGGACAGAGCGTAGATGTGTTCCAGAGTTTCATAGCTGGTGCGTGCCGCGGGGCTTGGTTTGAAACTCAGATCTATGGGGCGCAGCCCTTCTGTAGCCCAATAATAACGGAAGCCCAGACCATCCAAAAGTCTCGATACAACAGTACCTGCACTGTAATGGTCCGGTGCCGGAGGAAATGCTGCATAAGGCAGGGAATCACGCTGGGCATTTGCCATAAGTGATGCGAGCATCATAAAACAAATGAGTCTTGTTTTCAAGATTGATATATTTTTCGTTTTATTCGTTGTTTAAAGCTAGTCCCATGTTCGGTAATGAAAAATTGTTATCGACAAACATGGTCGTTTTATCGATGTAATTATACATTGACTGATGCAACGGTTCATTCTAGTCTACAGTCAATCATAAGAACAATTCTTACCAGCCTTACCTTTATTGCTTAATAACGTTAGCAATGAAGGTCGTAACATTATTCTTCATAACCTTCCTTTTCATACGGGGACTTTCCGCTCAACACCTTGTCTACGCATTGTCAGGAAAGGTAACAGATTCCACGACAGGTAAACCCATTGCTGCTGTCAGTGTTTTTCTGAACAGCACCTCCAGAGGAACAACTACTCATGATGATGGCACATTCCTCCTCACCGACATCCCCGCTGGCGGCTATCAGCTCATCATCTCGGCCATCGGCTACACGACCTTTCAAACCTTAATCACCACGAGCCAACTTCCATCCGACCTGAATGTAACCCTTCATAGCCGGGCATCCGAACTAACTGCCGTCACCGTCATACCCGATATTCAGAACGGCTGGAATAAGTGGGGAGGAACTTTCTGGGACTATTTTATCGGCACCACAGACAACGCATCTTCCTGTACGATAGAAAACAAAGATGTACTGCGATTTCATTATTATAAAAAAACCAAGCGCCTTGTCGTCAGCGCAGTCGAACCCCTGATCATTGTCAACAGAGCACTTGGCTATATCATCGAATATCGTTTTGGAGAATTCAGCTATGACTTTTCCGATCCTCTGGTACAGTTCAATGGCTTTCTCTTTTTCCGTGAAATGACCCCCACATATCAAGGGCAGCAGCGGGTGTGGGAAAGCGCCAGACAGCGAGTTTATTTTGGCTCATTGATACATTTCATGCGAAGCATTTACCAGGGCCGGCTTCACGAGGAGGGTTTTCTTATTTTACACCAGGTGAAAAAACCAAATACCGAGAAAGAGCGGGTAAGAGCGATTTACAATCCTGCGAATGTAAGTACAGACGGTATTCCCTCCGATAGTCTCCGCCATTACCGGAAAGTACTTCGCGAGCCGGATTATTTTATTCATACTTTCAATAACTATGACACTCTGTTGACCATCAATGCTGACGGGACACGGTCTTTTTATTTCAACGGCGTCTTTACGGTCGCCCATGTTCAGCTTGGAATCCCTCATCCCTCGTCCAGTATGGAACTGACTTCCAACTTGCCGCTCAGTATCGAAGAAAATGGAAGCTATTCCCCGCCGCAGATCCTATTGTTGAAGGGGGCGTGGGCAAAAACCGAGACTGTCGCCAATTTCCTACCGAGCGATTATACGCCACTCCCGGCAAAAAAATAAGCATCCAAAAAAGGGAGGTTAATAACTGTTAAATGGGGAGATTTACAGAAACTCTTTTCACTATCTTGTATAAGATTTTAATTCTAAATGGCCCGACCATGAAAAAATATTGTTTTCCCTGTTTATTGGTGGTCACAATGTGTATGATTAGCCACCCTGTTTTTTCCCAGTCAAAAACCGATACTGCATCTTTGGGCATGGCTGGTGATAACCTGGATTTGTACGCCGTGTTGGATTTGTTTCTGAAATCAAAGACCATTGAAGGCTTTGAAAAATCGCTGAATGAACAAAAAACAGGTATCAATAACCTGGATCTTGATTTGGATAAAAAAGTAGATTTCATTAAAGTAGTAACCAAGAAAGATGGCGATTCTTACACTTTTATTCTTCAGGATGCTGTAAGTAAAACGGAAACGCAGGATGTTGCAGTCATTTTAGTAAACAGGGATAAGGACAAAAAAATTAACGTTCAGATTGTGGGTGATGAGGATCTGTATGGTAAAGATTATGTCATCGAACCAAAAACCTCCCCTACGCCGGCCGTCACGGCAAATCCTGCCTATGCAGGTACGGATCCTGCCAAAGATGTACCGGCATCCACAACAACGGTAGTCGTGCAATCAGCGCCTATTGTGCAATACGTGTACTCTCCTGCTTATGTTCCTTATTATCCGCCATATTATTATGGATACCATCCGCCTTATTTTGCAATGGCAACCGTACTGGCTGTTGGCATTTATCGCCATAATAACTGGTATCACCATGGAGGATATTATGGTGGCCATTACGGTGGCGGAAATACGGTTATCATCAATAATCGAAATCAGATAAATCATTATAACAACACCAGGAACACTTCAAACCGAGTACAACATAACAATGCCAGCGGAAATTATGGGAATGGCAACAGAGGTTCAGCATCCACGCGACCTGCCAATGGTCCTTCTGCATCCACCCGTCCTGCAGGGGGGTCAACAAGACCTTCGGCGTCAACACGACCATCTACATCAGATTTTTCAAACAGGGCAAATACATCCGGAGGCCGCGACAGGAGCAGTGGCGGAAGTTATGGCGGCAGCAGCAGAGGCGGCGGAAGTTACGGAGGAGGCGGCAGCAGAGGAGGCGGCGGCAGAGGCGGTGGCGGCGGTAGAAGAAGATAAAAATTGTATCAGCTTCGATTAATTAGCCGGAATATCAGAAGTACTCATATCCCTTAAACAAACATACTTACCATCTCTTTTTTCAAAAAGACTCATATAGTTCCCGGTATTGATAGTTGCATTGGAAGAGTCCACCAGCTTAAAATAACCGACTTCAATAATCTGTTTGCCATCGCTGGATGGAAAAACTTCGTTGGTTTTAAACGATAGCTTGTCAGTATTCGAAATTAAATCGTTCATCAAAAAATCAACGATGGCTTGCTTGCCCACGAGGGGTGCACGGTTGGGGTAAAAGCTAATCGCAGAATCATCATAATATCCGATATTTTTCAATTCACCGGAATTATATAGTGCTGCAAATTCATCCTCCCTGGCCTGTATATCCTTTTTTATCTGTTCTTTGTCAATCACCATGGCTGTAGACTCTTCTTTTTTTTCGTTGCAGGATAGTATGCCTGAAATCATTAAGCAGATGCATGATCCTTTTACAATTATATTTTTCATATGTTGCCTGTTGATTATTGCGAATGGATAAGTTCACCTAAATGTAATAAAATTATCTTTTACCCCCGAATCAGAAAAGCCGGCGAAGACCAACAATGCTTGCCTGACCCGAATCCGGCCTGATTAAACCCTCCATTGGCCTTGCAAGGTCAATGGTGATATAAAGGATCATCGTAGCAAGAAATGAAAAAGCAAAAATGACGATCCATTCTTTTTTCTTAATAACCGGGGTTGTAAAACCCCCGACAAAACAAATGGACAAGGCAAGCAAGATCAACCCAATGGAAACCGGGCCCGGAATACCTGCATTCAACAATGCCTCCCGCTTTGCACCAATATCAAATAAATTGATCAGTGTGCCTGTCATATCTTTCGCTGCCTCGCGCGTATCTGACCTTTTAGTTAGCGCAACCGTCATCGCCCATATATCATCATTTGTTTTAAAGATTTCTTCACGATTGCTTTTCAATTTTAATTCATCACGGGCATTGTCATAATAATTAATTCTTTCCTCAAGATATTTATGCAGCTTTAATCTGTAAACTTGCCTGATGCTGTCAGGAAAGAAATCGGCCCTGAGAATCGAGTTTCTTAAATAATTGGATTCATCCACAATCATGCTTCTAAGATTTTCAAACCGTATACCTGATTGTCCAAATGAAAATGCGAGCATAAATCCCCATAACCCAAACAGTGCACCCATCAGTGAATTAATACCACCCCTGGTATCTGACTCTTCTGATTGCCAGAATCTTTTCCGCATACTGTTTCCCAATTTCACGATAAGGGGCATGAGTATAAGCAGGATCAGACAGATGATCGTGGCGTCAACTTTTAAAAGGATGGAGCTTCCCATTGATTTACATTTTCATTTAGAATTTATAGCTCAAACCGAATATAATTCCATAATCCAATGTGCTCGTAGTAGAAGTTGGTGGTTCGCTGTCGTATTTATAAATACAAAAGCTTTCCATGTTTTTATTGTCATCTGAATTAAAATTAATCATTATTGAGGGTTTAGAAAAAGCTGGTTTAAAATGTTAGCGTTTATCATTCAGGAGCCTTACATTACCTGATTTTCGAACATTCGTTTCATGATACTTTTCTTCCGCTTTTATGGGTTCTACGCCCTGTTACAAACCAGAATATTTTATCGACTTAATTTCCAATAACTTTATCCATAAAGAAATGTTATCAGTTGAGAGCTTCTGATAATTTAACCGCTTGAAATTATAATTTAATTTAAATCTTATGAATTGGATATCTGTTACCGGTTTAATCGCGGCAGTTTTAACTTCGTCTTCTTTTTTACCACAGGCATTAAAAACTATACGTACCAGAGACACAACTTCCATTTCCCTATCCATGTATATTCTGTTTACTATTGGTACGTTAATGTGGTTTATTTATGGACTAATTTCCAACAACCTTCCGGTATGGCTTGCGAATGGATTTACATTAATTCTGGCTTCTATTATTTTATATTTCAAAGTAAAAAACACATTTAATCAGCAGGACAAAGTAACTGACTTATAGATAATAAACAGGGGAGTCTGTTACTTCGCATCTGCCGCGGCCTTCAACACGCTAATGTCCAACTTGATCATTTTCATCATGGCTTGCATAACACGACCTGCCTTTGCCTTGTCCTTGTCGCTGAGCAGTTGTATCAACACAATGGGTGTTATCTGCCAATAAAGACCAAATTTGTCTTTTAGCCAGCCGCAGTTAATTTCCTTTCCACCTCCTGCAAGGAGTTTGCTCCAATAATAATCGACTTCTTCCTGAGATTCGCAGTTGACCGTAAGAGAAATTGCATCCGTCAGGGGATGACCAGGACCGCCATTCATCAAAGTAATTTCCTGCCCTTCCAGTTCAATTGTTGCTACCAGAAAAGCACCCTCGGGTCCGGGTGCACCCTGTGGGTTTTGGGCAACCCTGATTGTCTTTGAGTTCTTAAAAATGGAAAGATAATAGTTCATTGCTTCTTCACCATTGTTGTCGAACCAGAGGAAAGGACTGATCTTTTGCATAAGAGAATTTTTATGGTTTATTATTTGCAACAGCAAACATCATTCCCGGATATTATTTAACTACTGGTTACCGTTACGCTCAAGGTAATCCCACGCTTCCCGAAAAGATTTTTGGCAAATATCATTGATAAACATAATTTTTTCCTTTATAGTATTGTTTAGTTTTTGAATTCCGGCGTTTATTTCAATATAATCAAGGTAATCTTTCAGACTATTTGCAAGTCCCATAAATGATACAGTAGTTTTAAAATTGTGTGCAAAATGAGTCAGTTCAGGATAATTATTTTTATTGAACGCTTCTTTCATCGATTCCAGTTCACCGGGCGCCTGTTTCAGGAATTGCTTAATCATGGTTTTTTCAAATTCTGTATTTCCTCCTGAAACTTCTTTGAGATAATCTAAGTTTAACAATTCACCATTGAGCACTGGTATATTGTCGTTTTTATTTTTTAATTCTGTTTCCCCATCGGATTTCAGAATATTATTTATGATTTCAAATAATTCGTTCTCCCTTATTGGCTTAGAAATATATTCATCCATTCCATAACTTAAGCATTTCTCTTTTTCGCCTGCCATGGCATGAGCTGTCATAGCAATTATTGGAATATTCATACCCAATTCATTTCTTATTTTCAAAGTGGTTGTATAACCATCCATCAGGGGCATCTGAATATCCATCAGTATGAGTCTGTAATTATTTTGCTGCAATGCTTCAATAGCTTCTTTTCCGTTATTTACGATGTCAAAATCAAGATGCCAATAAGAAAGTAAATGTCTCATCAGATTTTGATTCATTACATTATCCTCTGCTACCAGAATCCTTGAATGGTTACCGGTAATAATTTCATTTTTTGAAAATATTTTCAGATCATCATGCGCAGTTATTTCTTTTGGTATCATATAGGGAATAGTGAATACAAATTCAGTACCCTTATTTAGTTCACTGTTTACATGAATAGATCCGTTCTGTAATTCAACCAGTTGTTTTACAATGGTCAGGCCCAGACCCGTTCCACCATATTTACGGGTCGTGTCTTCATCAGCCTGCTGAAAGCGCTCAAATATTACTTCCATTTTATGGGAAGGGATGCCTATCCCCGTATCTTTTACAGAAAATGAAATTTCAATACCGGCTTCTGTTTTTTTAGCAGTTGTTACATTTATCTCTATTCCCCCGCTGTCAGTAAACTTTATGGCGTTATTTACCAGGTTTACCAGAATCTGGGTCAGGCGTATCGCATCTCCAATCAATAAATCGGGCAATGAATATTCAATATTGACCGTCAGGCTGAGATCCTTAGGCTGAATCTTTGTGGCAAACATGGTTTTCAAAGAATGCAGGAGTTCGCGCAGGCTAAAAGGTTTCGATTCAATCCGCATCATGCCGGCTTCTATTTTGGAAAAATCGAGTATGTCGTTAATAATTTCCAACAGATTTTCACCTGAATGTTGAATAGAATGGACAAATTCTATTGACTTCTCATTTAATGGCTCTTTTTGTAACAAATTCGTAAAACCAAGAATTGCGTTCATAGGCGTTCTGATTTCATGGCTCATATTGGCCATAAAATTCTCTTTAACGATTCCGGCTTCCCTCACTTTCTTTTCGGATTCATTTAATTGTTCATATAGTTGCTGTTGACGTTTAATTCGCTTGGTGATATATCCAAATGTAAATATGGATGCCAGCACCGCAGTAATCGCCAAAATTAATCCCCATTCCCTGGCTCTTTTACCGCTTTTATTCGCATCAATTGCCAGCTTTGTCAGATATCGTTGCCGGGGTTTATTTAATAAATCTATAACATGCACAATATTCCCCATTACATAGGTTTTCTTCCGGCCCATATAAGTTGCGATGGCTGCCGATTGTCCCTTTGAAAATAGTGTGTCCAGAATGATATGCCCATACTCCAGTTTTAATTCAATAAGAGAATCCAGTTCCTGAACCAGTTTTCCTGTGCTGTCGGTTAATACAAGGGGCCGCAATTTCGCCAGAATTGCCCTTACATTTTTTTCATTATTCTTTATATCCTCCACAAAACTGGAATCTTTATTGAAAACAGTCCGGTATATATGACTCTCGATAAACAGCATGTCTGTCTCCAGTTTCTGTGTTTCACCAAAGATCTTGAACTCACGGATAAGCGACTCATTACCTTCTGTAAGGTTATTGATATTGTTGTTGGAATTGTATTGAAGAAATACGATAAGGATAATCGTAGTAATAAAAATAGCCAGTAAATAAAGCATGAATCTTTTGTTACGCATATATCACTGGCTTTATTGCATTTACTTCCATCCGGCCCATTAAGTTTCAAAGATAATTATTAAGTTCTATCAGGTCTGTTGTCTGAAGGCTGCTTTATATAATTGCTCAAAAGTAAAGCGAGCACAAGAATACTTGTCATCATCCCAACAAAGTCCAGTATAATTAACCAGGGATTGCTGTTCATATCAAGCATTTGCAGAAAAAGATAAGACAGGCAAACTAATAAACCAGTGTCAATTAAAAATAATATAACAAACAGCGTTTTCATAATTCCCACGTGAAGTTACATGAACAAAAAAACGAGGGCAACAAGAATCGCCCAATGGGCAGGATCTATAGCCGAACCCGGAAAATTTTATTATTTTTAGAATATGAATGCGCTGATTATTGACGACAATAAAATGTCGAGAATGTCATTAAATCAATTAGCAGGCCGAATTGGTGACCTTACAATTGTCGCCGAATGTTCGAGTGCTATGGAGGCTTATAACCTGCTTCTCTCCGAAACCATAGATCTTCTTTTGCTCGATATAGAAATGCCCGGCATGTCGGGTTTGGAGCTAACCAAGAACCTGGCAAACAGACGCCCCGTTATCATTTTTATCACATCCAAAAAAGAGTATGCAGCAGACGCCTTTGATCTTAATGTAGTTGATTATATTATCAAACCGGTATCAGGTTTACGGTTTATTCAGGCCATAGATAAGGCAAGGGAAATATTAAATAGTAATAAAGAGGAAGTGAATGTTAAGGAAGATGAATTTATTTTTATTCGTGATTCCAATATTATCAGGAGACTAAAACTGGATGACATTTTATTTGCAGAGGCAATGGGCGATTATGTGAAACTTTACACCAAGGAAAAGTTTTATGCTATTCATACAACCTTAAAGGCGGTTGAAGAAAGGTTACCGGCATCCAGGTTCCTACGGGTGCATCGTTCTTACCTGGTAGCGATCAATAAAATTGACAGCATGGAAGGTGGTGTTTTAATAATTAACAAAAAACCTTTACCTGTAGCTGATGCATATCGTTCTGCATTAAGTAAGAGAATGAATATCATTTGATTTTCCCAAATTATTCGGAAAAGTACTGACCACCTTAGTCAGAACTTAGGTGGTCAGGCTTATTAAAAGATTGGTTTTATTTAATCGTTGTGAAATAACTGACTTCACCGGATAAATCAACTTCAAGTACAATCGCATTATTATCGCTTTTTAATTCAACAAAATAATTATTACTCCTGTCCAATGAATTACCATATAAAGTCATATAAGTATCATTATCATAGTATGATGCATTTTCACTATTCACATTAAATTTGAGAATATCAGTGACCTTATAATCCCGGTATTTGTCCAAAATTTTAATTTGTGCAACTGCAGGTAAATCTTGAAAGGATACCTTGACAATGGATCCTATCAGCTGATTATTATAATCATAATAAGCTGTTTTCTGACTGCCATTCTGATTAAAGCTCACTTTGTTGAAGTCTTTCGTTTTCTCAAAACTAATATTCGAAGCATTGGGGAAATCTGCGGAAAACTGGTTCGCAGTGAATTCACTGACAGCATCCTGGTTTATTTCTCTTCCTTCTTTTAAATTGTTGTCATCAGTATTAAACTGCGCATAAGCTGAGGTAAATGTAGTGACAACGGCAATTCCTGTTACTAAAAAAATCTTTTTCATAAATTCTGATTTAATGTTTTATAAATATTCATGTGGCTAAGGTATTATCAACAGGTATTCCTTAAAAGAGCGAATCGTTCAACAGGCTGTAAGTGTAGGCAGATGAGGCTGGAACGGAGATATATGACTCAACCATATCAAATTGCTTTGACAGCACTTATAACGATTATTGTAGTATCTGCTAAAACAGAAAGATAGAAAACAGGGATCGTTTTGTTTCCGGTATTTATATAGTTGGATATTATCATCGATGACCATGATTTTAAATCCCGGGGTTATATATTGTTTAAGTCAAAAGGCATTTTACGAATCCTCTTACCGGTGGCTGCAAAAATTGCATTCGCTAATGCAGGCGCAAAGGGAGGTAGTCCGGGTTCACCTACGCCTTTAACCTTACCGCCTTCCGCCAGAATTTGTACTTCTATTTCAGGAACCTCAAACATTCTGACAAGCAGATCATCATAAAAATTATGCTGTTCTACTTTTCCATCTTTAAATGTAATACCTGGTTTCGTAGCTGCTCCCAGGGCCATCACAATAGCACCCTGTACCTGATTGATTACGTTATCAGGATTTACAACTTCTCCTAAATCAATAACCGCATAAACTTTATCAATTTTAATCGATTTATCCGGACGGTATGTCACTTCTACGACCTGGCCACCCAATCCTGCAAAAAACTCCCATTGCGCCACTCCCCGCCCTCTACCCTCAGGCATGGGCTCATCCCAATGTGACATTTCTTTTAATTTCAATAAAACCCTTTTCGTATCAGATGGTTTGGAAAGAAGCTCCAGCCGGAATTCCATCGGATCTTTATTTGCTTTATAAGCCAGTTCATCCAAAAAACATTCCGGTGGAAATGCAACCGTCGAACTGGTTACAGACCTCCAGGAGGCAACCGGAATATGGAAATCAGCTCTTACGTAGGATGTTTTGAGATTCGGAAATTCATAAGCCTGCACACCGATTCCTTCCACCATGGCACTGTCAACTTTGGTTTTATCAAAGTTCCCGTCTCTGGATTCCATAAGAGATGGGCTAATCACTTTATGCTGAAATGCTATCAGTTTTCCATCATCTGAAATGCCCCCTTTCAGCTGGGAAAAAGTCATAGGTCTGAACGGACCCTGCTCCGTAGCGTCTTCCCTCGACCAGATAAGTTTTACCGGTTTGTCTATAAGCCTTGCAATATTTACTGCCTCAATGATGAAATCAAAATAAAGCCTTCGGCCAAACCCGCCACCTATAAACTTTGTATGCATCCTGATATTTTCGGGTGCCACGCCGATATATTTGTGCATATCGAATTCGCCCGTTCCCGTTACATTACTGGGCACCTGTGTCGATACCCATATTTCAACCTGGTCACCGCGCACCTGTGCCACACAATTGAGTGTCTCGAGCGGATGATGCGCCTCCATGGGTGTTTCGTAAAATGCCTCGATTGTATTTTGCGGTTGTAAATGGAGAGAATCAAAGGAACCAATATTTTTATCCGGCAAACCTTCCTCACTTGCAAGGGCGCGTAAATGATCTTCGAATTCAGGCGTATTGAATGTGTCAAATGTGCCGGTATCCCACACAATTTTAAGTTTCTTACGGGCCTGCAATGCAGTCCAGTAAGAGTTGGCAATGACAGCCACACCCATTGAATGGTATTTGCCGATAACCCTTTCGACAGCAGCAACTTTTTTCACCCCGGGAATTTTAAGGGCTTCAGTTGCATCAAAGCTTTTTAATGTTCCCCCGATAACAGGAGATCTTTCAACACTGGCATACAGCATATCAGGCAACCGTACATCAATACCAAATTCTGCTTTACCACAAGTCTTTAGAGGTACATCGGGCCGGCTGGCCATTTTGCCCAAAATTTTAAAATCTTTCGGGTCTTTCAATTTTGGATCTGTGGGCAGATCTAATTTTGAAGCTTCTGCCACCAGCTCGCCATAAGTAAGCGATCTACTCGTTGGTTTGTGAATCACTTTACCGTTTTCTGCATAACAACTGCTGGTATCAACCTGCCATTGTATACTCGCTGCTTTTATAAATACTTCCCTGGCTGATGCACCTACCTTTCTTAAGTCTGTATAACTTGTACGTATAGAAGCGCTTCCTCCCGCTCTCTGATTCGGACCGAATACCGATTCTCCGTTCGTTTGCTTTATTATAACCTGATCGAATGAAACTTCAAATTCTTCCGCAATCAAAGCAGGGATGGACTGGAAGGTACCCTGGCCCATTTCTGGTTTGGTATTGAAAAGTGTAATGCTTCCACTGGAATCGACAATTATATACGGCGTAAAATTTTTAGCATCGTAGATGTTCGATCCCCTGGTGGCATTGTCCCAATTGGAAATTCCGAGCCAGAGAGCGATGCCTGCTCCGCCTGAATTTTTAAGAAAGCTCCTTCTTGAAACCTGATTCATGGCTGTTTGAATTTAAAAATCTATAATGAATTTTCAGTCTGAACGAATTGGGTGTTTTGAAATGGCAGGTAATATTCGTTAACGGGCCATTCATTTTTAATTATCATCTGTCTGGTCGAATGTTTTTAATTTCTTCACGCTTTTCCTGGTAAAAACAACGACCGGATTGTAAACAGGTTTGAGGCTTTTTAAATAAGCGTAAATAGCCTTCAAATCCCTTTCCGTCATTGCATCATAATCAGACCATGGCATCAATGTATTATAGGAATTTGGCGATACTTTATAAATGGCTCCGCTGTCCAGGTAGCTTTTAAATTTTTTGACGAATACCTCCTCTGTCCATGATGCAAGTCCGCTTTCATCCGGCGTAAGATTGGCGGAATGTACAAACCCTCCGGTTGGCAATGGAAATTCCAGACCACCGCTCAACAATCGGCTGGTATCATTAATTTCCAGCCATTTTTTGGGTGTATGACAATCATTGCAGGAAGCAATGGTCACCAGATAGTGTCCTGAATCAACGCCCGTTTTCAAACTATCGAGATAAATTGGTTTTACATCCCTGGAAATAGTCCGGTTATACAGACTGTGAAAAAAATTAATTTTTGTTATCCCAGCCGGCGAATTTTTAATCGGCGGAATTGTTCTGATATAGGCTATGATCGCCTTCGCATCATTTGGATCAAGATGAGAAAAATTCTGAAATGGCATTGCATGGTTAATCGTTTTTCCATCCTTATCTATACCAGTTGTTAATAAACGGTAGATTTCTCCATCGGTCCAGCTGCCAATGTTAGCAGGTGTAATATTGGGCGTAAAGCTTTCACCGGGAAAGGTATATCCAAGTTTTTGCGAGAGAAAAGGCCCACCCGATCCTTTCTGGTTCTCGATAAATGGCCATGAAAAATAATTGACATTACGCGCGCTGTGGCAGTCTACGCAAATAGATACATGTTCCGCCAGGTATTCACCGCGTTTAAGCAAACTGCTGTCATGATGATCGATTACTATATCCCGTGCAGGAGGAATTTTTGGAAGTGCGTAACGAATGTATAAATAAATAATTCCGGTGAGCACTAAAATGATCAGCAGGGCAACCGGTAATATTTTCTTCCAAAGTCTCCATATAAAAAATGTACCCAGAATAAATTCCATCATCCGCAAAAAGCGACTGTTGTCAATGGCATCCTGAAATTGCTTCTGCTTCAAAAAACGCAGGTCACTTCGAATGGTTATCAGAGATGCAAAGAAGACGATCACAAAAAAAATGAGTAGAAAATACATACCATTTTTTTTAGAATGAATGATATAGTTATCCGATATCGCTCAAAGGCCACTCGTTTTATGCGGGAACTTCCTCACCCACAAGTTCCAGTTTTTTTAACTCTTCGCCAATAAATGTAATCTCACTTCGTGAAAGAATTACATCGGCAGCTTTGGCATTTTCTGTCGCCTGTTCCTTATCACGGGCTCCCACGAGGACAATGGTAATACCGGGCTGTTCAATTGTCCAACGGATAACAAGCTGGGAAAGCAGTGCATTCTTTGAACTTGCCATTGGCTGCAGCTGTTCCAGGAAATGATCAATGCGCCGAATGTTTTCCGGGTTAAAAAAACTGGTTCCGGGACGATGATCTCCGGGTGCGAAAACATGATCTGGCTTAATCTTACCAGTCAGCAGCCCCCTTTGCAAGGGACTATAAGCAATGACATCCTTGTGATGTTCGATGCAATAAGGTATCACTTCATCTTCAATCGTTCTTTCTACCATACTGTAGGGAACCTGGTCGGAGGTAAGTGAAAAAGTTTTTTCAGCATCGGCCATTTGTGCTGCTGAAAAATTGCATACTCCGGCAGCGCGGATCTTTCCCTGTTTGATTAATTGTGTGAATGCTTCCATGGTTTCTGCAATGGGTGTGGTGGGATCAGGCCAATGTTGCTGGTAAAGATCAATATAATCTGTACCCAGACGACGCAGGCTGTCTTCACATTCTTTTATTACACTTTCTTTCCCGGCATATCTGTAAATTTCTATGGGACGTCCTGCATTGTCGGTACTCCTGAAGTCCAGTCTTCCTTTTTTTTCATCCCAGCGCATACCGAATTTGGTTAATATTTGTACTTTATCCCGGGGCAGGCTGCGGATTGCCTCACCTACAATTTCTTCGCTTCGTCCCTGTCCGTAAATAGCCGCCGTATCTATGGAAGTCACGCCATGATCATAGGATGCGTGTATGGCCTCCAGTGCATCATTCTTGTCTGCCCCTCCCCACATCCATCCTCCGATAGCCCAGGCTCCGAAAGTAATTGCTGATACTTTAATGTCCGTATTTGTTAATTGTCTGTATTCCATATATTTATTTTTTAGTGTTATTTTTTATTATTTAATATTTTTATTTCGCGTCGCGTACTCAGATATCAGAGTAATCGGTTGGCTGTATTGATCAGCTGATCTCCTTCCCGCAAAGTTCCATAGGGATTGAATATTCAAATCTTTTGAGGAATACAGGCTGTTTCATTTTGTTCGTATTCTTATTGTTGATGCAAACCTACTTTATGAATCAGGCGGACAGAATCGCCAATCGTTCATTGGGCAATATCAATAGCTGATATGAATGCAGCTCCCATCCGGCGACTGAATTCGCCTGTTCAACGACATGTACTTTCCCCGGATTAAAGCTCTTTTTAGTTTTGAGTTTGATAATTTATTAAACTCAATTTTTATGAAGAAAGTAATTATTTACGGCATACTTTTTCTTGCTATCATAGTGGGAAGCAGTTTTAAGTTCCTTCCAAATCATCCTCCTAAATCTGCACTGAAACTTCCCGGCGGATTTCAGGTCGAAGTGATCGCGGAAAATCTGGGAGCTGCGAGACATCTCGCAGTAACAAGTAATGGAATCGTATATGTCAAACTCGCGAAACTGAAAAATGGCAACGGCATTATTGCTCTGCAGGACCTGAATAGTGATGGTAAAGCAGAAAAAGAAACCGGATTTGGAAACTACATAGGTACCGGAATCTATATTAAGAACGGCTGGCTTTATGCTTCATCAAATACAGATGTTTATCGTTACAAACTGAATGAAAAAGGGGAAGTTATTGATACGGCCCACGCAGAAAAAATTGTAACAGGACTTCTGGACCGTCATGAACACAATTCCAAATCTATCGTGCTCGACAATAACGGAAACCTGTATGTGAATATTGGCGCTTATTCGAATGCATGTCAACTGCA
The DNA here is from genome assembly GCA_963757975.1 of uncultured Bacteroidota bacterium. Lineage (GTDB taxonomy): Bacteria > Bacteroidota > Bacteroidia > Chitinophagales > Chitinophagaceae > Puia. The sequence continues at coordinate 37,893 of CAVWUD010000024.1, forward strand.
GGATCGCGCTCAGGGTTCTCCAGGAATGAATCCCTGCCCGATATTGGATTCTGCCGCCGGGATATGGCAGTTCAAGGCCGATAAAACCGGACAGACTTATGCAGACGGAGTTCATTATGCAACCGGCCTGCGAAATGTGGTTGGTTTGGATTGGAACACCGACATGGATCAGCTTTTTGTGATGCAACATGGAAGAGATCAGCTTTTTCAACTCGATCCTAATCTATATGATGCTAAACAGGGTGCGGAATTACCCGCTGAAACTATGTATGCCCTGCATGAAGGTGATAATGGAGGCTGGCCTTATGTTTACTATGATCAGTTTCAAAAGAAAAAAATTGTAGCACCTGAATATGGAGGAGACGGAAAGAAAACAGGTGGAGAAAATGCTGTAGACCCGATTGCTGCTTATCCGGGACATATGGCACCTGACGGACTTTTATTTTATACCGGAGCTATGTTTCCTGAAAAATATCGTCATGGTGCATTTATCGCATTTCATGGATCCTGGAACAGGGCTCCTGAAAAACAAAAAGGATATTTCGTTGTTTTTCAGCCATTTAAAAATGGCAGGCCTGACGGGAATTGGGAAGTCTTCGCAGACAATTTTGCAGGATCAGATAATATCAGTTCACCCGGACAAGCATTGCACCGGCCCTGCGGTCTTGCACAGGGACCCGATGGAGCACTTTATGTTTCCGACGATGCAAAGGGAACTATTTACAGAATTACCTATGATGCCAGATAAATCCTAAATAATTGCCATAAAAACATATCCATGAAAAGCAAGGTAGTAGTGGTTATAATGATGCTAGGTGCAGGGATGGTTTGCATGAAAACGGGCACCACCCTGGCCGAAGCATCTGTAAACAAACCTGTTCTGGGTTCCATTCAGCGGGGACAAAAAATTTATCTGAATACATGTCTGACCTGCCACCAGGCCGATGCAGGCGGAGTGCCAGGTATGACCCCGCCTCTTCAGAAAAGCCCTTATGTACAGGGCCCTCCGGCAAAACTTATCGGAATTGTTTTGAATGGTCTCAATGATGGCGTGGAGATTGATGGAGAAAGTTATTCGAATCCGATGCCCCCGTTCAACACAGTATTAAAAGATCAGGAAATAGCGGATGTACTAACTTACCTGCGCAGTCATTTCGGAAATAAGGCCGGCCCCATTAATGTTGCGCAGGTTAGCAGGATAAGGCAGGGATTGAAAAAATAAGATATGGGTTATGAGATATGGGTTATGGGTTATGAGATATGGGATATGGGGTAAGAGATTTGCTTCAACCCATAAATCATATCTCATATCTCATATCTCATATCCAATATCTCATAACCCATAACCCATATCTCATATCTCATATCTCATAGTTCATAGTTCAAATCTCATAACTCAAAAAGCATACATCATGAAAATCGGATGGATCGGTCTCGGAAATATGGGAAGCCCCATGTCAAAGCGATTGATAAATGCAGGCTATTCCGTTACAGTTTACAATCGTAACAAAGCAAAGGAGGAGACTTTGAAATTGATCGGAGCAAACGTTGCTTCTTCCCCCCTGTTCCTAATTGATCAGATGGATGTCATTATCATTATGGTTACGGATGATCAGGCGATCAGGGAAATTTTCACTGGCGAAAATGGACTTCTTGCAACGAAAACAAACGGTAAGATCATCATCAATATGAGCACTGTTTCACCGGGCATTAGCAGGGAGATGGCTTCTTTGTGCGACCTGCAGGGTAACCATTACCTGGATGCTCCTGTTTCGGGAAGTGTAAAACAGGCGGAGGATGGTCAACTTGTAATCATGGTTGGGGGAATTGAATCCCTGTTGGAAAAAGTAAAACCCATATTTGAAAACCTTGGAAGGCTAACCCTGCTGGTAGGTAGTACCGGTGCAGGCAATATGGCCAAACTGGCCATCAACATACTTCTCGCGTTTCATGCACAGGGTCTTGCTGAATCGGTGTTATTTGCCCGTCGAAATAATATTAAAACAGAGGATATGATTACATTGATCAATAACAGCGCCATGAGCAATGTATTCGCCAAAATAAAAGGAGATGCAATAATTCAAAATAATTATAAAGCTGCTTTTGCGCTTAAGAATATTGCAAAAGATTTACGCCTCGCTAAAGGTGAAGGATTGGCAACACCCCTGGGAGAGACAGCATATAAAACATTTCAACAGGCAGAGACGGTATTGGGAGAAGAGGATATCATTGCAGTTATAAAATACATCAATACAAAATCATCGCCCGTTCACGAGGAGAATTGATTCAACAAAAAGAACGGCACCCGATTTTATTTTTTAATTTTATCCGGTATTCAAATTTGCATTGTTATATCAAAAAGAGTTACAGCAAAGCTTGAAATTATATTCTATTGTTGTGAATGATTAAGCAATACTATAATTCGCAGCTATTTATTTACATTTTGCAATGCACTATTGGATTATGTATCAGTTATACATTGTATAAATGTTTCCCCCAGCACCAGTTTTACTGGAGCATGATTTCAACAGTATTGGTTATCGCCCCGGATGGTAAGTATTCAAATCAGCTGGCAATTGACAGGATGAAGGCAAATATTTTGGGATCTGGAATAGGCTTATTATTGTTCCTGATTCACCAACCCAACTTGTTTTTAATCTGCATTGCCGTGATTTTTACCATTATTTCAGGCACACTCTTAAAACTGAATACGGCCTTACGTTCTGCCCTCGCAGCAGTAATTATCGTTATGATTCATGAAGAGGGTCAAAACAGCACCTGGCATATCGCAATAGAAAGGATGGTCTGTGTAATTATTGGATGTATAATAGGCCTGTTAATCACGCTTACTTTTAATTCTTTCGGACATGCAAAAAAATTAATTAATAAAAGCGATGAATAAAGACCACTGCCAATTAAAAAGGTCCGCGTTTCTTTAAATAATGGACCATCTCTGATTTCTTATGTACCTTTTCCTGAAATGCCCATGGAAGAAAATTCTACTTCACGCAAAAAGACGGCAAGACTTGCAGGCTTTTTATATATTATCATGGGAATTCCATCTGCCTTTGGCATAGTGTATGTCCCATCCAAAATTATCGTCTGGGGAAATGCAACCACTACCTGTCAAAATATAATTACCCATGAATTTTTGTTTCGTATGGGTATGGTCAGCCAGTTTGTTAGCAATGGTTTATTCATTCTGCTCGTGTTTGTTCTTTACCGGTTGTTTAAACAAGTCAACACCTCACGGGCCCGATTGATGGTTGCGATGGTGCTTGTGCAGGTACCCATTGGTTTTCTGATTGAATCATTTAACATGACTTCTCTTTTAATTTTGAAAGGTGAGATAATGAAAACGCTAACATTGGAACAAAAACAGGATTGGGTCATGTTATTTCTTACGATGCACAAATATGGAATGATAACCATAGAAATGTTCTCGGGACTTTGGTTGATACCTTTTGGTCAGTTAGTTTTCAAATCGAAGTTTATTCCCCGAATATTTGGCATACTACTGATCATGGGCGGAACAGCATATGTAATTGAAAGCCTTTCGTTTTGGATTTCCCCTCTCATCCAACCGGTTGTTTCCCGATTTATGATGATACTTTATACGATAGGAGAAACACCTATTATTTTTTGGCTCTTAATTAAGGGAACTAATTCTACAGTAAAAGACAATAATAAACCCAACATAAATCGGGCTTACTAAATTTGTACATTCTACAAGGATACAATTCCCATTCGATTGTATTGGGATAATTATTTTTCATGCCTTTCTCCTGCCCTCACTGAAAAAAGGTGAAGTATATAGGGGAAAATGGCATTCATGGTATCGATCGATCCGGAAACAGATCCCGGAAGCGTGATGACCAGGCTGTTCCTGATAAAACCCGCTACGCCCCGGGACAGCATGGCGTAAGGTGTGCGCTCCTGTCCGTAATTGCGGGCGGCTTCCATAATACCTGGTATTGGCGTTTCAATCAGCGGTTCAATTGCATTGGGTGTGAGATCTTTTGGCGAGACGCCGGTTCCACCTGTAAATAAAATTAACTCATAACCTTGTTCGCTGTATTTGATAGCTTCCTGCTGAATTAATTGAAAGTCGTCGGGTATCACTTCATAGGAAGTATTTTCTATTCCGTATTCTTTTAATTTTTCAATGATTATTTTTCCTGACTGATCTTTTGCATTTCCCTTTGAAATGCTATCGGAACAAACAATGACTGCAGAGCGGATCGAACCCGCCTGCTTTTTTCCATAATCAGTTTTACCACCAGATTTTTTCTCCAGTCGTATGGACGAGATTTCAATTCCTTTGTCGAGTGGCTTCAGCATGTCATAGATGGTCAGTGCAACAATCGAAGCGCCGTGCATGGCTTCCACTTCCACACCGGTTTTATAAATGGTATGTACTTCAACAGAAATATAAATCAAAAGCTTTTCTGTTTTGAATGTTATTGCTGCAAATTCTATTGGAACAGGATGGCAATCCGGAATGAGATCCGAAGTTTTCTTAATGGCCAGTAATCCCGCAGCCCTGGAGAATTCAAACACATCACCCTTGGGAACAGTTTTGTTTAATACGGCATTCATGGCATCCTGATCTGAAAGCTGTACAATGGCTGTGGCGATGGCTTTTCGTAATGTGGATGATTTAAACAGGATGTCTTTCATGCGGGTTGATTGATTTTCCATTGAAAACTGTTGTCTTCAAAAATTTCCTGCCCCCAGATCGGCAGCTCTGCTTTGAGCCGCTCCACTGTTTCGGAGCAGGCTTCTATCGCTGCTTTCCTGTGAGGTGCAGAAGTGAAAACAAATAAACAAATTTCTCCACTTCTTATCCTTCCCAGGGAATGATATACATGCATACAGCTCAGCGAATATTTTTCAATCATCGTTTTCCTTATGGCCGCCATCTGTTCCAGGGCCATCGCCTCGTAACTGGTATACTCGACGGCAACAACCTGTTTATTTTCTACAGTATCGGCCCTCACCTGTCCAAGGAAAATACTATGTCCCCCAATATCAGTTTTGGATTGGTGCGCGGCGATTTTCTCCCCGATAAATGCCGGCGAAATAGCACCAGTAACAAATATGTTTTTTATTTTCTGATTCATTTTATCCTCCGGAATATGGCGGAAGCAGGGCCAGCTCCTGAGCCGCTTTGATGCTGGTATTGGTTTGTACGATCGTTCTGTCCACCGCAATAAGGTAAGTCAGATTTTCAAGCAGAGGAAAACGGGTGGCAATTTCTTTTACCAGTCCGTCTGTATCTTCCGCATCTGAATTTAATTCCGATACTCCGGTGATTTGTTTAAGTTGTCCGAATAATTGAATTTTTACTGCCATAATAATTTCCAGGCTGCGATCATTAAAACAAAAGCCAGCAGGTTTTTCAGAACGGTTTGCGGAAATTTAAGAGAGCCCATGTAAGCGCCGCATAAACCACCGGCAAAAGCAACGGCCACATATCCAAACATTTCCGTACTGAATTGAATACCTTTGGTAAATTGGCCGGCGAGACCTGCTACCGAGTTTACAAAAATAAATAAAGCGCTGATAGCAGCCGTTTGTTTCTGATTCGTCCATTTCAGCAGGAGCAATATCGGTGAAAGAATAATTCCGCCGCCAATACCGATCATGCCCGACACGAAACCGATAACTGCACCAAGGATCAGTAACAGATAGAGATTCGCGGGCTTCATATCTTTCGGATCCGTGTTCTTAAAAAAAAGAAAACGGGAGATGGGTATAATCAGAAAAATTCCCAGGATCATTTTATACACGGGATCCTTAATAGCAAGCATGCCACCCAGGAAAGCCATGGGAATGGAAAAGACGACCAGGGGCAGAAATAATTTCCACCTGAAATATTTTCCACGATAGAACTGAATGAAAGAAACCATCGAGACAAAGAGGTTGAGCAAAAGAGCCGTTGGTTTCATTACAGCGGGACTGAAATTAAACAGCGCCATCAGTGCGAGGTAACCACTGGCGCCTCCGTGCCCGACAGATGCATATAAAAATGCAACTATAAAAAGTAAGATATAAAATAAGGGAAGCCAGGTCGTCATGTATTTTATTTTGGAAGTAACCGGACCGTTACCATTTCTCCTTTATCATAAATGAGCCTGTTTTCGTCTAGTGCTACCAGGCAATTGGCACTTGAAAAAGAACGCAGGCGGTAAGATTCCTGCGCTTCCAGGATCTCAACTTCACCGTTTGCAAAATATGCTTTCAGAAACTGTGTAAGGCCCTTTACTTTTTTAAAATCATCTTTCAGCCTGGCGGATATTAGTTCTTCCTGCGGCAGATGCAGCATAAACCGCACCGCAGGCAGAACATATTCGTAAAAACAACTGACCACGGAAGCCGGATTTCCTGGCAGGCCAAAGATGATTTTATTTTCTTTTGTACCAAAATATAAAGGTTTGCCTGGCTTTTGTTTTACCCGGTGGAATTTACAATCAATACCCAGGTTGTCTGCTGCCCTTCGCACGAAATCGAAATCGCCCACGCTAACACCGCCGGTTAGTATAACGAGATCACTTGAATGGATGTTAGCTGATAAAGTACGTTCAATAATTTCCAGACTGTCTTCGACATACAAAGCAGTGCCTAAATTTTCAGCATAGGGTTTCAGCGCTGCCCGTAGAAAACTAATATTGGATTCATAGGATTGGCCCGCCTCCAATGGCCGGCCGGGAATCTGCAATTCATTGCCCGTCGCTATAATGCGAATAGTAAGACGGGGATATACAGGCACAGTTTTCATCCCGAGACTGGCCAGCAAGCCGGCAATGGGTGCCGTGATCACGGTTCCATTTTTTATAACGAGTTCGCCTTTTTTTATTTCAGAACCGCGTTTCCTTACATGGGTTCCTTTTTCAATTTCAGGATCGGTGATCTGAATGGCCGATGCATGGACGATTACTTTTTCCTGCATGACAATGGTATCAGAACCGGCAGGAAGCGGCGCCCCGGTAAAAATGCGCATCGCATGATTTCTCTGCAATATTTCCGATTGTGCATGACCGGCAGCAATGACACCCTGCACGACCAGGGGTTTATTAATATCCTCCACATACACAGCATAGCCATCCATCGAAGACTGATCGAAGGCGGGAATATCCAGCGGAGAAAAAATATCTTCCGCAATCGTGAGCCCCGTCGAATTGGAAACATCCTTCACGGCGGGGTTTACGCGGAATAGGCTGGCAGCTATAAGTGTGCGCGCCTGTTCTACCGAAACAAGTTCATTTGATTCCATTAGGTTCGCTGACGATGAATAATAATTTTGCTCAGCCATTTCACATATCGTCTGCCGGTGGCTTTGTCGGTGGGTGAAACCAATGCTATGCGATCATCCAGTTGGGTAATATTCATTCCATTCTTACTTGTTATGATCATTACATGGTTTCCTGTTTCACTGTTGAAAATTTCGTTCCAGGAAAAAAGCACTTTATAACCATCAGTGGCCTGGCATTCGATATAATATTCGCTGAGCACTTTCGGGTTTTCGTTGTTGAATGGAATGGCTGACAGAATATCTTTCAATAATACACCATTGATATTTTTCATCAATCCCTTCGGCTGCATGTCATGTGTATAAATACGCAGACTATCCAGGTGCTCGGTTGTATAACCGGATAGTTTGGCAATGTCAATGGTTTCATCTTTCTGAACTTCCCCCGATATTGTAATACTTTCGCTGGTTTTTTGTGCTTCTGATGCCTGCAGGAATAGGAATCCAAAACAAAAGAAAAGGAAATATTTCATATCATTATTTATCCTCCGATGGTGATCATGGGGCGGTTATGAATGGAAGCGGCATCCAGCATATCGAATGTTCCTGAAAACTGTCCGCCCAGTTGTTTTGCTTTTGAACGGATGGATGCATGTATGAGTGCTGTCACATCTTCCTGATTTCTGAGGGGAGTCAGCAAATCTGTTTCACCTGTTGAAAAAAGACAGTTCTTTAGTCTTCCATCTGCCGTAAGCCGCATACGATTGCAGGTACTGCAGAATGGAGCACTCATGGTACTGATGATCGCGAAAGAGCCAACATGCGCCGGTATCATAAAATGTTTTGCAGTGCCGTGCAATTCATTTTCTACCGGAAGGAATTCAAATTGACTGCCGATCTCTGAAAACATTTCATTCATAGAGAAGACTTTATTGCCTTCCCACCTGTTTCCGTTGAATGGCATAAATTCAATAAACCGGATCTGAATCGGAATGTGCATGGTCCACCGAATGAAGTCGTTGATTTCGTTTTCATTGAATCCCTTCATCACCACGACGTTTATTTTTACGATGAATCCGTGATGCAATAAAAGTTCAATATTGCTGCGTACCTGGTGAAATAGATCGCGGCGAGTGACGAGCAGAAATTTATCAGGCTGAAGCGTATCGAGACTGATGTTGATGGTCCTGATACTCGAAGCTTTTAATACATTAATGAACTCATGAATGCGCGTTGCGTTGGTGGTCATCACCAGTTCAACCGGCAATACACTTAGAGACTCTAAGATTTTCGCAGCATCTTTTCTCACCAGCGGTTCACCACCGGTCAGTCTGATTTTTGTAACGCCTTCCGTCACAAACAACCTGGCCAATTGTTCCACTTCTTCTGTTTGCATCAGGCGCGAAGCAGGCGTGAAATCATATTCTTCATCCGGCATACAATAAAAGCACCGCAGGTTGCAATTATCTGTAAGGGATATGCGAAGGTAAGTGTGCACGCGGCCAAACTCATCACGGATCATAGCGTATCATTTTCTGAAATCAGATTTTTGTAATCCTCTTTCGTGTCAATATCAATATTTCCTTTTTCGAATTCGACAGAACAAACATCGGGAAGATTTATTTTCACAATGTTTTTTGCCCCCTGGTTTCCATTCAGCGATTTCAACTGATTAAAATATTCCTTACTGAATAATACCGGTGTGCCCAGGGTACCGGCATAGGAACAGGCAACGATCCTTTTCCCTGACCGGGCCTTCATCTCCAGCATCGTAAGAAACAAATCAGACGAAACATGGGGCTGGTCGCTTACGGTCAGGATAACCGAATCAACATCTAAATATAAAAGTTGTTTGATTCCGGCAGAAATTCCCGATCCCATGCCTTCGGACCAGCGTTCGTTGTAAACGATCGAGACTTGCATTTGTGAAATGCTCTCCGATATGAGGTCGGACTGGTATCCTGTAACACAGATAACCGGATGAAGGAGTGCATTTTTTGCCTCGCCGATGATATGCTGCAAAAAAGTTTTGTCGTTATACATCATCAACTGTTTGGGTTCTCCCATTCGGGATGAATTTCCGGCTGCCAGTATAATGATTCCTGTTTTACCCATGATGCAGATGATTGATCGCCCGGTTATGAATGGATTCTTTTTTCAGTTTAAGCGGCGATCCGGATCGTCCGGATAAAAAAGCTTTCACTTCAGCAATGATTGAAAGTGCAATTTCTGTTGAATTTTCTGCACCGATATCCAAACCCGCCGGCCCGTATATTCTTGAAAGTTGTTCTTCATTTAAACAAAATCCCTGATCCTGCAGGTCGGACAGCATCCGGTCGCGCTTCTGTGCGGGTCCCAACATTCCGACATATCCGAATTCCTGTTGTACGATTTGTGAAAGAAAGCCCAGATCGTAATTGTAGTTATGACTCATGAGTAAAAAAACTGTCCCGCTATCTGTTTTAATCTTTGAAAGAATATCAGCAGGTTTGCTGTATGATACTTTTGAAGCATCAGTGAAACGTTCAGGCAGTGCATAATGAGATCTTCCATCCACCACAGTTACTAACCATCCCAGCATTGCAGCCATTTCAACGAGTGGCTGAATGTCATTACCAGCACCTGCGATCACGAGGGATACTGGCCGGTCGATGTATTCGATAAAAGCTGTGCAGGTCGTCTGCTCAATGTCCACATCCAGGAAAGAAGATTGTTCTTCTGCATAGGCAATCTGGACCGCTTCAGTCAATAAACCTCGCAGATGTCCGGGCAAACCACTATACACATTATTTTTCAAATACAGCAGTCTTGTTCCGGGTTGAATTTTTTTCATTGAAAAAAGAGTGACCAGAGCGGCGCCTTCACCGGCATTTGAAATGAGGCGCAATAATTCCACCGGATTTTGCGGATCGTCTTTTTTTATGGGTTCAAATAAAATATGAACAACGCCATTGCATCCCAGATGGAGTCCATATTGAATATCATCTTCACCGGTAGAATCGTAACTGATCAGTTTATTTTCTCCCGTGGCCATTGCGAACAATGCTTTTTGCAGCGCATCACCTTCCAGGCAACCGCCACTGATGGCGCCGGTTATTTTACCATCATCGGAAACCAGCATGCGTGCGCCGGGGCGCCGGTATGAAGAACCATCGACCCTGACAACAGTTACCAATGCAACCTGTTTGTTGTGCAAAATCGCTTTATCATATGCCTTTATGATTTCATTCAGTTCTTTCATGATCTTCAAATCGCGGTTAAATCAAATGGCAGCTTTCTAATTCTTTTTCCTGTTAAATCAAAAATAGCATTCGTCAGTGCGGGTGTGAAGGGCGGTAGTCCGGGTTCACCGACACCTCCGGCTGCTTCATCGTTTTCCATTATATATAATTCTACCGGTGGGGCATTGGTGATCCGTGGCATGTTATAATCGTAGAAATTTTTTTGCTGAACAAGTCCGTCTTTAAAGGTGATTTCGTGAATCGTGGCTGCTCCGAGTGCCATCACGATACTGCCTTCCACCTGTGCCCTGATGATATCAGGATTTACATACCATCCACAATCCATTACGGCCCATACCTGGTCGATTTTTATTTTGCCGTCAGCATTTCTGGAAACTTTTACAACCTGACCAACGGTTGTGCTGAAACATTCTGTAATCGCCACTCCATATCCTTCATTCTTCTTCCTGTTTTTCCAACCGGAAATTTCTGCCATTTTATCAATCTGCCGCTGTACGCGTTCATCTTTCAGGTAAGACCTTCTGAAATCAAGCGGATCCTTACCGGCCGCGATGGCCAGTTCGTCCATAAAACTCTCATATGCGAATCCATTGGTAGAAGCGTATACCGAGCGCCACCACATGATGGGTATCGGTGTTTCAAAAGGCACATCAGCAATGCTAAGGTTTTTGATACTCCCATAGTAAGGTGCCAGAAATCCTTCGGTTGTGCTGGAATTTGGCTTACCCCGTTCAGTACCCTCCCAGTGATCAATATTTTGCCCGGCCATTCGGAATTTGAACGCACTGATTTCACCATTCGCAACGGCTCCTTCACAGTGGTAAGTGATGCCGGGGCGGTAGGGTCCCTGTGTCATATCGTCTTCGCGTGACCAGGTAACTTGTACCGGGAGACCGATTTCCTTTGAGATTAAAGTGGCTTCATGCGGATAATCCAGAAAGGCTTTTCTTCCAAAGCCACCACCGAGGAAAGTCATATTAACGATCACGTTTTCCACAGGCAAATTCATCTCCTTGCTTAAAAATGATTGTACCCAGTCGGGAGCCTGAATAGGTCCCCAGATCTCCAGTTTCTTTTCCTGGTAATGAGCAATGCAATTCAGAGGCTCCATGCAGGCATGTGCCTGATAGGGTGTCTGATACATGATATCAATCTTGTTATCGGCATTGCGTATGATGCTATCGGGATCACCCTGCTTTTTTAAAGAAAGACCTTCATTGGTTTTCAGGGCTTCTTCCTGTTGCCTGTAAATATCTGCAGAATCCATATGCGTGAAGCCGCTGTCGTCCCATTCTACTTTCAATGCTTTTCTTCCCTTCATGGCAGTCCAGGTAGAGTCAGCAATCACAGCAACTCCTTCACGATACGTACCGAAAACGGCCATCCTGATTTTCAACACTTTTTTTACACCGGGTATTTTCAATGCAGCGGAATCATCAAAAGATTTCAGCGTACCGCGCATACGGGGGTTCCTTTCCACGACTGCAAAAACCAACCCTGGAATTCTTTTATCCAGTCCGAAGATGGCGCTGCCATTGGTTTTTAAAGGAGTGTCCCGGCGATGCAGCGGCTTGCCGATTAAAGTATATTCAGATCGGGGCTTCAGTTTTACGTTTTTAGGAGCTTCCAGTTTGGATGCATCCAACACCAGTTCTCCGTAATGAAAACTTCGGTCTGTAGGTTTATGATAAACACGGCCATTCCGTGCATAACATTCTGAAACCGGAACATTCCATTTGGCAGCGGCAGCCTGAATCAGCATTTCACGCGCAGATGCACCCAGTGTCAGTAAATTTTTATAGGAACCGCGGATAGTCGAACTGCCACCGGTTATCTGGCTCCCATATTTTTTCTGATTTCCTTCGGCAAAGATCACTTTGATATTGGCTAAATCAACCTCGAGCTCTTCCGAAATAATTTGCGGAACGGATTGAAAAGAACCCTGACCCATTTCTGCACGGTGATCTACCAGCGTCACTTTGCCCGATGTGTCGATGAGAATCCAGGCATTCATTTCAATTTCGGGCTCTAAATTATTCAGTGCGGCATCGGTTATAATACGGCCCGATTTGGCAGATACCGGTAAATAAAAACCCAGGAAAAGGGCTGCGCCGGTTAGTCCGCTGTTCTTTAAGAATTTTCTGCGTGATAATGCATTTGTTTCTGCGCATTGTTCCATCGCGAATAATTTAATCGTTTATTTCGGTGCATATCCACCTTTGTTCACCCAGCTATCCCATGCGGCAACAAAAGCAGTATATGTCATTGGAGGAGGCACCCTTCCTTCGCCCTCATTCCAGGCGGCTTTCACCAGGGTATCCCGCGCATGTGCAATCAGTTCTTCTTTATTTTTATGACCGTTCATATTAAAATTCATAATCTGCATGGCAAGCTGGCGAGGTGTTTTTCCCTGAAAAACCATCTTCATGTTCGCAGGCGGCAATTGCCATTTTGGATTTCCGGGAGGTGTATGCAATCCTGGAACATTGGTGGGCTGGTGACAGTTCGAACATTTGGCAGCATACATTCCAGTGCCGTCCGGACCGCGCACAACATTCATTGTATGAATATGATTATCGTCGCCCTGAAGGGGTGCATCGCCTGCGGGATGACAATTCATGCACCGGGGGCTCATCAGCACCTTGTACACTTTCATAAAAGCTTTGACCGATTCAATACTGTCTTTGGCTGCCTTATATTTTTTGTTTGGATCACCAGAAAGCCCATTTCTGTTGCGAAATGCTGAAGCCATCCATATCAAAGAAAGGATGAATGACAAAAGAAGGATTGTTTTAAGAGGGAAAAGGCGGGATTTATTTTTTGAATTCGGTTCCATTTAAGATATGCGTTTAAACAATATCAATGAATTATTACAGGCACGAATTTATTTAGCCTGGGCTAATTTTTTTTGTTGCAATTCAGCTGCAATATGGATGGCTTTCCGGATGCGCAGATATGTTCCGCATCTGCAAATATTTCCCGACATGGCTTCGTCAATATCCAGATCGGTCGGATTTGGATTTTCACGAAGGAGTACTGCCGCCGACATGATTTGTCCCGAATGACAATAACCGCATTGCGGCACATCAATCTGTTGCCAGGCCCGTTGCACCGGATGATCATTATTCGCAGAAAGTCCTTCGATCGTCACGATTGTTTTTCCTTCGGCCCGGCTGACTTTTGTAACACAAGAACGTGCGGCTTCACCATCCAGATGCACCGTACAGGCTCCGCACTGTGCAACACCGCAACCATATTTGGTTCCGGTCAGTCCGATGATATCCCGGATCACCCATAGCAGCGGCATGTTGGGATCCACATCGACCTGATATGTTTTTTGATTGATATTTAAAGAAATCATGAGCTATTGATTGTGGGAAACAACAATTATTTAATTGAATACAATTTACGACAATTAAATATTATTTAAGTTGATGGGCATCTTGCGGATACGTTTAGCTGAAACTGTAAAAATCGCATTGGCAAAAGCAGGTGCAAATGGCGGGATACCCGGTTCTCCAACGCCTTTCATTCTGTCTCCCTCTACCCTTGTTCCAAAATGATGCTTTTTATTTGATAAAATAAAATATCATTGCTGATCATTTAATCATCTTCTATTGAATACCGCTAAATATTACCTGGCAGCCATAACCGCCTACACAGTCTGGGGGTTTTTCAGTCTCGTACTTAAACCCTTACATGCTTATTCTTCTTTAGATATTTTGTTTTACCGTGTGTTCAGCTGCGCGTTGCTAATGCTGCTGATAAACTTTCTTTTCAGGCGGGATAAGTGCAGGGAAACACTAAAGTTATTTAAGCGGATGCCTCTTCAGAAAAAACGCAGGGCTGTTTTGTTAAACGTTGCAGGCAGTATTTTTTTAACCGGCAACTGGTTTTCTTTTATTTACGTCATGAATCACGTCAGCATAAAGGCTACTTCATTAGCATATATGGTTTGCCCGATATTAACCACTTTACTCGCCTTTTTCCTGCTGCATGAAAAACTGAGTAAGCTTCAATGGTTGGCCGTGTTGCTGAGTATTTCCGGTTGTTTGTTGCTTTCATATGCTAATATAACCGATATGCTGTTCAGCATGGTCATTGGATTCAGCTATGCCTGTTACCTGATCAGTCAGCGCGAGAATACCGGCATCGACAAATTCATCATACTTAGTTTTCACATTCTATTGTCGTCACTTATTCTGCTTCCTTTCTTTCCTGCGTTCAGCGGACCGCTGCCTACCGAAGAGAAGTTTTACATTTACATTTTGATCATTGCCGTATTCTTTACCATCATACCATTATTTCTGAATTTATATGCACTCCTGGGTATGAATTCATCCACTGCCGGTATGCTGCTGAATATAAATCCTATCATCGCTTTTGTATTGGCCATTATGTTTTTTCATGAGCCAATCAGCTTATTGCAAATCATGGGATACTTAATTATTTTTATTGCTGTGATCGTGTTTAACGCCAGGCAAATTTTTTTTAAGGAGAAACAAAATGAAATACCTGCCCTTTGATTTTCTGCAACCTTCTGACAGAGATATACG
>CAVWUD010000025.1:0-55548 GCA_963757975.1 uncultured Bacteroidota bacterium
GTTTGAACTGCCCCATACAAAACCCGAAGTGGAAAGAAGGAAGTTATTTGTGTTAGGACCTTTCATATTCGTAGAAAGATATCCTGTATTAGATGCATTGAATGTCCATCCGGGGCTTATGAGTACTTCGCTGGTCTTATAGAAACCAAGCCCTGCCGGGTTTACATAATTGGCCGTAATATCTCCACCAATAGATCCCATCGCACCTCCAATGGCCTGTTCGCGGGCCGTTCCTGAAGGAAGGGTATAAGACATGCGTAAAGCATCTTCCGGAATCTGTGCCTGAAGATAAAAACATGGAAAAAGAGAAAGGCACAGAACTATAAAAAGTTTCATGATCTCTCAAAAATTACCTGCCAGGACGAGAAAATCCTCCACCACGCGATGCACCACTACTGAAACCGCCAGTGCTTCTCCCACCACTGCTGAAGTTGGAAGAGTTGTTATAAGCCGGGCGGCTATTGGAAGAATTGTTGAAATTGTTATTCAGATTATTATAGTTCTGAGAACTGCGGCTATAATTTGAATTTGTGGTGACGGGTCTTGAATTGTAAAATCTTCCCTGATAAGCAGAAGGATTAAAAGTGCTCATCCGGGTATAACTGGGTGTGGTAGTGTTTTTTCCGTTTACTACTACAACTCCGCCATAGTAGGGGTTATAGAAATTGTTCCATGCATAATAACTATTGTAATAACTCAACGGACTGTAATAACCAAAGCCACCATACCAGGGGCTATAAAAGCCAGTGCTAAAACCTATGCCCATACCGAATCCATATGGTGAGTAAGCGCTATAAGGAGAATAACCGCCATAATAATCGTAGTTGTAGTCGTCAAAATAAGACCAGCGGTCAGGATCCTGAACCCGCATCTGTACATAATTATCATTCGGAGTACTGTAATAATCTGAGTTTGAAGACTGCGTACCCTTGGGGTTCGAAGGGGTTCCGGGTGAATAATAAACGTCATCCGGTGTTACTGAGCTGTTTTTATATGTTGAGCAACTATAAACCGAGAAGAGTAAAACAAGGGGTACTATTAATTTATAGAGACGTTTCATAGTGAAAGCTTTTAGAGATTTCGATCTTAAGTTACTACTTTTGAGCGTTTTAACAAAATTACAAAATATATTGACCTCCTTCAGAAAATTAGCGTTCCAAACTGTTAAAATGAGCTAAATCAAGTCTAGATAGAATTACCCAAAATATGAGCAAAGAAATTACAAGCCGAAAGGAAGACTATTCGCAGTGGTATAATGACCTGGTAATTAAGGGCGGATTGGCAGATTATTCCGCAGTCCGTGGATGTATGGTTATTAAGCCTTTTGGATTCGCCCTTTGGGAGAAAATGAGGGATACACTGGACCAGATGTTCAAAGATACAGGGCATGAAAATGCCTATTTCCCGCTTTTTATTCCTAAAAGTTTTTTAAGCAGGGAAGCGGCTCATGTTGAGGGTTTTGCCAAAGAATGCGCTGTAGTGACTCATTACCGTCTGAAAAATGATCCGGATGGAGCTGGAATTATCGTAGACCCCGAAGCAAAGCTTGAAGAAGAACTGATCGTCAGGCCAACCAGTGAAACGATCATCTGGAATACTTACAAAACCTGGATTCAGTCTTACCGGGACCTGCCATTACTGATAAATCAATGGGCCAATGTGGTAAGATGGGAAATGCGAACAAGACTTTTTCTAAGAACAACGGAATTTCTCTGGCAGGAAGGGCATACAGCCCATGCAACATCTGATGAAGCTATTGCAGAAGCAAGACTCATGCTGGATGTTTATACGGATTTTGTTGAAAATTATATGGCGCTCCCTGTTATTCGGGGAGTAAAAACAGCCAGCGAACGATTTGCAGGGGCCATTGATACTTATTGCATCGAAGCGCTGATGCAGGATGGAAAAGCCCTCCAGGCGGGTACATCTCATTTTCTTGGACAAAATTTCGCTAAGGCATTTGATGTGAAATTTTCGGACAAACAAAACAAACTTGATTATGTTTGGGCAACCAGCTGGGGTGTGAGCACACGTCTTGTTGGTGCGCTGGTCATGGCACACGGTGATGATGATGGATTGATTCTGCCGCCCCGAATTGCTCCTGTACAGGTTGTAATCATACCGATTTATAAAGGGGATGAAAGAAAAGATTCACTTGATAAAAAAGGTAAAGAACTGTCTGCGGATTTAAAGAAAGCAGGTATTCGTGTGAAATTTGATAACAATGATAATAACAGACCGGGATGGAAATTTGCAGAATACGAAAAGAAAGGCGTTCCGCTTCGGATAGCTCTGGGATTGAGGGATCTGGACAATAATACTGTTGAAATTGCAAGAAGAGACACAAAAGAAAAAGCAAGTTTTCCCGAAGAAGGTCTAGTGCTTAGAATCGAGAAACTTCTCCTGGAAATCCAGGATACAATGTTCCGTAAATCAATGCAGTACCGGGATGAACATATAACCAAAGCTGATAATTGGGAAGAATTTTTGAATTTACTTGATGAAAAAGGTGGCTTTATTTTAGCCCATTGGGATGGAACTGCAGAAACGGAAGAAGCCATTAAAGAGAAATCGAAAGCCACCATTCGTTGCATCCCATTCAAAAATCCCTCTGAAGAAGGATTTTGCATTTATAGCGGCAAACCCAGCACGGAAAGAGTTTTATTTGCGAGGGCGTATTGATCAAATTCGGTTTATTTCTTTGATTAATGACGGATTTTTCCTTTATTTAATAAGCGAAACATCTCCCATTAACCAAAATAAACTCAATGGAACAGCCAACTAACCTGTTTGAACTTCATTTGGATCAACAGTCATTAAATTATTTAAATGAAGCTGCAAGATGGGCCAGGTTCCTGTCTATCGTGGGATTTATTTCCTGTGGACTCATGGTCATCGTAGGTGTTTTTTTTGCATCTGCTTTGTCTGCTATGATGTCCAGTGTGAGCAGCGAATCAGCTTTTGCCATTATGGGAGGTGGATTTCTGAGCTTTATGTATATATTCTTTGCGCTCATCATATTTTTCCCTTCTCTTTATTTATTTAATTTTTCTTCTAAAATGCGAAAGGCATTTCAAAATAATGACCAGCAGGTGTTATCAGATTCTTTAAAAAGCCTGAAATCATTTTTCAAGTTTTATGGAATTTTTACAGTTATTATCCTTTCCATTTATGCACTGGCAATAATTGCCGGCATTATAGGTGCAATGGTTGGTCATCGGGCCTGACCAGATCAGTGGTTTGAATAATAATTATAATCTTTAAGCAGGGTCTCAAGGAAATCAATCGCATCCTGATCACCCTGCATATTCAGTTTCCATTTTATCCTTTCTGCAATCCGGAAAGCGAGTTCGTGATTATTATTTTTCTTAACAGTACGAATGATCATTTTAAGTGAATTAAGATCTTTATCACTCATCTGCATCACCTGTGGATAACGGGGTATATAATCGGATTCAACTTCTATAAAAACAGTGTCCTGCCAGGAAGTATTCGATCTTGTAAAAATTACAATTGTTCCCGCGATAATATCCCCAATTCTTTGGGATTTGTCAGAAATGATTACACAGGCAACTCCGGAAAAAACAAGAAAACTCAACCACCAGGGGAGACTGCCGGCTGCAATGGCACCGAAGATCCAAAAAGGGAAATCAGCCAGCCTGAATACCCATCGCAATAAAAATTGGCTTACGGATGCCTGTCCCCCGTCCATTGCGATCACCCGAATTCCCAGAATTCTTTTCCCGATGGTTTGTCCGTTGGTCAGGATTTCTAATACCGGGTAATAAAATAAAACGGGAAAACCGATTATGATCCACAACCATTGTTTTTCAGATAAGCTTTTTTGCGGAAGAAATCCGACGATCTTACTGCATAATAGTCCGTAGAGAAACATAACCAGCACATCCACACAATATGCAAACATTCGACGGTGAAATGGGCTTATCGGGAAGTCAACTTCAATATTGAAACCTGTATCCAGTTTAACAGTTAACATATAATCGGGGGATGAACTATATTTATAAATAAATGTACTGTTTTTGTGCGTGAAGGTCAATTCATACAACAGAATATAGAAAAATGGAAAACTTATCAGTATGAGCCTACAACGGATCCTGATGAAATGGCGAACCGATTTACAGAGTTGGTAAATGACCTTGGGTATGCAAAAACATTTTACCCGCAAAGCAAGGTCACCCAGTATCTCAATAAACTCGCCTCGGAAATTTATCTTGGCATTTATAAAAATAAAAAGGAAGAATCCTCACGGATTGTCAGATTCTGGAAAACGGAATTACCACTCGTGATTGAAAAATATCACCTCGAATTACTTTATGCCTTTCTTATATTTATATTCTTCGCTTTGGTAGCAGCTTTTTCTGCAGCGAATGATCAAAGCTTTGTTCGGGGTGTACTTGGCAATGATTATGTAGAAATGACGGAACAGAATATTGCCAAAGGGGATCCATTTGGCGTTTATAAAGGAGGATGATTCTGCATCGATGTTTTTATGGATAGCTGTTAATAACATTTCCGGTTTCCTTTTTAATTTTTATCCTTGGAATTCTGGCCGGCATTGGAACAGTTTGGATGTTGTTTAATAACGGAGTAATGCTGGGAGCTTTTCAATATTATTTTTTTTCGAAAGGTCTTGGCTGGCAATCAGTGCTGGTGATATGGATCCATGGAACTCTGGAGATTTCATCTATTATCATAGCAGGAGCAGCAGGAATTGTCCTTGCTAAAAGCCTGGTTTTCCCAGGTACTTATAAAAGGCTTTATTCTCTGAAACGCGGAGCAAGAGATGGAATAAAAATGATGATCGGCCTGGTACCTGTATTTATTCTGGCTGCGTTTCTTGAAGGCTTTGTTACGCGTTATTCCCACATGCCTGTCTGGTTAAGCCTTTTTATCCTGATTTCTTCCGCCAGTTTTATCATCTGGTATTTTATCATTTATCCTGTTCGTCTTGGCGGAAAGGAACGAATGATTCAATCTGAAAATTCTGACCATTCTACATGATCAAATATCTGCACTTAATCTTTTTTATTTTATTCATTCTGGGAATTGAAACTGGTTATTCTCAATCAGCTGAGGATACTGTTTCAAAGATTGAATTAAATGACTCTTCAGGGAAATATTTCCCCTATTCATTTCGGGAGGTATCTCAGAGACAGGTAAACTCATACCTGAAGAATCCTGACTATGCGTATGCAAATGAACCGGAATACTGGCGCCAGGAAGCCCCATCAAAACCGGGAATATTTACAAAACTATTTGGCAGCCGGCTTTTTCAGTGGATTATTTTTATTCTGTTTGCCGGAATTTTTCTATACGGGATCTATCAGTTGGCAAAAGAAAATAATCTCAGATGGTTAAAACGGAAAAGTATACAGAATGATTCTTCTCAGGAAGTTTATGATTTTAACAATGAAATAGACTATGATGTTCTCATCCATAAATACCAGCTCGAAGAAAATTACAGGCTTGCAGTGCGTTTTATGTACCTGAGACTGATCCGGACAATTCGGGACAAGGGCGATATACAAATCCGTGATTCTTCAACCAATGCAGAAATTGCACGTGCTTTTGCGACCCATCCGGGCGTAGCTGATTTCAGATATCTGGCAACTGCATATGAATACATTTATTATGGCGAATTTATTCCTCAACAGGACTTATTTAACAGACTTAAAAACAGATTTGAAGATTTTCAACAGACCCTTTTCGATTGAAATATTATTTAAAATATAGATTAATTATTTTCTGTTTGCTGAGCATGTGTTGTTCATGCAAAAAACATCTCGACAGGCGAGTAAGCCTGTGGCGTTTGGATAAAATTCCATATGGAACTAAGTATTCTTATGACAATCTGCCCTTTATTTTTCCGAATGCTGATATCCGTACAAGCAACAGATTCCCGGTATTATATCAAAATGAAAATGGGGATGATACGCAGCGGGCACTAATTATTATCGGTTCTGAATTAGACCCGAACCGGATGAAATGCAGGATATCATTCGTTTTGCAGCTTCAGGAAAAAACCAGGTTTTTATATCGGCATTGTATTTTGAGGATACAGTTATGACGATGCTTCATCTAAAAATAAAAGAGGATATATTTTTTGAAAGAGACAGTACTGAAATCAGTCTGTTACGTCCTGATCAGAAAGAATGGATGAACTATAGATACCCGGGTTATTCCAGCCGGTCTTATTTTGAAACTATTGATACCGGGTATACAATGATCCTGGGCAGGGATAACTCCGGGAATCCTGATTTTATAAGGATTTCATATGCAAAAGGCGGATCCATTTTTATTCATCTGGATCCCTTTGTATTCAGTAATTTCTTTTTATTACACAAAAAAAACAGATCTTATTATGATGTTGCCCTTTCCAATTTGCAAAAACAGGCCGGTATTGTAGAATGGTCTGATTATTTCAGATACGGGAAGAGCGGTAAGAATTTTTCTTCACTGCGCTTTATTCTTGGTAACCGTTCCTTAAAATGGGCATTCTGGCTTACGCTTATTTTGTTCCTTCTGATGTTCTTTATAGAATCAAAACGAAAACAGCGGCCGATTACGGTAATCCACTGGCCACGTAACGCGTCGGAAGATTTTGTAAAAACTGTTGGTCGCTTATATTTTCAGCAGAAGAACAACCAGAATCTGGCAATTAAAATGATAACAGCTTTCCTTGAAAATATTAGATCCTCTTATAATCTTTCAACCTCATTATTGAATGAAGAATTTGTGCAAAAACTTGCAATCAGGGCCGGGCAACCTTTAAATGAAATAAAACCTATGGTCCGATTAATTCAGGACATACGGCTGAGAACGGCTATATCTGATCAGGAATTAATGGATCTTCACTCACAAATCAGTCAATTCAACAAACCAGCATAGAATATGGAAGAAAATTTATTTGGAGAAAGAACCCCTCTCCGGGATTTCGTGGAAACTTTGGAAAAATTAAAATCAGAAATAGGAAAGGTAATAGTTGGTCAGGGTCAGATGATCGAGTTGCTGATTGCCGGAATTTTGGCAGATGGCCATATCCTTATTGAAGGCGTTCCGGGTGTTGCCAAGACACTTACAGCAAAACTTCTCAGCCGTTCCATTGATGTTGGATTTTCGAGGATTCAGTTTACACCTGATCTGATGCCCGGGGATGTAATTGGCGCTTCCATATTTAATCCACGTGAAATGTTATTTCAATTCCGGCCGGGCCCAATTTTCAGTAATATCATTTTAATTGATGAAATCAACCGGGCCCCCGCAAAAACACAGGCAGCTTTATTTGAAGTGATGGAAGAAAGGCAGATAACGGTTGATGGTCAAACCATGCTGATGCAACAACCATTTTTAGTTATCGCGACACAAAACCCGATCGAGCAGGAAGGCACATATCATTTACCTGAAGCACAACTGGACCGCTTTCTGTTTAAAATTAAAGTAGATTATCCCAGCGAATCAGATGAAGTGATCGTGGTTACTAAACATCACAACAATACCGGCTCGGGAATGAATAATTTGGTGCAACCCGTATTGAATGCATCCGCCATTGATAACCTGCGTCAACTGGTAAATGGTATTCACGTGGAAGAAAAACTTATTCGTTTTATTGTTTCTGTGGTTACTTCCACAAGACAACATAAATCAATTTACCTCGGCGCTTCCCCCCGCGCTTCCATAGGCATTTTACAGTCATCAAAAGCCATTGCAGCCATAAACGGGAGAGATTTTGTTGTTCCGGAGGATATTTTATATGTAATTCCGCCTGTTCTGCGTCATCGACTGGTTCTTTCACCTGAAAAGGAAATGGAAGGGGGCACTGCGGATGATGTAATCAAACAAATTATTCAATCTTCAGAAATTCCCAGGTAACATGAATATTTTGAAACAGCTTTGGCTATCCATTTTTCTTGGAAAACGGTTTTATCGTTTAATGGCGGCTGTTATTTTGTTGTTCATAATTTCATATTTTATTCCTTTTCTTTTTAGCATCGCTTTATTGCTCCTGGGTTTATTCGCACTGGCTTTAATTCTCGATTTCCTGGTATTATTTTCAAAACAAAATCCTGTTTCTGCCCAACGAATCCTGCCTGAAAGATTAAGTAACGGTGAAGAGAACACGATACTATGGCGGATAGGGAATCATTATCCATTCAGGGCATTCCTTCAATTAGTTGAAGAATTTCCGGAACCATGGCAGATCAGGGATTTCAGGAAGAAATTAATTCTTGAACCGGATGAGAATACCACGGTTCAATATACTGTTCGTCCAAAAAACAGGGGAGAATTTTTTTTCGGTGACATCCATATTTTTATAAAAACACCCATAAGGTTATTGATGCGGCGAAAAACATTTTCAACAATTGAATCCGTTAAAGTTTATCCTGCATTCCTGTTAATCCGTCAATTTGAATTCAAATCGCATATTACGGATCCGGGTAATATCGGTTTCAAACAGGTTCGTAAAACGGGCCATAGTCTTGAGTTTGAACAAATACGAGAATATGTGAGCGGTGACGATATCCGTGGAATCAATTGGAAAGCAACAGGCAGAACCGGAGGTCAGCTAATGGTGAATGTATTTACGGATGAAAAAAGTCAGCAGGTATATTGCATTATCGATAAAGGAAGGACGATGAAAATGGCATTCGAAGGACTTAGCTTATTGGATTATGCCGTTAATGCTACACTAGCATTGAGTGCAGTAGCAATTTCAAAGCAGGACCGGGCAGGAATTATTGGTTTTGGAGATAAAGGTGGTGATTTTTTACCAGCGAATCACAGGTCTTCCCAGATGACGGGAATCGTAAATGCACTTTATAATTTAACTACGCAATTTCTGGAATCAGATTTCGCATTTTTACATAAACTGATAAAAACGCGCATTACACAAAGGAGCCTGCTGATTCTTTTTACAAATTTTGAATCACTTTCGTCGCTGGGAAGGCAATTGCCCTACCTGAGAAATATATCAGGACGACATTTATTATTGGTTGTTTTTTTTGAAAATACATCACTTGAAGCACTGGCTTCCGGAAAAGCTGCCAATATCGAAAGTTTATATGAAAAAGTGATTGCTGAAAAATTTATCCTGGAAAAAAAATTGATAGTTAAGGAACTTCAGCGCTATGGAATCAGTGCGTTATTAACTGCGCCGGAAAAATTGAGTGTGGATGTAATTAATAAATACCTGCAGATAAAAGCAAGAAGGGAAATCTGATTCAGAAAAATTTACCATAATGAATCCTTTCGAAGAAGGCCGGATGATACTGATAAACAAACCCATAGGATGGACTTCGGCTGATGTAGTTAAAAAAATACGAAACAAGGTACACGCTAAAGTCGGACATGC
Source organism: uncultured Bacteroidota bacterium (assembly GCA_963757975.1). Classification (GTDB taxonomy): domain Bacteria; phylum Bacteroidota; class Bacteroidia; order Chitinophagales; family Chitinophagaceae; genus Puia. The sequence goes on from CAVWUD010000025.1 coordinate 9,371, forward strand.
GGGTACATTAGATCCACTGGCTACCGGACTGCTGATTTTATGCACAGGAAAATTTACCAAAAAAATCAGTGAATATATGTCGCAGGAAAAGGAATATAACGGCACGATAACACTTGGTGCGACTACGGCTTCATTTGATCTGGAAACAATTCCGGAAGACCTGAAAGATTTTAGTCATGTGAATCAGGCAGCATTATTGGAAGTCTCTAAAAAATTTACCGGGGAAATTATTCAGGTTCCACCGGTATATTCTGCCATTAAAAAAAATGGCGAGCGTTCTTATGATCTGGCCAGACAGGGAAGGGCTGTTACACTCGAAGGCAGAAGAGTATTTATAAAAGAATTTGAAATGCACATTCAGGAACTTCCTCTCATTTCATTTCGTGTTGTATGTTCTACAGGTACTTATATACGAAGCCTGGCAAACGATGTGGGTCAATCCCTGGGTTGCGGAGCCTACCTCAGTTCGCTATGCCGAACCAGAATTGGGAAATTATCATTTGGAGAACGCAGTCGATCCTGAATCTGCTGAAATAAATATCAGAACGGATAATTGATCCCCAGCTGAAGTTGCCCGCTGCTCAGTTCAAGTTTATAAAACCAGGTATCCGAACCCAGCATTGCCTGTGGATCGCGGATCTTATATGACCAGTCCAGGCGTATGAGAAAATAATTAAAATCGAGCCTTAATCCCGTACCAGCACCAACGGCAAATTCCTTATAAAAGCGGTTTAACTGAAAATCACTTCCTACACCCAAAGAGTCATTCGTGATCGGTGTCCAGTTCCAGATATTTCCTACATCGGTAAAAACTGCGCTTCTAAATTTAATGCCAAAAAGGGTTCCGAGAAGGAACCGGTATTCAGCATTAAACTCCAGTTTGATATCACCATAACGCAGATCAAGTGTATTCAGTGAATCCGTATAGTATTTTGAGGATCCCAGTCCCAGATTTCTCACCTGCCAGGCCCGCATACTATTGGGACCTCCTGCATAAAAAGCCTTAAAAGTTGGAAGGGTGTGTTCATAACCAGATTCCGTTAAGCCATATGCATATCCTGCACCTCCAAATGCGCGGAATGCAAGCTGATTTTTTCCATAATCAATGGTGTGCCTGAATTCGATCTGACCTTTAACATATCGCAGCAATCCCTCTTTATCCAGATTTTTAAAAAATCCCAGTAATGCCCCGCTTTCATCAAAATCTATAAGAAAATAATTTATTTTATTTTGTTTGACCCTGACAATATTATATGCGAACTGTTGTCCGATGACCAGCCCGGAACGGAACGTAATCTGCAACGGAGGGTTTTCTTTCAGAATGGTTTGAAAGCTGTCGGTGATATTTGGGTATGATGTATTTTCGATGTTTATCGGTTTCCAGAAATAACTTTTGGTTACTGAAAAAGTCTGTTCATATTTTTTATGGATCTGTGTTTTCGACCATTGATAACCGAAAGATCCATTTACACTTTCCTGAGTGAAAAAATCAAGGCGCTTGGTATAACCTGCGTTAACATTAATCAGCGTTTGGGTGCTGTACCCTTTCTGCTCCAGATTAGCAGGGAAATTCAGGAAAGGAATAATTTGTATAATACGCGGTATTGCAATAGTATGTGATAAGCTCGTTAATACGGTTTGAATGGTTGAATGTGAACCCAATTCAATACCAAATTGTAAACTGGTGTTGGTCAATATGGATTGGCGATATGCATTCCGGTTTTGTAAACCCAGTATAACACTTGTGCCCAGGAGGCTTCCGGTTGTCACAATGCCATTCGTATTATAACTGGTCTCAAGTGAGAGGGAAAGCTTCTGTTTTTTCGACGGATACATCCTTAAAAAAACATCTAATAAGCTGTCATATTTAGGAGATCGCTCGAATTCAATGTTATTATATTCCCATGCAGAAAACTGGCTCAGGCGGTTCGAAGTACGAAAATAATTTTGTTGTTTATACATTCCTCCGGGTAATAGATAAATATTGTTTGCGAGAAAGGGCAGTTTGAATTTATTGGTTCTGCTTATAAATTTGATCTGATTGATCGTCGTTGTATCTGTATGTACCGTAATTGTATCTTCTGCTGTTGGGAGATCAGGGTAAACGGTAACCTGATCAATGAAATATTTAATTAAATGCGTTGTATCTCGCGCCGGCCTTTGTTTGATTACCACGGTAATCGTGGGATTTTCCTTTTTCTGTTTCAGCTTTTCGAGTAATTCCGCCTGTTCAATAGGATCAAGAGAAGGAGCTATAAGAGCAGAAAATACGGTATCGTGTTCTACATAGAGGTCTTCTTTGGAAAAACGGAAATATCCATTATTCTTGAAGCTGTCTACCAGCCTGTTAATTTCATTGGTAAGAGCAATTTGTGTATAAGGTTTCCCTACTTTAATAAAGGATTGACCCCTGGAATTTAATGCTATCTGCTGAAGCTCGGGGTGCGAAGACTAAACCCGACAGAATCAAATAAAATCTGTTTGCCGGGCTTTACAATAAAACTAATATACACTCTTTGTTCCTCGAGATTTTCGCCGCCTTTTTTATGGGCGATTTTATAGGTTACTGTGTCACTAATCAAAGGCTCATAATAGCCATTGGCAACAAGTAGGGCGTGCATGAATGAAATCGAACGACTTAGATTCAGCGAATCATAAACAGGAGGGTGGGAAAGTTTTTTATAAATTACATGGGGTTTCCATGGCCAGTCAAAAGCGGTTACAGTTTTAGTCTGCAGACTATCGTCCAACTGGTTTTCCAACCTTATGGCCAGATCCTGTTTGTCATCTGGTTTCAAATTTCCTTCAACCTTAACTGATGTTTTGTATACAAATGGTTTTCCTTTTTGGAAGTCGATGGGAACCCGGCAGGCAGAGAAGGCAAAAATCAGAATCGCCGGAACGATTGCAGGTCTGACCAGTGATGATGTAACTTGCCGGCAATATGACATATTATTAAAACGGCGAATCCATGCTTGTAAAATCGCAGGTCAAATATATCCAAAGTTTAGGCCATAAAAAATTCCGTGATGCAGATGGAGTCTTTGTTGCAGAGGGTCCGAAGATCGTGGAGGAATTCATGCATTCAGATAATCTGAACCTGGTTCATTGTTTTGCAACAGAAAGCTGGTTGAATGAGCATGATGGAATGTGGAAGGACAGGGAAAAACTCTTCATCAGAATAAATGATAAGGAGCTGGAAAGAATTTCATTTCACAGCAAACCCAATCAGGTTCTGGCCGTTTTCACAAAACCTGTTTTTAACAAATTGCATATAGAGAAAGGAGTGATTCTGCTACTCGATACTATTCAGGATCCCGGTAATCTCGGCACAATCCTCCGTACAGCTGACTGGTTCGGCGTTAAACGTGTAATATGCAGTGAGGATACTGCAGATGTTTTTAACCCGAAAGTGGTACAATCTGCTATGGGAAGCCTCGTGAGGATTGAAATAAATTACGTAGACCTGGCAGAGTATATAAGGTCGAATCCGGGTATACCTGTATATGCAGGTTCTCTCGATGGAAATGATCTGAATGAAAACATTAAGTTAACAAAAGTTCTACTGCTGATGGGTAATGAATCGAAAGGAATCAGCCATTCTTTAGAATCCATGGTAGTTAAAAAAATTCGAATTCCCGGCAAAGGGGGTGCTGAATCTTTGAATGTTGCAATTGCAACCGGTATACTATTATCCCGTATAGAGATTATCAGTTAAAAGCAATGGCTCTTACGGGGCTGAGACGGCGTATAATAAAAAAACTCGGAAGGAGCAGAACTGCAAAACATATCACGAAGGTCCCCAGGTTCACAAGACAAACCTGTTGCCAAGTAATATATGCAACCGCAGTTGAAATATAATAAGATTCTTCGGGCAGAGTGATAATACCATATCGGTTTTGCAACCAGTAAAAAAATAAACCAAAAAGATTTCCCAGAATTATACCGGCAAAAGTAATAAGCGCTCCGTGATAAAGGAAAATCTTTTGAATGCCTTTATCACGGGATCCCATGGATTTTAAAATACCAATCATATGGGTTCTCTCCAGCAGTAAAATGATTAAACAGGTAACGAGATTAAGAATTGATACAAGTATCATTATCACAATTACGATGAGAATGGTGGTATCCTGAAGGTTTAACCAGTCGAAAATATTTCCGTAGATTTCTCTTATGGATTGACTATTCCAATTTCGTGGGAGTTTTTCGAAAATCCGGTTACTGATAGAATCAGCCATGGCGTAGTCTCTGATAAAAACTTCGTATCCACTGATCTCTCCGGATCCCCAATTATTAAGTCGTTGAACCAAACGGATATCTACCAGCGCATTGACACGGTCGTAATATTCAATGCCGGTTTTAAAAGTCCCTGCAACTATCATGGGCCGCACTCTTTTGGAGCCGTCTGCCTGTATAAAATAGGCATACAGCTTATCTCCCGCTTTCAGCTTGAGTTGATTGGCAGTATAGGATGATAAATTGATCTCATTGCTATAACCGCTGTCCGGGAAATGAATCCATCTGCCTGACTTCAAAAATTCCTGCAAATGGTCAAATGAAAAACCAGGTTCAACGCCTTTTAATTTCAAGCCCTCAAAACTTTCAGGTCCTTTCAGGATGGCATCTATGTTAGCAAAAGCATAAAAATATTTTACTGCCGGATCATTTCTGATGGCAGTTAAAACTGTATCATTAATTAATGTGGGAGCCACAGAATCATTCTGTGTTTTTTCTGTATCGAAATGCTGAACACGGATATGGCCGGAAAAACCATACATTTTATCAGCAATTGCATGCTGAAACCCTTTTGCGAAAGCGATAGTCAGTATCATAGCCATAACGCCTATGGCCGTTGCTGCAATAGCAAGACGGATAATAAACCTGGAAAAGGAATGCTGACTATTAAATGCGATTCGTCTCGCAATAAAACGGGAAAGGTTCAAACTGAAATATTTAACACTCAAAAATAGACTTCCGCCGGCTGTCTGAAAAGTTTTTTACGGAATTGAACTATTATTGTATCATCATTCATATATGAAATACCTGATTATATTCATTATGCTTTGCCTTAGTGCAAACCTGGATGCACAAATACCTGATTCAATATATACTCCCAATATTTATAGCGTCAAATTATTTCTGAAAGGTAACCAGATGAGCTACCCTGTTTTAACCCTGAATAGTAATGATCAGTTGGATCTTGAGTTTGACGACCTGGATGCGGACGTAAAAAATTATTATTATACTTATCAACTGTGCAACGCTGACTGGACGCCGGTCCAGGTGAGTACCTTCGATTATATTATCGGCTTCGCGCAAAGCCAGATTACAAACTATCGCTTTTCATCAGTAGCTCTTACACATTATACACATTATCATGTTATTTTACCTGAAAACAATTCCCGGCTTACATTATCGGGTAATTATATTCTAAAAGTTTATTTGAACAACGATGAAACTAAAATAGCATTTACAAAAAGGCTGTTGGTCGTTCAGACGCTAGTTTCCATCTCAGCACAGGTACTTCCGCCAATGAATCCCCAATATTCGGGGTCACATCAAAAACTGCAGTTTACGGTTAACAGCAAGGCTTTAAGTATTTCAAATCCTTTTCAGCAGCTGCATGTCGTAATATTGCAAAACAATCGTTGGGATAACGCCATTTATATGGGTAATCCTTCTTTTTATTCAGGTAATAATTATGTCTATAACAGCGACGATTCGCCTTTATTTCCCGGAGGTAACCAATGGAGATGGCTGGATCTTCAAAGCTTCCGTTATCAAAGTGACCGGATAGCTCATGTAGATTATTTGAAAAACGGATCCATCATTACTGTGAAACCCGATAAAGACAGATCGGGACAAGTATATTATTACTACGCTGATAACAATGGTCAATTTTATATTCAAACCACAGATGATGTTAATCCGAACTGGCAGGGGGATTATGGTCGGGTACGTTTTATTTATGTACCCACGGATAATGTGCCTATAGAAGGCAAAGATCTTTATTTTATGGGAGAGTTTACGGGCTATAAGTACAATGATCTGACTCGTATGACATTTAACCCTTCCAGTGGCGCTTACGAAGGTTCCGCATTAATGAAAATGGGATATTACAACTATGCTTATGTGACTCTTAATAGCGGGGATCCCCATGCGGTTCCTTCTTTTGAAATGACAGAAGGTAATCATTTTGAAACTGAAAATAATTACGATATCCTGGTTTATTACCGCCCGTTGGGTGGCCGGTCAGATCAGCTCGTTGGCATTTATTCAATGAATTCGATGAACAACCTTAAATAAGCTTAACGCCTAACGCTTAACGTTTAAGGCTTGATGAGTAATTGCAAATGAATATAACCGACACTTTGTAAGAATGTGAAAGTAAATTTAAAATTTCAATTCACATTTTAATGATCTTCATTTTCCTCTTTTGCACATATATTTTTTAGCCTTGAGCTTTAAGCTTTAGGCTTTAAGCTTATCTTTGCAATGGCAAGTCTTATACGGCCAGCTCCTGCTGAATCCCCCAGGGCCGGAAGGCAGCAAGGGTAGGTGGTTGAGCGGTGCGATATAAGTAACTTGCCATTTTTTTTGAAATTCTTAAACCTATTGATTATATGAAATTTTTTATTGATACCGCGAACCTGGATCAAATACGTGAGGCAAATGATCTGGGAATCTTGGACGGCGTTACAACCAATCCTTCCCTGATGGCAAAGGAAGGCATACGCGGAGAAGAAAACATTACAAAACATTATAAAACCATCTCTGATATTGTAAAAGGTGATGTCAGCGCCGAAGTGATTTCAACCGATTTCAACGGAATTATAGCCGAGGGGAAAAAACTTGCCGCGATCAATTCTAATATCATTGTCAAAGTGCCCATGATAAAAGAGGGTGTCAAAGCCATGAAATGGTTTACTGATAATGGTATTGCGACTAATTGTACGCTGTGTTTTTCAGCGGGGCAGGCGATCCTGGCGGCGAAAGTCGGTGCAAAATATATATCACCTTTTATTGGGCGGATTGATGATTCTGGTTGGGATGGAATCGAACTGATAGCACAAATCGCGAACATTTATGCGATACAAGGTTTTGAAACACAGATTCTGGCCGCATCGATACGCAGTGCGCTTCACATTATTAAATGTGCGGAAGCGGGAGCCGATGTAATTACCAGTCCGCTCGAATCTATCCTCGGACTTCTCAAACATCCCCTGACAGATATCGGTCTCGCTAAATTCCTTGCCGATGCCAAGGGTTCCAAATAAGATTAATTTTGGATCTATGGGCAAGTCAGGTTATTTTTGCTACTCAGTAATGATTATCCGGTTCACCATACACCATCATTTCTACTTACCTCACAGGTAGGCTGCTGATGTTTTGTGTAAACAATATAATTGCAGGGCTTATCGAAAGGTAAGCCCTTTGTTTTTTAAATTATTAAATCAACTTTATGCCTATAAGGCTGCGAATTGCGATTCAGAAATCCGGCAGACTTTACGATGATTCATTGCAATTATTGAAGGATTGCGGAATCGATCTGAAAAATGGAATCAATAAATTGAAAACGGAAGCGGATAATTTCCCTTTGGAAGTTTTCTTTTTGCGTGACGACGATATTCCACAGTATGTCGAGGATGCCGTGGCCGACATTGGCATCGTTGGTGAAAATATCATTTATGAAAAAAATAAAAGAGTTACCGTTTCAGAAAAACTCGGATTTGGGAAATGCCGTCTTTCTGTTGCCATTGGAAGAAATGAGTCCTACAAGGATTTCAACTTTCTAAATGATAAAAAAATAGCTACTACTTATCCCATTCTGGTAGACAGGTTCCTGAAAGAAAAAAAAATCAGGGCTGAGATCCATGAGATCAGTGGATCTGTGGAAATTGCACCTGGTATAGGTCTTGCCGATGCCATTGTAGATCTGGTGAGCAGCGGATCAACTTTGTTTATGAACGGACTCAGAGAAGTGGAAACGATTTTACATTCTGAAGCCGTATTGATTCAGCATCCTGAACTTGGCGTCCGCCAGCAGCAGATTCTTGAGAAATTATTATTCAGAATAAGGTCAGTCCATAAAGCAAGACATACAAAATATATCCTGCTCAATGCGCCAAATGAAAAATTAAATGAAATCATTTCCCTTCTTCCGGGAATGAAAAGCCCTACCGTAATTCCCCTTGCAGAACCAGGGTGGAGCAGTGTGCACAGCGTTGTGAATGAAAACGATTTCTGGGAAATCATCGAAAAATTAAAACAGGCAGGTGCCCAGGGAATACTTGTAGTACCGATAGAAAAAATGATTTTATAAATGCCAATCCTGCAAATCATAGAAAACCCTGAAAAACGTGAATGGTCAAGTCTACAGGGCAGACCCATTATTAACTCCGAAAACCTGGAGTCGGCTGTAAGGAAAATATTAGAGGCCATAAAGAAATCGGGTGATAAAGCAGTAATGGAATATGCTGAATTGTTCGACAAGACGACTGCAATTGATCTGAAAGTGAGTGAAAAGGAATTCGATGTGGCGGAGAAAAACCTGGGAGAGGAATTAAAAGCTGCCATTCGTCAGGCTGAAAAGAATATTTCAACATTTCATAGCAATCAGCGTATGCTGGAACCGGAAGTGGAGACTCAACCTGGAATACTTTGCTGGAGAAAATCATTGGCAATAGAAAAAATCGGATTATATGTGCCCGGCGGTACTGCACCATTGTTTTCATCCCTTCTAATGCTTGGCATACCAGCCAGAATTGCCGGATGTAAAGAGATTATAGTTTGTACCCCTCCTCAAAAAGATGGAATGATTCATCCGGCTATTTTATATGTGGCGAAATTGCTGAGAATTACAAATGTATTCCGCGTCGGCGGCGTGCAGGCAATTGCGGCCATGGCGTATGGAACAGAAACCATTCCACAGGTATATAAAATCTTTGGACCAGGAAATCAATGGGTAACGCAGGCCAAGAAAATGATACAGCAGGAAGGCATTGCCATAGATATGCCAGCCGGACCAAGTGAGCTGGCCATTTACGCAGACGAGTCGGCAGTTCCGGCTTTTGTTGCAGCAGATCTTTTATCCCAATGTGAACATGGTGCAGACAGCCAGGTAATTCTGGTAACAGATAGCCGGTCTTTCGCGGAAAAAGTAAATCTTGAGCTGGAAGAACAAATCGAAAAACTGCCACGAAAAACGATAGCTGAAAAATCGCTCAAAAACAGTAAAATGTTTTTGATATCCGACAGATCATTGTCTATGGAATTTCTCAATAAATATGCCCCGGAACATTTGATTCTGGCTTGTCATGATGCTGAAACTCTTGCTGCGAAAGTTCAAAACGCCGGATCTGTTTTTTTAGGAAATTATGCACCTGAGAGTGCCGGAGACTATGCCACCGGAACCAATCATACTCTTCCTACGAATGGATTTGCGAGGGCTTATAGCGGCGTGAGTATTGATAGTTTTGTGAAGAAGATCAGTTTTCAGAAATTAACTAAAGAAGGTCTTCAGTCCATTGGAAATACGGTTATTGAAATGGCCAGGGAAGAAGGTTTGGAGGCACATGCAGAAGCAATTGAAGTCAGACTTAAAACACTTAAAGATTGACGCATGAATTCATCCTTTATTTTTAATTATTAGAATGACTGATATCAACTTTTTATTGCGCGACAATATTAAAAAGCTGGTTCCCTATGCTTCTGCCCGGGACGAATTCAGCGGTTTGGCTCATATTTTCCTTGATGCAAATGAGAATAGCCTGGGATCTGCCATTTCACCGCCTTTTAACCGTTATCCCGATCCTCACCAGGTTAAAATAAAGGACCGTCTTTCACAGATTAAGGGTTTGCCACCAGAGAATATTTTTTTAGGAAATGGAAGTGATGAATGTATTGAGCTTCTTTACCGTGCATTTTGTAATCCTGGGAAAGGATAACGTAATCATTCATCCTCCAACTTATGGTATGTATGAAGTCAGTGCCCATATCCATGATGCGGAAGTACGGAAAGCACCATTGACAGAAAATTTTCAACTGGATCTGGCTGAGATGGAAGAATTGGTAGATGAACAAACAAAAATCATCTGGATATGTTCCCCCAATAATCCGACTGGAAATGCATTTAACCACCAGGATATTGAAATGGTCCTGAATAATTTTGAAGGTATTGTTGCTATAGATGAAGCCTACGTCAATTTTTCCCGGAATCAAAGTTTTATCCGGGAACTAACTGAATATCCGAACCTGGTGGTTATGCAAACGCTTAGCAAAGCCTGGGGACTTGCCGGCCTGCGTGTGGGTATGGCTTTTGCAAGTGAAAAGATCATCGAAGTGATGAACAAAATTAAACCTCCCTATAATATCGGCCAAGCTACACAGGAATTAGTGTTTGAAGCTTTAAAGAACACGAATGAAGTGAACGAAATGATTAAAGAAATAGTAAGCATGCGGAATGACCTGGCAGGCAAGATCAGCCGTTTATCATCTGTATTGAACGTTTATCCAAGTGAAGCGAATTTTTTGCTTGTTAAAATAAAAGCAGCAAGAAAGGTATATGAATTGTTATTGAGCAATGGTATTGTTGTTCGTGACAGGAGTTCTACACCGGGATGTGAAGATTGTTTGCGAATCACAGTCGGAACAAAAGAACAGAATGAGAAATTAATCAGCACACTTGGGTCCATTGGGAACTCATAAATTCATATTTTTATAATCCTGAAAATTTTATAAGAATGAAAAAGACAAGGAATAAACTTATTATCGGGTTGATGTTGATGACAACTTTTTGTCGCGCTTCGGTCACTTACAATCCGGTCATTTCAGATACAGACAGAGTTTTCAAACTGACTCCGTCGAAACCAGATGTTAGTCTGACTCTTCCAAGTGGATTTAATGCAACTGTATTTGCAGCCGGTCTGGGTAAAGCCCGCCATATTACAGTTACGCCTTCGGGATATATTTATGTAAAACTTGCGAGTCCTAAAAAAGGGAATACTATTGTTCGTTTAAAAGATCAAAACGGGGACGGAGTGGCAGATGAAGAATTCGATTTTGGATCATTTAAAGGGACAGGTATCAAAGTAAAAAACGGTTGGCTCTATGCATCCTCCGATCAGGAAGTTTTCAGATTTAAACTTAATAATGACGGAACAGTTGCGAATCCCGATCAGCCGGAAAGAATAATTACCGGTTTAATAGCCCGTGGCGAGCATGAACCAAAAGCGTTTACATTGGATAACAGTGGAAATATCTATGTGAATATAGGCGCATATTCCAATTCCTGCCAGATAGAAGACAGAAAAGTAGGTTCTATGGGAAGAAAACCATGCCCGATATTGGATTCTGCTGCGGGCATCTGGCAGTTCAAAGCAGACAAGCTTAACCAGACCTACGCAGATGGAATCCGATATGCAACTGGTTTGCGTAATGTGGTCGGATTGGATTGGAATACCACCACGAATACATTATTTGTGATGCAACATGGACGGGACCAGTTACATACTATTTTCCCCGCAATGTTCACTGATAAACAAAACGCTGAACTTCCGGCAGAATGCATGTACGAATTGCACAAAGGATCTAACGCGGGGTGGCCATATATTTATTATGATCAAATACAGGGTAAAAAAATCCTGGCACCTGAATATGGCGGAGATGGAAAGAAAACTGCAGGAGAAGATGCAATAAATCCGGTATATGCTTTTCCCGGACACCTGGCGCCCAATGGACTTTTATTTTATACAGGTCATCAGTTTCCTGAAAAATACAGAAATGGTGCATTTATCGCTTTTCACGGTTCCTGGAACCGGGCGCCTGAACCACAGGAAGGATTCTATGTTGCCTTTGTACCTTTCAAAAATGGCAAACCATCCGGGAAATGGGAAATATTTGCAAATGGATTTTCAGGAGGACCCAAGAATACAGCTTCAGGGGGTGCTTTGCACCGTCCCTGTGGCCTTGCAGAAGGTCCTGATGGCTCCCTTTATGTGACAGATGACGTTCAGGGAACCATATGGAGAATTACCTATAAATAAAATGAAAATTCAATCAGGGCTTCCATTCATTTTTTTTATCTGTTCATTTTTAATATTACCGGTTTTGATAAAAGCACAGGAAGGAAATCATTGTGCGGTGAAGAAATCTCCTTTCAGGCTTTCAATGGACTCGGGAAAAAAAGTTTATATGCTGCATTGTACTTCCTGTCATCAGCCAGACGGAGTTGGTATACCCAACGTGAATCCCCCGTTAAATTGCCGACAGGTAACTGGTGACAAGAATAAATTGATCGACATTATTATAAAAGGTTCGTCAGCTCATGAAGAAATAAATGGTATTGCATATAATAATGTGATGCCACCAGACTCAGGACTCAACGATCAGGAAATCGCGGATGTATTAACTTATATTCGCAACAGTTTCGGCAACAAAACATCGGCAGTAAAGGTTTCGGAAGTAAAATCGGCGACCAGCAACCTGAAATAATTTTAATGAAAAGGATCCTTTTTATAGACCGGGATGGAACACTTATAAAAGAATCTCCGCCAACATATCAGATTGATGATTTCAGTAAACTGGAATTTTTCCCGGTGTATTTGAGTTTTTAGGAAGAATTGCAGATGAAATGGATTATGAACTTGTAATGGTTACAAACCAGGATGGACTGGGTAAACCTTCATTTCCGGAAAATAAATTCTGGCCCGTTCAGAACTTTGTAATGCAATGTTTTTCCAATGAAGGAATACACTTCAGTGCGGTTCATATTGATAAATCTTTTCCTTCAGATAATTCACCATCGCGCAAACCGGGTACCGGAATGCTTACTTCTTACTTGAACAATGTTCAATATGACATCGCAGGATCTTATGTAATCGGAGACCGCATTACAGATGTGCAATTGGCTAAAAATCTCGGATGCAAAGCCATATGGTTAAAGCAGGACATTCATTTGGGTGGTAAGGAAATAAAAGATACAATCACTGATCTTGAGAAAGTAGTTGCGTTGGAAACCATTCAATGGTCAGAAATTTATTCATTTTTGAAATCCGGACTCCGGCATGTTATACATGAACGGAATACCAGGGAAACAAAAATCAGGATTGAATTGAATGCGGATGGAAACGGTAAAGCTGATATTCACACGGGACTTGCTTTTTTTGATCATATGCTGGATCAGATTGCCAGGCACGGAAAAATGGATTTAAAAATTGAAGTACATGGCGACCTTCAGATTGATGAACATCATACGATCGAAGATACCGGCATTGCACTGGGTGAAGCCATGGCAATGGCACTATCGGATAAAAAAGGCATGGAAAGATATGGATTTGCTCTGCCTATGGATGATGCAGATGCCCGGGTATTACTGGATTTTGGTGGGCGAAGCTGGATTGTGTGGAACGTATTTTTTCAAAGAGAGAAAGTCGGTGACATGCCCACGGAAATGTTTTTTCATTTCTTTAAGTCATTTTCAGAAGCCGCACATTGTAACCTGAATATCGCCTGCCATGGTGAAAACGAACATCATAAAATAGAAGCCATATTTAAGGCATTTGCAAAAGCCATCAGAATGGCTGTAAAAAAGGATCCTTTCAGCAATTATTTGCCTACAACTAAAGGAATAATTTAAATGCTAATTTGGAAATTTCAAAATTAGCGCTGATATTTGCAAGGCATGATAAACAAGATACTTAATAATGCATGGTGGTGGCATACAAACTCCGGTCGGGGCGCGTAAAGCAATCGCTATGTTATAAACATATCAGGCCCCGGTTATTTCCGGGGCCTTTTTTTGTTTAAAAACAGCCGTAATTAAAAATTAAGCGGGTACATGAAAAAAATCAAGCTCAATACAACGTACAAAAAATTACTTTCAGATATATATACACCTGTTGGAATCTATTTACGTGTCCGTGACCGTTTCAGGGATACTGTTTTACTGGAAAGCACCGATTATCATGCTGCTGAGAACAGTTATTCTTTCATCTGTATTCATGCCATTGGCGGAGTTGAGATATCCGATCATGAACAAATGGAATTTAAATTACCAGGTCGCCAGACTGAAAAATATCCGCTAAAATCTGCCCACGTGCCTGCCTTACTTTGGGATTTTATGGAACATTTCGATGTACAGAAGGTTGAAGAAAAACCAGTAAAAACAGCCCAGAGCCTTTTTGGTTATACAACTTATGACGCAGTTCGTTTTTTTGACCGTATTCAGCTCGAAGAAAAACCGGAGTCACCGTTAATTCCGCTGATGAGATACAGGTTATATCAATACGTGATTGCCATAAATCATTTTAAGGATGAACTTTACATATGTGAAAATCTGGTAGAAGGAGTACAGAGCGAATTATCATTGGTTGAATCATTGATCCGCTCAAAAGATGTTCCGGTATTTCCATTTCAGATAAAAGGTGAGGAAACAAGTAATATGACGGATAACGATTATAGGGAAATGGTTGAGAAAGGAATTAAAAGTTGTCTCCGCGGTGATGTTTTTCAGATAGTGCTTAGTCGCCGCTTCAAACTTGGCTTCACGGGCGACGAATTCAATGTTTACAGAGCATTACGTAATGTAAATCCAAGTCCTTATTTATTTTATTTCGACTATGGGGACTACCGACTCATGGGTTCTTCTCCGGAATCGCAGGTACTAATAAAGGATAGTAAAGCCATCATGCACCCCATAGCCGGAACCTGTGGGAGAACCGGTAATGATGAGGTAGATAAAGAAAGAGCTGACGCACTGCTTGAAGATGCAAAAGAAAATGCTGAACATGTCATGCTGGTTGATCTCGCACGGAACGACCTGAGCAGGCAATGTTCGGAAGTTTCGGTTGTACATTTCCGTGAAGTACAATATTATTCACACGTGATTCACCTGGTAAGTGAAGTAAAAGGTAAACTTAAAAAAGACAGCAATCCATTTGAATTGCTTGCTGTCACCTTCCCTGCAGGAACTTTAAGCGGAGCTCCGAAAATCCGTGCAATGGAACTTATCAGCGTGTATGAACCAACGGCAAGAAGCTATTACGGCGGCTGTATTGGTTTTGTCGGCTTTGATGGTAATTGCACGCAAGCCATTATGATCCGCAGTCTGCTAAGCCGACGGAACACCTTAACATATCAGGCTGGCGCCGGAATTGTTGCCGCCAGTAAACCACAATCTGAACTGGAAGAAGTAAACCATAAACTGGGAGCATTGAAACTTGCCATTGGTCTGGCTGAAACCATATAATTGCAGATTATGAAAATTCTCGTTTTCGATAACTATGATTCATTTACTTATAACCTGGTTCACCTTGTTGAAAAAATTATTGGCGAAAAAGTAGATGTATTCCGAAATGATCAGATCCCATTGGAAAATGTGCAGACATATGATAAAATTATATTATCTCCGGGACCCGGCCTTCCTACAGAAGCAGGCATGCTTCTGCCTTTGATAAAACAATACGCTGCTTCCAAATCTATTCTTGGTGTATGTCTTGGTCATCAGGCTATCGGTGAAGTATTTGGCGGCAGATTGACAAACCTTACGAAAGTTTATCATGGTGTTGCCAGTCCTGTTAAGATCATTCCCCAGAATCCACGAAATGTATCAGTAAATGCTGATCTTTTCAGTGGTATTCCGGATGGATTTATGGCTGGGCGTTATCATAGTTGGGTTATCGATCCGGATGGATTTCCGAAATCGCTGGAAGTAACGGCAACAGATGCCAATGGCCATATCATGGCTTTACGGCATAAGAATTATGATGTTCTAGGTGTACAGTTTCATCCGGAGAGTGTTCTTACACCTTTTGGTGAGCAGATAATGAGAAATTGGTTAGGAAGGCCTAAGGCTTAAAGCAAAAGGCGTAAGGCCTGAAATTTCAGGAATGTGAATTGAGAAATAGTTGAAATGTTAATATTGATTTTGAAAATTATTTGAAACGATAACTTTTTATAAATAAACCCTAAGCCTTTGCTTTAAGCTTTAAGCCTTCAGAATGAAAAAAATATTACAGATACTATTTGAATATAAAACCTTAACGCGTGAACAGGCAAAAGAAGTTTTGTCCAATATTTCGCGAGGTCAGTACAACGAGTCGGAGATAACTTCTTTTATTACGGTTTTTCTAATGCGAAGTATTACCATCGAAGAACTGCAGGGATTTCGGGATGCTCTGTTGGAGCTCGCAGTCAAAGCCGAGCTTGGAAGGAGAGGAATTCATTGATATCGTGGGTACCGGCGGAGATGGAAAAAATACTTTTAATATTTCTACGCTGGCCTGTTTTATAGTTGCCGGGACCGGACAAAAAGTAGCCAAACATGGGAATTATGGTGCTACCAGCATAAGTGGTGCTTCCAATGTTATGGAGCAACTAGGATATAAATTCAGTAATGATCCGGAAAAATTGAAAAGGGAAACAGAAAAAGCCAATATCTGTTTTCTTCATGCTCCGCTTTTTCATCCGGCATTAAAAGCTGTCGGTGCGATCAGAAAAAATCTGGGTATCCGCACATTTTTTAATATGCTTGGACCATTGGTGAATCCAGCCTCGCCCAAATTTCAGTTGATAGGAGTTTATAATTTAGAGATGGCCCGTATCTATACTTACATACTGCAGAAAACAGGTTCTTCATTTGCAATTATTCACAGCCTGGATGGGTATGATGAACTTTCTCTGACTGGAGATGCACGCGTAATTACGAATGATGGAGAACGTGTGATGACGCCGGAACAATTGGGAAAACGTATGGTTTCCCCATCCGATATTTACGGGGGAAACAGTACTGAAGAGGCGGCAAAAATATTCATTGCACATATTGAAAGGAAATGGATCCTGGGCTCAGAACGCAGTCGTCTCTGGCAAACGCGGCAATGGCATTATATTGCACGGGAGCATATAGTGGATTATGAACTGGCATTATGTGGCAGCAGTGGAAAGCCTTGAAAGTCGGAAGAGCATTGAAGATGCTTTAAACACATTAATATCACTGCAATAAAAAGAATTAGGTCTTAATGCCTTACGCATATAATGGAAAACATACTTGAAAAAATTAGTTTCCTATAAGAAGGAGGAAATAGAAATTCGAAAAAAGGAATCGCCGGTTCATTTATTGGAAAATCAAGCTGGCTTTGACAGGGAAATATTTTCCATGAAGAAATTTCTTATGATCCTGAAAAAAATGGAATCATTGCCGAATTTAAAAAAAAATCTCCATCAAAAGGGATAATAAATGAATACAGCGATTGTTGAGACATGTAACTAGCCGCGTATGCTCAAAATGGGGCATTCGATGATTTCTATCCTGACAGATGAACCTTCATTTGGTGGCTCAGCAAATGATCTGCAAAATGCCCGTTTCAATAACATTCCGATTTTGCGGAAGGATTTTATTCTGGATCCATATCAGCTGGTGGAATCGCGCGCAATGGGGGCAGACGTAATTCTATTGATTGCTGCATGTCTGCAGTCCTGCTGAAACCAGATCTACTTGCCGACAGGGCGCATGAACTGGGATTGGAAGTGCTCCTGGAAATACACGAAGAAAGCGAATTGGATCATCTTTGTGAAGATGTGGATGTGGTTGGAATCAATAACCGGGACCTGAAAACATTTGCTGTTGACATAAATCATTCCATCCGTCTGGCAGAACGTTTGCCATCTAATAAATTACGTATTGCCGAAAGCGGCATCCGGGATATGGAAACTGTTATTCGTCTGAAAGAGGCTGGATTCAATGGGTTTTCTAATCGGCGAACAATTTATGAAAGAGCCTGATCCCGCGATTGCTTTTGCTTCTTTTGTTGATCAATTAAAAAATAAACTCTATGAGAGTAAAAGTTTGCGGAATGACGCAACTCGATCAGGTAAGGAAACTTGAAGAAATGGGAATTGATTTTGCCGGATTTATTTTTTATCCTAAATCCCCCGGTATGCCGGCAAACATATTACTGGCGAGCAAATGCGAAAAGCAAAATTGCGGATTGGTAAAGTAGGTGTTTTTGTGAATATGCCTTATGAACAAATGATGCATATGGTGGATGAATACGGACTTGATATGGTGCAGCTTCATGGAGACGAAACACCCCGCGCCTGTGAACAGATTGCAAATTATGTCACAGTAATAAAAGTTTTTCAGACTTGGAGAAAATGATCCGATTTCCTGGATAACCAAACCCTATGAAGATTCCTGCGATATGTTTCTTTTCGATACGCTGGGTGTTGGATATGGAGGAACAGGAAAGAAATTTAACTGGGATCTTCTGAAACCTTCCGGAATTGATAAATTATTTTTTCTTAGTGGGGGTATTGAACCGGAGGATACTGATAAACTAAATCATTTTTTAAAGAAGAAGTTTCAAAAAAACTTTTCTCAATAGATATAAACAGTCGTTTTGAAATACAAAGCGGACTAAAGGACCTGGATAAAATAGAGAAATTTTATAAATCGCTGAACGCTAAATAAATTTTAAAATGGCAGAATTAAAAACATTTCAGCAACCCAGCGAAAAGGGTTATTATGGAGAATTCGGAGGTGCATTTATTCCTGAAATGTTATTCAGTAATGTTGAGCAACTCAGATCCCGATACCTGGAAATTATAAAAGAGCCTGAATTTATTAGAGAATTTGAATTCGCTGTTGAAGGATTATGCAGGCAGACCCACTCCTTTATATTTTGCCGACAGACTTAGTGATAAATACGGTACGCGTGTTTTTCTAAAACGGGAAGATCTCTGTCACACGGGAGCTCATAAAATTAATAATACCATTGGTCAGATATTACTCGCTCAGAGACTCGGTAAAAAAAGAATTATTGCAGAAACAGGTGCCGGTCAGCATGGTGTTGCTACAGCAACGGTTTGTGCACTGAAAGGACTTGAATGCATTGTGTATATGGGTGAAAAAGATATTCAGCGCCAGGCACCCAATGTGGCCCGCATGAAAATGCTGGGAGCCACGGTAGTTCCGGCAACCAGTGGAAGTAAAACGTTGAAGGATGCGACTAACGAAGCGATCCGGGATTGGATTAATCACCCGACAGATACACATTATATCATAGGCAGTGTGGTTGGTCCCCATCCTTATCCCGATATGGTTGCAAGGTTTCAAAGTGTAATCAGTGCCGAATTAAAATGGCAATTGAAAGAAAAAACAGGAAATAGCAACCCAACAGCTGTAATAGCCTGCGTAGGTGGCGGGAGTAATGCCGCCGGAACATTTTATCATTTTCTTGATGAATTGCAGGTTCGACTTATTGCCGTTGAAGCTGCAGGAGAAGGACTTGAAAGCGGAAAATCTGCTGCAACAACCAGCCTGGGCACAAAAGGTATCCTTCATGGTAGCCGAAGTTTGGTAATGCAGACAAATGACGGACAGGTAGTTGAACCCCACAGTATTTCAGCCGGTTTGGACTATCCCGGAATTGGTCCCCTCCATGCTCATTTATTTGCAACAGGAAGGGCTTCATTTTACAGTGCGACAGATACAGAAGCATTAAACGCCGCTTTTTTGCTAGCTAAACTGGAAGGAATCATTCCGGCTCTTGAATCTGCACATGCCTTAGCCATATTGGAAAAAATCAAATTTGAAAAAGATGATCATGTTGTGGTATGCCTGAGTGGTAGAGGCGATAAGGATCTGGATACATATATGAAAGCAATGGAGGTTTAAAGCCCAAAGCTTAAAACACAGCGAACCGTCAACGAAAAACAATGAGCAGAATCAAAGAATTATTTGAAAGGAAAAAACAAAATGTGCTGAATGTTTATTTTACCGCAGGTTTTCCTGATCTGGATATCACAGTTCCCGTTCTGAAAGCACTTCAGGAAGCAGGCGCAGATATGGTTGAGCTTGGTATGCCCTATAGCGATCCGCTGGCGGATGGTCCTGTTATCCAATCCAGCAGCGCGAGGGCCCTGGCAAATGGAATGACGATTCTCAAACTTTTTGATCAATTGAAGAATTTTCGAAAGGAAATTCACCTGCCCGTACTTCTGATGGGATATATGAATCCGATACTTCAATACGGATTTGAAAATTTTTGCCGGGATGCATCAGAGGTTGGGGTGGATGGTCTGATTCTACCTGATCTGCCGTTATATGAATTTGAAAATGAGTTTGCTAAAATGATAAGAAAATACAATCTGGATTTTATTTTTCTGGTTACTCCGGAAACGG
Source organism: uncultured Bacteroidota bacterium (assembly GCA_963757975.1). GTDB lineage: Bacteria > Bacteroidota > Bacteroidia > Chitinophagales > Chitinophagaceae > Puia. The sequence continues at coordinate 29,550 of CAVWUD010000025.1, forward strand.
AAGAAATACGAATCCGAAAATTGGACCAGCAAAGCAGTGGTTTTCTGTATGCCGTTTCTTCTTCTTCCACCACAGGGAAAAATGCAAGTTTAAATCATCAGGAGAATTATTTCAATAAACTCAGGTCGATGAAGCTAAAAAATCCGGTGATGATCGGGTTTGGTATAAAAGATAAGTCCAGTTTTTCTAAAGCCTGTTCTTTCGCAAACGGAGCAATTATTGGAACAGCATTTATTAATATACTGGAAAACGCTTCTTTGAAGGAAATCCCTGTCCGGGTAAAGGATTTTATAAATTCCCTTAAATGAAGATCGTTATCATAAAATACAATGCAGGAAATATAAAGTCAGTCTTATTTGCCCTGGAGCGGATAGGCGCTGAAGCTTTAGTAACGGATGATCCGGATCTTATCTGCACCGCAGATAAAATTATTTTTCCTGGTGTAGGTGAAGCAAATTCTGCAATGAATTATTTGAAAGAAAGGAGGTTGGATATTTTGATTCAGAATTTGAAGCAACCTGTACTTGGTGTTTGCCTGGGTATGCAATTGTTATGTGCACATTCGGAAGAAAATGAAACGGAATGTCTGGGTATTTTCAGTGAAACGGTAAAGAAATTTATTCCTGCAGAAGATAAACCACTCAAAGTACCCCAGATTGGTTGGAACAATATTTATGATTTGAATTCAAGACTTTTTACAGGCGTCACAGAAAATTCCTTTTGTTACTTCGTTCATAGCTACTATGCGGGAATCGGAGAAACAACAATTGCAAAGGGAAACTATGTACAACCCTACAGCGCGGCCCTGCATAAGGGAAACTTTTATGGAGTTCAGTTTCATCCGGAGAAAAGCGCCGGGGTAGGAGAGAGAATTCTGAAAAATTTTATTCAATTTTAGTATAAATAGTATGTCTATAGAAATTATTCCGGCAATTGATATCATGCACGGAAAATGTGTGAGGCTGACTCAGGGCGATTATTCAAGTCAGAAAATTTATAATGAACATCCATTGGAGGTAGCCCGGCAGTTCGAAGATGCCGGATTGAAAAGGTTACATCTCGTAGACCTGGACGGTGCAAAGGAAGGCCGGGTGAAAAACTGGAATGTACTGGAAACCATTGCAGGGAAAACCAATCTGCTCATTGATTTCGGTGGAGGAATCGGAACTGTCAAAGACCTCGATATAGTTTTCGAATCCGGCGCATTCCTTGCAACCATCGGCAGCATTGCTGTTAAAAACGAAAATCAATTGCTTGACTGGTTGAAAATTTATGGTCCCGGAAAATTTCTATTAGGTGCTGACGTGCGAAATGAAAAAATTTCTATCAGCGGGTGGCGGGTGGACACAGATATCCTTATTTATGATTTTATTGAAAAATATATGAAGGCCGGTGTAAAACAGATTTTTTGTACAGATATTAACCTGGATGGCGCTATGAAGGGACCATCCCTGGAATTATACAGAAAAATTCTGAGTCGGTTTCCGAGTCTGCATTTTATAGCTAGTGGTGGAATAAGTTCCCTGGATGACATTTATCAACTGGAAGAAACAGGATGCAGGAGCGCTATAATTGGGAAAGCTATTTATGAAGGGTTGATTTCGCTCAAAGATCTGTCGCATGTTAACTAAAAGAATAATACCCTGTCTGGATATTAAAAACGGACGTACAGTAAAGGGAACAAACTTTATCGATCTGCGTGACGCAGGTGATCCCGTTGAACTTGGTGCGCGATACGCAGCTGAAGGGGCTGATGAACTGGTATTTCTTGATATTACAGCAACTCACGAGAAAAGAAAAACTTTAAGTGAACTGGCACTTCGGATAGCCCATCATATAAATATACCTTTTACTGTAGGAGGAGGAATTTCTTCAGTTGAAGATGTCCGCGTTTTATTGAATAACGGAGCAGATAAAATTTCTATAAATACCGCGGCATTTAAAAACCCCGGGCTGATTTTGGAACTGTCAGGAGAGTTCGGTAGCCAGTGCATTGTACTGGCCATTGATGCAAAAAGGGAAGCTGATGGAAAATATTATGTTTATTTGAATGGAGGCAGGGTAGCAACAGAAACCAATTGTCTGGATTGGGCAAAACGGGGAGTTGAATTAGGAGCCGGAGAAATATTACTAACTTCTATGGATCATGATGGTACAAGAAATGGATTTGCTGTAGAATTAACAGGTTTACTGGCCGATTCGCTTCCTGTTCCCGTTATTGCTTCCGGAGGTGGAGGAACTATGGCACATTTTTCGGATATTTTTAAAGTGGGGAAAGCAGATGCAGCACTGGCAGCCAGTGTCTTTCATTTTAAGGAGATACCTATTCCTGTTCTAAAAGAATATCTGAAAGATGAAGGTATCAGCATAAGAATATAATTTTGAACCATGGAAGTTAATTATTCAAAATACAGTGATGGCCTGGTGCCGGCGATTATACAGGACGACCGGACAAACAAGGTATTGATGCTGGGATTCATGAATCAGGAAGCTCTTGAAAAAAGCAGGAGTACTGGTAAAGTCACTTTTTATAGCAGATCAAAAAAAAGACTTTGGACGAAGGGTGAAGAAAGTGGTCATTTTCTTATTTTAAAGGATATCAAACTGGATTGTGATCAGGACAGTCTTTTGATTTTGGCAAGTCCGACTGGTCCGGTATGTCATACTGGTTCAGATACCTGTTGGAATGAAAAGAACGAACCGGATGATTTTTTAACAAAACTTGAAAGAATTATTAAAGATAGAAAAAAACACCAGGAAGAAAACTCTTATATCTCAGGATTGTTTAAGAAAGGAATTAATAAGATTGCACAGAAAGTAGGTGAAGAAGCAGTGGAACTGGTTATTGAGGCAAAGGATCAGAATGAAAACTTATTCCTGAATGAAGCGGCGGATCTCCTTTTTCATTATCTTATTTTATTAGAAGCAAAGGGACATAATTTAAAAGAGGTTACAGGCGTTCTTAAGGCCAGACATGATAAAAAAACTACATGAAAAAATACCTTATATTATCGGTTTATTCGTTAATTCTGCGCAGGCTCAACAAAAAAACAACCGGGATTTCGCATGGAAGGTCATATAAATGGGATTGGTGAAAAAACGTTTGTTACCTTAACTGACGGCAATAAACCTACCGATACATTGGCGAGAACCAAAGTGAAAGAGGGTTTTTATTTTAAACGGACAGGTAGCAGAACCTAACCTCGTCATGTTGAATTTTGAATCAGCCAAAAAAAGGCCCCGATTTTCATTGGCAATGAATCAGTGACAATATATGGTGATATAGAAAATCTTAATGATATTCAAGTAAAAGGTTCTGCCAGTCGAATGGATTTTCGCGCATTCGAACAGGGATTTAATCCTTATTTCGCGCAAATCAATCAGCTTAGTCAGCTCGCGAATTCTTCCGACGCCATCGTTAAAAAAAGATTCAATCAGTATGCCTATCAAAAAGCCGTATTGGCGATACAATTAAAAGTGGACAGTTTTATCCAATCAGAAAATCTTCATACGTAAGTCCATTTCTATTGGTTGTAGTAAATCAATTATCTGATAATGTTTTCTTATTGGAAAAACGATTTGAAAGTTTGTCACCTGAAGTGCAACAAAGTATGTACGGGAAGTACTTAAAGGAACAAATTGATAATGGGAAAGTCGGCGCAGTTGGAACGGAGGCGATGGATTTTGTACAGTCAGATACTTCGGGTAAGCCTGTTACACTTTCGTCATTTAAAGGTAAATACGTGTTGGTGGATTTCTGGGCCAGCTGGTGCAAACCATGCAGGATGGAAAATCCCAATGTATTGGCCGCCTATGAAAGATTTAAAGCAAAAAATTTTACAGTGCTTAGGGGTTTCGCTTGATCGAAGCCGGGATGCATGGATAAAAGCTATTCAGGACGATAAACTGGTATGGTCGCAAGTCAGTGACTTGAAATTTTGGAATAATGCCGTTGCCGTACAATATCGTATACAGCAAATTCCTCAGAATTTCCTGATAGATCCAAATGGGAAAATTGTCGGAAAAAATCTTCGTGGTCCGGATCTGGATTCCAGACTTTGCGCTTTACTGGGATGCAATTAAAATGAAAAATAAACAGCGTCCTTTATCCCAACTTTATAACATCATCGAGGGCTTCACATTCGTTTATGAAGTTGTCGTTTGTACAACTGGACTGCATTTTCAAATCCCAGATAAAGAGCATCGGAAATCAATGCATGTCCAATGGACACTTCATCCAGCCATGGAATTTGTCCTGCAAAATATTTCAGATTTTCCAAGTCAAGATCATGACCTGCGTTAACGCCCAAACCAATTTCTTTGGCCTTTTTAGCGGCATTCAGGTATGGCAGGATGGCTTGTTCCTTATTATCGTGAAATTTTTTTGCATATGCTTCAGTATATAACTCAATCCTGTCTGTTCCTGTATAAGAGAGGCTTCAATCATGGCAATGACGGATCAACAAAAATAGAAACCCATATTCCTGCTTTTTTAAAAACAGGAATTATACTTTTGAGATATTCCGAATAACGAATGGTATCCCATCCATGGTTAGAGGTAATCTGTGCTGCGTATCTGGTACAAGGTAACCTGATCAGGTTTTGCAGCGAGAACCAGTTCAATGAATTTTTTCTCTTCGCAGTTCCCTTCAATATTGAATTCAGTCCGAATGATTTTTTTTATTTCAAAAACATCCTGATACCGGATATGTCGCTCATCAGGCCTGGGATGAACAGTAATACCATCAGCGCCAAATTGTTGGGCGTCAATGGCGGCTTTAATAACATCCGGGTTATTGCCTCCTCTGCTGTTACGAAGTGTAGCAAATTTATTAATGTTAACGGATAATTTGTCACATTGCAAATTTAAGATTAAAGCTTAAAACAAGATGAGAGTATGATAGTGTGAGAGATGAAATTGCAAACGAGGAACCCCGCACATGCGGGTCATCGAAATCATCGTTTGATTCCAGAAATAAAAAAGGACCTCGAAAGGCCCTGATTAATTCTTATAAAAGTGTCGAATTTTAAAAACTTGGTAACAGTGTTTAGAACTTTGTAATTATTGAATTATATAAAATATTTGAACTTGTATTTTTTACACTTAGTTGATATTTACCAGCTTCAAAAGTATTTACATTATCAAAATGAATCTGATTTTTCCCCTGGTTAATATTAACCCCCATCATCCGAAGGATTCGTCCCAATTGATTAGCCAAAACAATAATACAATGATCTTCCGAATCAGCGTTGATTTCAACGGTGATGTCGTCAGTAAATTTTTCGGGGTATGTTGCAATTTCCATGGATCTATTCGGATTTGCTATTAAACTCGTCCACCTTCAAAATACATTATTGATTATTATTGTTGTTTGGCAATTTTCTTTCCTGTGTTTTAACGGGAATGGGAATCAGTCGCATGTTTTCATAACCGGACCTGTTTTGAGTTGCTTCCGAAATCAGTTCTTTAATAGTATCTAGTAAGATTTGAATGGATTTCATAAGATTGATTTGTATTAATATATCGATTTAGCTTGCCAGAACCTAAATAGCTTAAAACCAGTAACTTAAGAGGTCAATGTCAGGTGGAATTATCCCTATTTTGGAATTGCGCGTTCTTTTTTGGACTGTTTCCTAAAAGCTGTTATCAGTTTAAGATTCACGAATCTGGGGTAAGTCTTTGAGGCATGGCATAAGTGGTATTTGAGAAATCTTTTACAAAGAGATAAGAAATCGTATTCTCACGGTCGATGACGTTGAATATTTCCAGAGTTGCCCAGATATTTTCAAGTTTGCGAAAGGGTTATGGCTGCGTCGATTTGATTTATCATTATCGAATAGCAGAGCACTAAATCCGATATCAGCCCGTATATAAGGATCTATGATTAAGGCATCACGATATTTGACACTTCCCGGTACACTATACGGTAGATTACTGCCATAATATGAGGTTTAAATAGACTTTGAAGTTTTTATTTGTTGAAAGATAATCCTGAATAAACATGCCAAGTGTAAAAGACTGATCCGTTGGCCTTCTGATCCATCCTTGTTGAACAAGGGTGCTATCCAAAGGTTTGTTCAAAGAGTCCAGTGTATAATCGTAGTATGTGGCTCCATTAATTTTTTCTTTAGTTTGCATAATTCCAATACTGATCCAGCTTTCAGCATCTTTCACGAGATTTGCAAATAATCTTCCTTCAACTCCAACAGCATAAGCTTTTGCATTGTTTGTCGGCATAATACTGAATGCTTACATTATTTATATTATAGGGATTTACATTCCATAGATCTTTATAGTACTCTTCCACGGAAAGCCGAAATGGCTTTTCATTTGCCTTGAAGTTGATATCAAAACCTGCGGTTGCCTGAAAACTTTGTTGAGCTTTTACTGCAGGATTAATTGATCCGTCCGGTGCACGAAGTTCCCGGTAAAAAGGTGGCTGGTCGTATATCCCAATAGCTGCTTTATAAACGATATCCTGATTACTGTTTGCAGGTTTCCAGGATATACCCATTCTTGGGCGAGAACAAAAGTTGGCTGTGTGAATGTATTATAATTCAACCGTGCACCCGCCTGCAGCGTAAAATCATCGGATTTTTTTTGAAACTGATATTATCCTGAAGAAAACCCGTTGAACCGTCCGATATTCAAATCATTATTTCCATTAACAACATAATTAAGATTGAGAGAGCCGGGTTGATAAGGCAAAGAATATCCTACGGAATCTTCATAAATCCATTCATGCAAATGATCATGGACTGGTTTGCAATTCAGCACCGAAACCCCATTGCAGAATAATGATTTTCCATATTAAGATATCCTTTATGATTGAAACTATATAAGTGAATATCCAAATTATCCCGTGCAAAATTCTGATTACTTCCAACTCCCAGCGGATTTACAATTTTACCGAAATCAGAACTGGTTATATCAAAATCCCTTTCACCGAATAAATAATCTCCGGTAATATCATAATTTTGATTTTCTATATCACTGAAACTGGAAAGCATCCATTTCAATTTCAGTTTTTTGTTTATTTGTTGATTCCAGGTAAGTCCCACCAGTCCGGTTTTATATTTGTCTTTTTCCTGCCCGCTGAAAAATATATCAAGTCCCAGGTTTGCTGTAAAATATGGGGAGAAAACGGCAGTACTTAAGCTGCGCTGACATGGGGACCAGGCTAAATGAAGTCTGGGAGTAAACCGTAAATAATTCAAGTGCGTTTTTTTGATTAAATTGATAGCTGAATAATCCCTGGATATCTGAGGAAGAAGGGAATATAATCGCCTTTTGTTTCCTGCGAACTGAGAAGGTAGCGAAACTTCGGTTCCTGGCTCCTACGATATAGCTGAATTTATTATTTTTAGAAATGCCCTTCCAGTTCCAGTCCTTGTTCTAATAAACTGACATATGCCGATCCGCCAAATTCTGCAGGGTTTTTATATTGAATATCCAAAACAGAAGAAATCTTATCGCCATATTTTGCCTGGAAGCCCCCATTATAAAAATTCACATTGCGTGTCATTTCCGGATTTATAAAACTCAATCCTTCCTGTTGTGCATTACTAACCAGATAAGGCCTGAATATTTCATAATCATTTACGTAAATAAGATTCTCATCATAATTTCCTCCTCTAACTGAATATTGCGAGGTAAGTTCATTGTTGGATCCCACATACACTTTAATCAGACTTTCAATTCCGCCTACCGGGGTAGGAATATTGATTGCGTCTTTGGGATTAATTCGTATAAGACCTGCTTCCTTCCGGTCTCGTTCATCTGTAACTGTTATGTTTTGAAGTTTCGAATCGGATCTTTCCATCCTGATAACAATCCGTTCTTCTTCCTTATCATTCAGAATAAAATTTTGCTGCAGATTTTTATAACCTGTATAAGAAAAAACTAGTGCAAAAGCTTTATCAGCGGGAACGCGCATTCGGAAAGTACCTGAATCGGAACTTATAAGCCCGGATTCCCGCCCAAGCAAAACAATAGAAACCTTTGCAAGGGGGTTTTCGTTTTCATCCAAAATTTTTCCTGATACGATCGCTCCGGATTTTTGTGCAAGCAGATGGTGCCGTGGATTAATAAGAGGAATATGAGAATATGTTTTCTCATGCGATCCGCTTCATCAGCCGGATGGTTTCTTTTGGATCCTTTGACTTGAATATGCTGCTGCCAGCTACCAGTATATCAGCACCTGCCTGTACAAGGGCGGGAGCATTTTCAAGCGTAATGCCACCATCCACTTCAATAAGTATTTCCTTTCCTGTTTTACGTGATCATTTTTTTCATTTCACGTACTTTTTCCAGTGAATGGGAAATAAAGGATTGTCCTCCAAAACCGGGATTTACTGTCATGATGAGTACATGATACAGATCTTCAAAAATATCTTTAAGGAATTCTACTGGCGTATGCGGATTAATCGCCACAGCAGGTTTCATTCCCAGTGAACGGATTTGCTGGATATTACTATGGAGGTTTTTGCATGTTTCCCAATGGACAATCAGAATATCCGCTCCCGCTTTTTTAAAAGCAGGAGTAAGTCTTTCCGGTTCTTCAATCATCAGGTGAACATCGCAGATTTTTTTCGTTGCTTTCCGTATATGTTCGATAACAGGAATGCCGAAACTGATATTTGGAACAAATTTTCCATCCATTACATCCAGGTGGAACCAATCCGCCTCACTCTCATTTAACATTTTACAAACCTTATCCAGATGCAGAAAATCGGATGCAAGAAGGGAAGGAGCAATCAGGCTCATGAATTTATTTTAACAGACTGAATAAACAAATGTACTCTTAGTGCAAAGGATGAGCAAATCCAGTATCGAGGATCTCTAATCCTTTGTCTTGCTTCAGTAAAATTCTTATCCAGAGAAATCGCTTTGCGATAATTATTAGCGGCATCCATTTTCCTGTTTTGCGATTCATAACAACGTCCCAGCCAGTAATAAGCATCCGGATCTGTACTGGTAACGGTAATAGCCATATTAAAAGTCTTTATGGCCGCATTAAAATTTTTCATTTGGAAGTAGAGCTCTCCCTTTTTCAAGATAAGCATCTGTCGTTTTCCAGTCCCTGAGAATGCAGGAATCGAATTGTACGATGGCTTTCGGATATTGCTTCGTGTTGGCATAAAATATTCCTTTAATAAAGAACGGATCAATCAGTATTGTGATGGAATCATGTTTCAGAATATAATCGCAGATCTCCAAAGCCCTGGGATTTTTTTGTTCAGCATACAAATGTGCAAGTTCGAGTCCGTAGGTATCCACGCCCTGAAATGAATAAGCTTTTTGAAGAGCTCTGATAGCCTGTAACGTATCTTTTAGCATTTCCAGCAGCATTGCTTTTTCGAAATAAGTTTCAGGATCCAGCGAATCCCTCGAGATCATTTCATTATAAATCCCCAGTGCCTGAACGGACCTTCCGGAAACTGAATATGTATCAGCTAAAAGCCTTCCTATTTGTGCATTGGAAGGATACTGGCGGTAAAGAGATTCCAGCAGAATTTGTTTTTCATGAGTTTTCCTAAGAATTTCCAGGTTGGCTGCATAAGGCAGGGCTATTTCCAATGAATGCCTGAGAGACCAGGCTTTTTGGAAATCAATAAATGCCAGTTCGTGCGCATTCTTCCTGTGTAAGACGGATGGCACGTCGGAGAAAAAGAGATGCATCTCCGGGAAATTTGCTGAATACTGTCGTTCAGATTTTTAAAATCGGGATTGTTTCAATATGGAAGAATCCTGCGATTCAGCATGATTGCTTTTATTTTTGCATGCGCCGGCTGCCATGATCAGAAAGCCATGATCAAAAGAAATGGAATAGACTCAATTTTAAACAGGACATTCGCAAATTTAAATCATTCCCTTCCCGCATTCAGATATCTAAATGCTTTAATTTCATGTCAAACTAGAATTTATGTCTTCCGTTTTATTACAGGTTCATAGTATTTTACGCTGGGTTATATTAATATTATTGTTTCTTTCTATTGTTCAAAGTTTAATAGGATGGATCAGAAGACGGGAACTACGGGAGGTAGACGCTAAACTTTGGTTATTTACAATGATTTCTGCACATACCACTTTACTGATTGGACTGATTCTTTTATTTTTTGGCCGGTTTGGAATATTAAGTACAGGATTGCCGGAAGGGGTTAATACTGATGAAGGATAAGTTTTATCGTTTTTACTGGGTAGAACATCCCGCTGGTATGTTGGTTGCCACTATTTTAATAACCATTGGCCGTGGTGTCGTAAAAAAGCAAATTACAGATCCTCTGAAATATAAAAGAGCTTTTTGGTTATTTCTTCTGGCCCTTTTGATTATCCTGGCAACCATACCTTGGCCGGGAAGGGAGATTATAGGCCGCGGACTTTAAAAATTACCTTAAGCATACTCTAAATATGGTTTCGCATAATTTTTTTATATTCATACCCTTAAAAAAGGTCTTATGATCAGATTTCAGGATATTAAGGAAGGAGACATCATTCAGACAGATTTTGAAGGACAGCGTTTTGATGGTAGTAGTAACTGATCTCAATCATGGAAGACAAACAGGTATGCGTCCATAATGGCGACCAGGAAGCATGGTTACGAACCAAATGATCTATATCCTATTCCGGTAAATGATCAACAACTTCAAAAATTAGGATTTGAAAAGCTTGAAAACGGAGACCATTCGGTAAAATATTCAAGAGGTCCCTTCCGAATACTGATCCCGGGACCTGGACCAATTCAATGAGTTGGAGATCTGGTACAGGGAGGATCACCGCCATATTCATCGTCCTATCGGGGTCCATGAATTGCAGAATTTCTATCATCAAATGACAAAAGTGGACCTGAGCCGCGTTTAAAACAGGTCATTTTCCGAAGTTTTCGACCTATTACGGCATCCCAATTTAGCCTGGATGGGATGTTTATTCGATGAAATTTTATTCTTTCACTGAGTAATATTATCTTTGCGCTCCCAAAATCTATGGCTAAACAAGCGCTCATTAAACAGGATGGATCTATTGTAGAAGCACTTTCCAATGCCATGTTTAAAGTGAAGCTGGAAAATGGGCATGAAATCCTGGCCACAATTTCCGGGAAAATGAGAATGCATTATATACGTATTTTGCCGGGAGATAAAGTGGGGGTTGAAATGAGTCCATATGATTTGACAAGAGGAAGGATCATATTCAGATACAAATAAATAAGCTGAACGCGTGAACGCTTAACGAATTAAAGGGTTGAAACTAAAAGATAAAAGATACTTGTATGAAAGTTAGGGCATCCATAAAAAAGCGCAGTGTAGATTGTAAGATCGTGCGCCGCAAAGGAAAGCTGTATATCATTAACAAGAAAAATCCCCGTTTTAAACAACGACAGGGATAATTAATTTGATCATAATAAAAAATATAAATAAAATCAATAAAAGATGGCGCGTATTGCCGGTGTTGACTTACCAAAAAACAAAAGAGGTGAAATCGGGCTTACCTATATATTCGGAATAGGTCCTTCAACTGCCAAATATATTCTTTCCAAAGCAGGAATCAGCTTTGATAAGAAAGTGTCCCAATGGAATGATGATGAACTGAATGCCATCCGTAATATTATCACCAATGAGTTGAAAGTGGAAGGGGCTTTGCGTTCTGAAGTGCAGATGAGCATCAAGCGTCTTTTGGATATTGCTTGTTACCGTGGTGTTCGTCATCGTAAAGGATTGCCTGTTCGTGGTCAGCGTACACGTACCAATAGCCGTACACGAAAAGGAAAACGCAGAACAGTTGCCGGTAAAAAGAAGGCGCCTAAGAAGTAATAAATGGAGTGTGGTAATCTGATCGAAACGAGATGATTTTATATAGCACCATTTCAGAATCAAACCAGATACCGGGGTGCACGGGGAGGATAGATTCATCCCGCATTAAGCGGGATAATTTTATAACAGATTACCTAATTCGAAAAATGGCAAAAGCACAACAGGTAACCAGCGCAAAAGCTGCTGCAAAAAAAAGAGTGGTTAAAGTAGATGCGTACGGAGATGCGCATATTTCTGCGAGTTTCAACAACATCATCATCAGTATTACCAACAAAAACGGTCAGCTCATTTCCTGGAGCAGTGCGGGTAAAATGGGATTCAAAGGTTCAAAGAAAAACACGCCTTATGCTGCGCAAATGGCTTCTGCCGATGCTGCAAAAACTGCCCTGGATGCAGGTCTGAAAAGAGTGGATGTATTTGTGAAAGGCCGGGTTCAGGAAGGGAAAGCGCAATCCGCTCTCTTGCGAATAACGGAATCGAAGTAGTAATGATAAAAGATGTAACACCATTACCGCACAATGGTTGCCGTCCGCCAAAGAAAAGAAGGGTTTAATGAGATTTGGACGATGTACTGATTTCAGATAATTTATATTTAACAAGCTGAACAGGATTCAATTTTAAGATTTTTTATAATCCTGTCCGGGTACTCAAAAATCTAAAACATATTATGGCACGTTACACAGGTCCCAAGACAAAAATCTCCCGTAAATTCGGTGAACCGATCTTAGGAAATGGAAAATGGCTAACAAAACCAGCAATCCTCCCGGTCAGCATGGCGCGACCAAAAAGCGCAAAACACTGGGAGAATATGCGATCCAGCTGAAGGAAAAGCAAAAAGCAAAATACACATATGGTGTGCTTGAACGCCAATTCCGGAAAACATTTGACGAAGCTTCCAGAAGAAAAGGCGTAACAGGTGAAAACCTGATCCGTCTTCTTGAATCCAGACTGGACAATACGGTTTACCGTTTGGGTATTGCTAATTCACGCCCGGGTGCACGTCAGCTGGTTTCGCATAAACATATAACTGTGAATGGAGAAGTGGTAAACATTCCTTCATTTCAGTTAAAACCAGGAGATGTCATAGGTTTAAAAGAGACTTCCCAGGCAAATACAGGTATTACTCAGTGCATGCCAAAGGTAAAAACAATAAAATCAACTGGCTCGATTGGAATGAAACAGAAATGAAAGGAACTTTCATTGCTTATCCGGAAAGAGAAAGTATTCCGGAAAATATCAAGGAACAATTGATCGTGGAATTGTACAGTAAATAATCGAATTAAGCATTCATCATTCGTAAATCGAAAATTTAAATATGGCCATTTTAAATTTCCAGAAACCAGACAAAATCATACTTCAAAAAGCAACCGATTTCGAAGCACAATTCGAATTCCGTCCTTTGGAGCCAGGTTACGGTGTAACCATTGGTAATGCCCTGCGCAGGGTATTGCTTAATTCTTTAGAAGGATATGCGATCATTGGTGTAAAAATCGAAGGTGCAGATCATGAATTCGCTACATTGAAAGGTGTTACGGAAGACGTGGTTGAAATCATTCTGAACCTGAAACAGGTACGTTTCAAAAAGAAAGTGGATCATGAAGTGGCTCAGGAAAAGATTACACTGAGCCTTAAAAATAAAACCGAATTCACAGCAGCGACGATCGGTGAAGCATTGCCGAGCTTTGAAGTGATGAATCCGGATCTGCTAATCTGTACCATGGATGCATCAGCAAGGGTTGATATTGAAATCACCATCGGCAAAGGCCGTGGTTATGTACCAGCAGAAGATAACAAACCGAAAGATGCACCATTTGGGTATATTCCTACGGATGCGATTTTTACTCCGATCAAAAATGTGAGATATTCAATTGAAAATACCCGTGTGGAACAGAGGACGGATTTCGAAAAGTTGATGATGGAAGTTTCTACTGATGGTACAATCCATCCTGAAGAAGCCGTTAAACAGGCTTCCCGGATCCTGATCCAGCACCTGATGATCATCACTGATGAAAACATCACATTTCGATAATAAGGAAGAAAAGAAGGAAGACCTGGTTGATGAACAAACACTTCAGTTACGTAAAGTGCTGAAAACACCACTGGAAGACCTGGATCTTTCCGTACGGGCTTTTAACTGTCTGAAAGCAGCCAAGATCAACAGTCTGAGCGAACTGGTTACTTACGAACAGGAAGATCTGATGAAATTCCGGAATTTCGGTCAGAAATCGCTGGCTGAAATCGAACAGGTATTGCATGAAAGAGGTCTTCATTTCGGAATGGATCTGTGCAAGCTGAAATTGGATGATGAGTAATACAAGTGTGAGATTGAGAGTGTGAGAGTAATTTTACATTCTCATACTCTCACACTCTCACACTCTCACAATTTTTATAACCGCTTTGCAATTCCTGACACGGTGTAAAGCTTAAACGAACGTCATGCGTCACGGAGACAAAATCAACAATCTTGGCAGGACAGCCTCCCACCGAAGCGCCCTGCTTAGCAACCTGGCCAGCCAACTGATCGCCCATAAGAGGATCGTAACTACACTGGCTAAGGCAAAAGTGCTCAGAACTTATATTGAACCACTGATCACTAAATCAAAAGAAAATACAACCCATCAGCGCAGAGTGGTATTCAGTTATCTGCAGGATAAGGAAGCGATTACCGAACTTGTTTGGTACTGTGGCTGAAAAAGTAGCGGGCCGTCCGGGTGGCTATACCCGAATCATCAAACTGGGTAAAAGAACCGGTGATGCTGCTGAAACAGCAATGATCGAACTGGTAGATTTCAATGAGATCTACGGTAAGGGTAAAGGAGAAGCAAAAGAAACTGGAAAAAGAACCCGCCGTGCCGGTGGAAAGAAAAAAGCAGAACCAGCTGCAATAGCGGCTGATCAAAAAACAGAATCCAAAGAAGAAAAATCAGCCAGAATAGAAATGTATTGGAATTAATCAAAAGCAGTCCCAGCAATGAGGGCTGCTTTTTTTTGTCTGTAATATGGCATGAAATGTGGAATAGAATGTTAACAAAATCCTCACGGTCATACTCCCATACTCCCATACTCTCACACTAATATTCGTTTTCTTTGCAAATACTTTCCAAATATGGCTTATCAGCTACTCAACGCCCTGCAATTCTTGTACTGCAGATGGAACAGTTCACTACGGTCAGGCATTATGGTAAAAATTGGAACAACTTCAGGAGAAATCTGTTTCAATACAGGAATGACCGGATATCAGGAAGTATTTACGGATCCAAGTTACTACGGACAGGTTCTGATCATGAACAATGTTCATATAGGGAATTATGGCGTAAAAGATGGCGATGTCGAATCGGACAGTGTCAAAATTCGTGGACTGATCGGCCGAAATCTGGAAGAACAATTTTCACGTATGCAGGCTAAGGGGTCACTGGAGATTATTTAAAAGAAAACCAAATCGTTTGTATTGAAGGAGTTGATACCCGGGCGCTTGTGACGCATGTACGGCTAAAAGGAGCGATGAATTGTATAATTTCTTCTGAAATACTGGATGTAAATGAACTAAAAAAACTGTTAGGTAGCGTTCCCGACATGGATGGATTGGAGCTTGCCTTCTTTGTTTCAACAGAAAAAACCTATGAAGCCGGAGATCCTGCTTCACCAATCAGGATTGCTGTTCTTGATTATGGGGTCAAAAAGAATATTATTCAATGCATGATAGACAGAGGTGCATTTGTAAAAGTTTTTCCTGCTAAAACCGGACTCAAAGCCCTGAAAGAATTCAAACCTTCCGGTTATTTTCTTTCCAACGGACCCGGAGATCCGGCTGCAATGGATTATGCCGTTAAAACTGTAAAGGATATTCTTGAAAGAAGAAAAGCCACTATTCGGAATTTGCCTTGGTCATCAGTTGCTGGCCCTTGCCAAAGGTATCCCCACATTTAAAATGCATCATGGTCACCGTGGATTAAATCATCCGGTAAAAAATCTGCTTACGGGAAAATGTGAGATCACTACTCAAAATCATGGATTTGGTGTAGATCCTTCATCCGTAAGGAATAACGAAGAAGTAGAAGTGACCCATGTAAACCTTAATGATGATTCGATAGAAGGTATTCGACTGAAGAACCGACCGGTATTTTCAGTTCAATATCATCCCGAAGCTACACCCGGTCCCCACGATAGCCGCTATCTATTTGATGAGTTCATCGACCTTATCAAAAAGTCTTAAAGCTTAATGCCGGAACCAATAACGGGAAAAGTTCAGGACAAGTTCGATTTGTTAAGAATCGATAGTTTTTCATTTTGCTGAGCTATTCGTGCCGAAAGCGCATTTTATGAATTATTATTTCTAAGTATTTAAATTCTCATATTAGTTTAAGCTTTAAGCCTTGGCTTTAGGCTTAAGAAGGCATTAAGCTTTAAGCCTAATACCGTATTTTTACACTCAATTAAACCTCATCTTCAGTGGCATTGATTAAGAGTATTTCGGGAATTCGGGGAACGATTGGTGGTAAACCCAATGAAAACCTGACTCCTCTTGATATCGTTAAGTTTTCAGCCTCATATGGCACCTGGATAAAGGAATTTGTTCCGCATTCCAAAAAGATTGTAATAGGTAGGGATGGTCGCATCAGCGGTGAAATGGTTCGCAACCTCGTAGTAAGCACATTAACCGGAATGGGCCTGGACGTTCATGACCTAGGATTATCTACTACTCCTACAGTCGAATTGGCTGTAATCGGGAGAAAAAGCAGCCGGTGGTATAATTATAACTGCCAGTCATAATGCAAAAGAATGGAATGCCCTTAAACTCCTTAATAGCGCAGGTGAATTTATAAATGCTGAAACTGGCAAGTGGATCCTGGATAAAGCGGCCAAAGAGGCTTTTACATTTGCTACTGTTGACAAAATTGGATCCTATACCGTGGATAATAGTTATCTCCATAAACATATTCAGGCTGTTCTGGACCATCCGCTAATAGACCTGACCGCAATCCGGGGAAAACATTTTAAGGTAGTGATCGATACGATAAATTCAACAGGATCATTGTTCATTCCTCCATTGCTTAAGGCCCTGGGAGTTGAAAATATCCGGATGTTGAATGATGAAGTAAATGGGAAGTTTACCCATAATCCGGAACCACTTCCAGAAAATCTGGTCGGGCTGAGTGCAGAAGTAAAAAAATCAGGTGCAGACCTTGGAATTGCGGTTGATCCCGATGTGGACCGGCTTTGTTTTGTTTGTGAAGATGGTACTATGTTTGGTGAAGAATTTACTCTGGTGGCGGTTGCAGATTACGTTCTTTCACAAAAACCAGGGAATACTGTAAGTAATATGAGTAGTACCAAGGCATTGAAAGAAATTACCATAAAACATGGCGGCCAATATTTTCCATCTGCTGTTGGCGAAGTAAATGTTGTGAACAAGATGAAGGAAGTTAATGCGGTTATCGGCGGTGAAGGGAATGGCGGAATTATCGTACCTGGATTGCACTATGGGCGCGATGCTATGATTGGGATCGGATTATTCCTTAGTGCATTAGCCCGGCATAAGAACGGTATGCGGTCTTTCAGATCAAAATATCCCGACTATTTCATTTCCAAAAATAAAATAGAGCTTGAAAAAAATATTGATGTGAATAAATTATTCAACCAGATAAAAACAAAATATAAAAATCATCCTGCAAATACTGAAGATGGTCTTAAGATAGAATTTGATGATGATTGGGTGCATCTCCGCACATCCAATACCGAACCCATCATCCGTATATATGCGGAAAGTAATTTTGAAACAACTGCGAATAATATCGCCAGGCGTCTGATGAAAGACATCCAGGAGTTCATTTAAACTCCTTTTTAAATTTTCAGCAAGATGGAAAGAATTTATTTTGACAATGCAGCTACAACGCCGCTGGATCCGCTAGTTCTGGAAACGATGATGCCATATCTTACTGAAAAATTCGGGAATCCTTCTTCCATATATTCCTATGGAAGGGAAAGCCGGATGGCCATTGAACAGGCGAGAAAAACAGTTGCAGGATTATTGCACGCGCATCCTGCCGAAATATTTTTTACAAGTGGCGGAACGGAAAGTAGCAATGCGGCCATTCGTGCAGCTGTTCAGGATCTTGGGTGCAGGAATATTATCAGTTCACCACTTGAACATCATGCAACTCTGCATACTGTTTCCTATTACCAGGAAAGGGGAGAAGCCTCACTTCATTTATTGAAAATTCTTCCGGATGGTCACGTGGACCTTGATCATCTGGACAACCTGCTATCAGGACTTGCTGGGAAAACCCTGGTTTCCCTGATGCATGCAAATAATGAAACAGGCAACCTGCTCGATATTCACAGAGTTGCCGAACTATGTAAAAAATATGATGCCATATTCCATTCAGATACTGTTCAGACCCTGGGCCATTATGCGATTGATCTGAGCAGCCTGCCCGTGCATTTTATTACAGGTGCTGCACATAAATTCCATGGCCCAAAGGGAGTTGGAATTCTTTATATCAATGAAAAACTGAAAGTGAGACCGAATATTCATGGTGGTTCGCAGGAACGTAATATGCGCGCAGGTACTGAAAATGTGTATGGTATCGTTGGATTCGCAAAAGCATTGGAACTGGCTACCAGCCGAATGCAGGAAGAAAGTGAATATATAAATGAGCTCAGAATATATATGGCAGAGGAATTGAAGAAACAAATACCGGGTGTAATGTTTAATGGTGATACTTTCGGACAATCCCTTTATACTATTTTAAGCGTCAGTTTTCCGAAATCTGAAAAATCAGATATGATCCTGTTCAATCTTGACATCAACCATATATGTGCTTCCGGTGGTAGTGCATGCACAAGTGGTGCACAGCAGGGATCGCATGTTATCAGAGCCATATATCCCGGATCAGATCGCACCACCGTGCGATTTTCTTTCAGCAGGAATAATACAAGAAAGGAAGTAGATGAAGTCGTAAACAAACTTAAAACTCTTGTCTGATTAACAAGCAATAAAAAAATCCAGTCACTACGCTGGATCTTTTTATGTGTGTCTTAGTAATCATTTTCGAAGGGATCAGATGGATCTTGGACCAAAAACGGGCTCTTCAGATTCAAATTTACGCCTATTCTGCTTTGAATTTTCAATTCGGTTTCAAAACTTTTTCACAGATGCCGTAATTCCGAAATGTTAACATTTTTTTCAATTTCTATTAATGACTTTGAACTATTACCAGCTGATTTTTAATATTCTGTCCGTTGGCGGTAAGTTTGGCGATATAAGTTCCGGTTGGCAGAATCCCTGATTTCGAAACCTGTACATTCTGGCGGACACTTAAATACTCCCAATCAGTTTCACTTATTTTTTTGCCGGAAAGATCAAAAAATTCCAATTTAGCACCCCTTAAATCTTTATCAGATTCTACAAAGACCATATTATTTTGTATCAGGGTTGGATAAATCCGGGTTCCTACTGAAGGAATATTATTAATCTGAACTACTGGCGACTGATTTATATAACCACTTTTACCAACTACTTTAACTCTGTAATAGGATGTTCCCATCAATGGATGTTTGTCGGTATAATTATATTGTAACTGGTATACATTGGTTGTGATCTTCATCTGCGACTGAACACTGTCAATATCTTCGAAGTTCATTCCATCACCACTTCTCTGGATTTCAAAATATTCCACATTTGATTCCATCATAGTTGACCAGCTCAGATCAACATCCTGATTATCAGAAAAAAGTCCCTTGAAATTCGTAAGGACTATATTTCCACCAAGTAGATCACCATTCGAAGTAACACCAGCATGGCAGAAGGTCGTTATAATGACCAGGGTGATGAATGATAAAATTGTTTTCATAAAAATTGATTACTCCCCTATATAGCCAACGGCTATGCCAATTGGTAACAGACTGAAATACAATAGATTATGATCCTATTTTTTGAATACTTTTTTCCCACATCGGGAACGATTTACAAAAATGAGGATGTGCTGATGACTTACTGGAGTAATCCTTTGATTTCATTTAATTTGAGCAGGGCTTCCACAGGCGTAAGCCGGTTAATATCCAATTCCTGAAGCGTTTTGCGTATTTGCTCAAATGTTTGTGTATGAGCATCAAAAATTGAAAGCTGAACCTGTGGTGCGGATATTTTCTTAACCCCGTCTTTCAAAGCTGAATTTTCTCCGCCGCGGCTATCTTCCAGTTGTTTCAGAATCTGGTTGGCCCGTTCTATGAGCGAAACCGGCATGCCCGCCATTTTTGCCACGTGAATTCCAAAACTATGCGTTGAACCGCCAGGTCCGAGCTTTCGCAGAAATATGATTTTATTTCCCATCTCCCGACTTGTAATATGATAATTTTTTATGCCTGGAAATTTGTTTTCAAGTTCATTCAACTCATGATAATGGGTCGCGAATAAAGTCTTTGGCTTAAAAATCGACTTACTAAGATATTCTGCAATACTCCAGGCTATTGAAATTCCATCATAAGTTGAAGTGCCCCTTCCTATTTCATCCAGAATGATCAGGCTCCCTGATGTTATATTATTTAGAATGCTGGCTGTTTCATTCATTTCCACAAGGAAAGTGGATTCTCCACCACTCACATTATCAGATGCGCCAACTCTTGTAAAAATTTTATCTGTAAGCGGTATCTTTGCAATTGTTGCAGAAACAAAACTTCCCATATGGGTCATGAGCGTAATCAGAGCTACCTGACGGAGCAATGCAGATTTCCCGCTCATATTCGGACCTGTAAGAATAATGATTTGCTGATTTTCAGGATCTAGGATCAGATCATTTGCGATATATTCTTCTCCCGGTGGTAGATTCTTTTCAATTACGGGATGCGGCTTTCAACCAGTTCCAGAATTCTTTCTTCATGAATAAATGGTTTTTTATAATTGAGACGAATGGCATTACCCGCAAAGCAAAGCAAACAATCCAGCGTTGCGAGTACTGAACAGTTTACCTGAATAGGTGCAATAAAATCCCTCAGATGAAGCATGAGCCTTTCATAAATCCCTGCTTCAATCAACTGAATTTTTTCTTCAGCTCCTGTAATCTTTTCTTCATATTCTTTTAATTCAGGCGTGATATATCTTTCTGCGTTTGTAAGGGTTTGTTTACGGATCCAGGTTTCCGGTACTTTATGTTTGTGTGCATTGGTAACTTCCAAATAATATCCGAATACATTATTGAAACTGATCTTAAGAGAAGAAATCCCGGTTAACATGGATTCTTTTTGTTGTAATTCGGCCAGATACTGTTTTCCGCCAGATGCAATATGTCTGAGTCTGTCAAGTTCAGGATCCACACCGGACCGGATTAAATTTCCTTTATGAGCCAATGCCGGAGGATTTTCAACAAGTTCCGCCAATATCTGGTCAGCCAGCTTTAAGCAGGGATTCAATAAGGAGCTCAGTCTGGTTAAGTAGGATTCCGGATAGCCTTTACAAAGTTCCCTGATATGCAAGGTTTCATAAAGACCATGTCCGAGTTGCATCACTTCCCGCGGATTGATTTTTTTTGAAGGAATGCGCGACAACATCCTTTCCATATCTCCACAAAGTTTTAAATGATGTAATAACTTTGTTCGCAAATCAGGCTCGCGAATAAAATATTCGACCAGATTAAGTCTTTCACATATGGGAATTATTTCTTTGAGCGGCATTAACATCCATCGTTTCATGAGGCGGGCTCCCATTGGCGAAACGGTATTATCCAGCGTTTGTAATAAGGAAAAACGATGATCATTACCAGGAAGAAGTTCGAGATTTCGAACAGTGAATTGATCCATCCATAAATAGTTTTCCCTGTCAAGTCTCTGAATCGTTGTAATATGTTGCAGGTTCGGATGTTCAGTATCTTTCAGGTAATGGATGATCGCTCCGGCAGCGATAATGCCTAGTGGCAGGGATTCAATTCCAAATCCTTTTAATGAATGCGTTTGAAAATGTTTTAACAGATTCTCCCGGGCATACGTTTCATCAAAAACCCAGCTTTCCAGGGAATAAGTGTAAAAACGGTCGCCATATGTTTCCTTAAATGATTTTTGGCGGTTACGCTGAAAAATAACTTCTGCCGGCATTAAAGTCTGAAGTAATTGATCGATATAATCAGCCGGACCTTCCGTAGTAAAAAATTCTCCTGTTGAAAGATCCAAAAATGCAATCCCCTGTATGGTTTCTCCAAAATGAATGGCAGCCAGGAAATTATTGCTTCGATGCTCCAGTAATTTGTCTTGCGTAGCAGTACCCGGAGTCACCATTTCCGTCACTCCCCTTTTAACAATGCCTTTAGCAAGTTTTGGATCTTCCAGCTGGTCGCAGATGGCCACCCTGAAGCCTCCTTTAACAAGTTTATGAAGGTATGTATCCAAAGCATGAAAAGGGAAGCCGGCCAGCTCACTGGACCCTGCAGACCCATTATTCCTTTTTGTTAGAGTTATACCAAGAATACGTGAAGCATGAATGGCGTCTTCACCAAAAGTTTCATAAAAATCGCCGACGCGGAATAAAAGAATGGCATCAGGATATTTTTGTTTAATTGCCCGGTGTTGCTGCATCAGGGGTGTTTCTGCTGAAATTTTCGACATGCGGAGGTTCCGGTGTTGATATACGGAAATTAAAGCGCCGGATGAGGCAAATGTAAGGAAGCGATACCCAAAAATTACAGTGTTTTTCCTGTTGTGAACAACTTGGAAATACGTAAAACAAACCTGCCTGTCATTATCTTTGCTGAATGCGCAAACTTCGGATGGACGAGCTTTCGCGGAAAAACAAGATTGAATTTCAACAGGCTGATAAACTTCCGGTCATTCTGCTTCTTGAAAACATAAGAAGCATGCATAATGTTGGAAGTATATTCAGAACGGCGGATGCATTTCTGGTTGAAGCCATCTATTTATGTGGATATACTCCCCGTCCTCCTCACCGCGATATCCATAAAACCGCGCTTGGAGCAACAGAAACCGTCGTGTGGAAATATATTGATGATACCCCGGAGGCTGTGAAATTTTTGAAGAATGAAGGCTATCAAATAGTAGCCGTGGAACAGGTTGCCGGTAGTATTGCCCTTCAGGATTTTAAATTACCAGAAGGAGAAAAGATAGTAATGATATTTGGAAATGAAGTGGATGGAGTTAGCGAAGCGGTTCTGAAATATTGCGATGCCTGCATTGAAATCCCTCAGTTCGGCATGAAACATTCACTAAATGTTTCCGTTGCTGCCGGTATGGTTTTATGGGAGCTGGTCAGATCGATTACGAAATATTCATCTTATAAAATCTAATATGCCCCGGTTCGGAAATTATCTCAGTCTCGTAAAATTTTCACATACCTTTTTTGCATTGCCCTTTGCGATGATTGGGTTCTTCCTGGGCATATTTGGCTGGAAAAACTTTCACGAAATCATTTGGAGGAACAATATATATGAGACGAAATTTCCTGGAACCGGGGTTTTATTCATTCGCTTTTTACTTGTTTTAATATGTATGATTACTGCAAGAAGTGCAGCAATGGCTTTTAACCGGTACCTGGACAGACATTTCGACGCAAGAAATCCGAGAACTGCAATACGCGAAATACCTCGAGGTATAATTTCACCGAATAGCGCTCTGCGATTTGTGATTTTATGCTGTCTGCTTTTTATGATAACCTCGTGGTTTATCAATCCGATCTGTTTCTACTTATCTCCGGTTGCTTTATTTGTTATTTTATTTTATAGTTATACGAAAAGGTTTACAGCCCTTTGTCACATTGTACTTGGAATTGGATTATCATTGGCGCCTATTGGCGCTTTTTTGGCAGTATCAGGCCGGTTTGAGTTAGTTCCATTGCTTTTTTCCGGCGCTGTCATCTGCTGGGTGAGCGGGTTTGATATCATCTACGCAATGCAGGACGAAGATTTTGATAAATCAGAAAATCTCTATTCTATTCCCACAGCATTTGGTAAAAAGCAATCACTCCGGATATCAATATTATTACATATACTTAGTGCTGTTTTTGTAATTATGGCTGGCATTTTCGGGGGTTTTGGAACCTGGTACTGGATAGGGATGATTTTATTTACCGGGATGCTTATTTACCAGCATACTATTGTGAAAACAAATGATCTTAGTCGTGTCAATATTGCATTTATGACTGCTAACGGTATTGCGAGTGTGGTATTTGCACTTTTCGTTATCGCTGATTTGTACCTCACTCATAAACATTAACTGATCATGCCCAGAATCATGGCAATTGATTATGGATTGAAAAGAACCGGAATAGCCGTTACTGACCCCTTAAAGATTATTGCTTCTGCCCTGACTACGATTGAATCCGCCAGAATTTTTACTTTTCTGGAGGAATATCTTAAAAAAGAAATAGTGGAGTTGATCCTCATTGGTGATCCCAGGAACCTGGACGATAGTCCAACTGATCTGACAACCCATGTACAACGCATTATTGGAATTCTGCGTAAAAAATTTCCGGAAATACCTTTAAAAAAGGTCGATGAACGATATACTTCGCTGATGGCTTCACGCGCTATGGTAGATATGGGAATGAAGAAAAGCCGGAGGCGGAAAAAGGAATGGTAGATCAGGTTGCAGCAACTATGATGCTTCAGGAATATCTTTTGAAAGCCTAAAGTTCAAAGCATAAAGCCTAAAACTGTGTATGATTATTCGCTTATCGCTTATCGATCCACCATTCACGACCAGCGATCACCGAAAGTTTTAGGCTTTAGGCTTTGAGCTTTAGGCTTTCAAACTAAGATTGTAATTTTGCATATGATTTTACCTATAGTTGCATATGGTGCACAGGTTTTAAGGACAAAAGGAAAATATATTAAATCGGATTACCCAAATCTTGATAAACTGATAGAAGATATGTGGGAAACCATGTACGAAAGCAGCGGGGTTGGATTGGCCGCTCCCCAGATTAATAAACCTATTCGTTTATTTGTAATTGACAGCACGCAGATTTTTAATAATCTGGAAGATGATGAGAAAGGTAAATATCCTGATGGTCCCGGAATTAAAGAAGTTTTTATCAATGCTCAAATATTGAAATTAAACGGTGAACCGTGGCCATACACAGAGGGCTGCCTGAGCATTCCAAAAATCAGGGAAGAAATATTGCGCAATGAAGAAGTGACAATCGAATATGATGACCGGCAGTTTCAGCATCAGACAAAAACCTTCAATGGATTAACGGCCCGGGTTATCCTGCACGAATACGATCATATAGAAGGAAAATTATTCATCGATTATCTCAAACCCCTGAAGAGAAAATTACTGAAAAGCAAACTGGATGATATTTCCAAAGGAAAGGTCAGCGTAGATTATAAAATGAGTTTTTCCGGTTGAAGACTTTTGATTTTAACTTGTAGTTTTAATCTTTGGATATTCCGCGCTGAGCGTAAGATCTCCATTTCCCGATTACTTCACTTATATCCTCCGGTAAATCACTCTCGAATAACATTTCCATATGAGTGGCAGGATGAATAAATCCGATAGTTTTAGCGTGAAGAGCCTGTCTCCGGCAAATGCTGAAACAATTTTCCACGAATTGTTTATACTTGCTGAAAATAGTTCCTTTTAATATTTTATCACCTCCGTAAGTCTCATCATTGAATAATGGATGTCCGATATATTTCATGTGTACCCGGATCTGGTGCGTGCGCCCTGTTTCAAGTACACATCTTACCAGGGTTACATATCCAAATCTTTCCAGCACTGTGTAATGAGTGATAGCTTCTTTCCCATGATCTCCTTCAGGATAGGCTTCAAATAATTTTCTGAATCGTTGATGACGGCCAATATGTGCAATAATGGTTCCCTTATCTTCTTTTAAATCACCCCAGACCAGGGCAATATATTCGCGCTTTACCGAATGGTCGAAGAATTGTTTTGCTAAACTGGCCACTGCACGGCTCGTTTTGGCAAGTACAAGCAGGCCGCTGGTGTTTTTATCTATGCGGTGAACCAAACCAAATCTTGGCAGGGTTTCTTCAGTAATGGACTTGTTCTTTTCATGCAAATACCAGGCGACACCATTAATGAGCGTACCGCTATAATTACCTGATGCAGGATGTACTACCAGCCCCGCAGGTTTATTGATTACCAGCACTTCATCGTCCTCATAAAAAATGTTCAGGGGCATTTGTTCAGGGATGATTTCTTCACCCATCGCTTGTTTGTCTACGCG
>CAVWUD010000026.1:0-17745 GCA_963757975.1 uncultured Bacteroidota bacterium
ATTAGCAGGCAAAACAGGGATCTGGACATAAGAAAACGTAACATCATATTTAAAAATTTGTCCTGAAAAGTAAACAAATGGTCTGTTGCTACGTTGCCGTTCAAAAAAAATCCCGCCAGAGCGGGATTCTAAATAAAGATTCGTATCCGGATCAGGCAGTCACCTTACCCTTTCCTTTAACTTTTGCAATTACTTCTTCAGCAATATTTTCGGCGCAGGAGCATAATGAGAGAATTCCATAGTTGATGTTGCACGACCAGAACTTAAGTGAACGCAATTGCGTTACATAGCCGAACATTTCGCTCAATGGAACTTTTGCTTTAATTACCTGCAGATTATTTTTGCTGTCCATTCCTTCCAGGATTCCGCGGCGACGATTAAGATCGCCGGTAACATCACCCATATATTGATCAGGAGTCAGCACTTCAACTTTCATGATTGGTTCAAGCAGAATCGGTTTAGCTTTGCTACCAGCTTCGCGAAAAGCAGCCTTAGCACAAAGTTCAAAACTCATCGAATCGGAATCAACATCGTGAAAACTTCCATCAAATACCCGTACTTTCATATTGTCATCGGATAACCTGCCAGAACACCAGTTGTCATAGAAGGTTCAAATCCTTTTGAATCGCCGGAATAAATTCCTTTGGAATAGATCCTCCAAAAATATCATTTACAAATTGAAAATGCTTTCCTTCATTTTCCTTTAGAAATTCTTCGTCTGCGGGTCCGATCGCGAACTGGATGTCGGCAAATTTACCACGACCACCAGTTTGCTTTTTCAGAACTTCGCGATGTTCAATCGTGGTATTGAAAGCTTCTTTATAGGCAACCTGGGGCGCACCCTGGTTAACTTCTACTTTAAATTCACGACTCATGCGTTCAATAATAATTTCAAGATGAAGTTCACCCATCCCACGCAAAATTGTCTGTCCGGTTTCTTCATCGGTATTTACCCTCAAGTGTCGGATCTTCTTCCACCAGTTTGGCAATAGCCATTCCCATTTTATCCACATCAGCCTGCGTTTTCGGCTCTACCGCAATTGCAATAACCGGTTCGGGAATAAACATATTTTCCAGAGTGATCGGATGATCTTCGTCACATAAGCGTATCTCCGGTTTTGATTTCTTTAAATCCTACGGCTGCACCAATATCTCCCGCTTCGATAAAATCGATCGGGTTTTGCTTATTGGCGAACATTTTCATAATCCGGCTGATGCGTTCTTTTTTACCACTGCGAACATTCAACACATAGGAACCAGAATCCAGACGACCGCTATAACACCGGAAAAACGCCAGGCGTCCCACAAAAGGATCCGTCATAATTTTAAATGCCAGAGCTGCAAATGGTTCTTTTGGATCGGGCTTACGGGTAATGGTTTCGCCTGTATTCGGATCTGTTCCCTGCTGTATCTTCCAGATCAAGCGGAGAAGGCAGGTAACGGCAAACAGCATCCAGTGCAGTTTGTACGCCTTTATTTTTAAAAGATGAACCGCACATCATCGGCACAATGCTCAGATCAATAGTAGCTTTACGGATGGCTTCATGCATTTCATCTTCAGAAATGCTGTTGGGATCCACAAAGAATTTCTCCAGCAATTTATCATCATATTCTGCAACAGCTTCAACCAGTTTTGCTCTCCATTCTTTAGCTTCTTCCAGCATATCTGCAGGAATAGGAATTTCGTCGAAGGTCATTCCTTCTGTTTCCATATGCCAGATAATTCCTTTCATTCTGATCAGATCCACCACACCTTTGAAATCATCTTCGGCACCAATCGGTAATTGCAAGGGAACAGCATTTGCACCCAGCATTTCTTTTACCTGGCTTAACAACCATTAAAAAATCTGCACCTGAACGGTCCATTTTATTTACAAACCCGATCCGCGGTACTTTATACCGATTAGCCTGACGCCAAACAGTTTCAGACTGTGGTTCTACGCCATCGACGGCGGAAAACAACGCAATCAATCCGTCCAGCACACGCATTGAACTTTCTACTTCAACAGTAAAATCCACGTGTCCCGGAGTATCAATAATATTGAAATAATATTTTTTTGTATTGGCATCTACTTTGCCCTTGTCAGTCGGAAAATTCCAATGGCAGCTTACAGCAGCAGAAGTAATGGTAATACCTCTTTCCTTTTCCTGCTCCATCCAGTCCGTCGTTGCTGCGCCATCATGCACTTCCCCGATTTTATGAATCATACCGGTATACCGCAGAATACGTTCTGTGGTTGTGGTTTTTCCGGCATCAATATGAGCCGCAATACCGAAGTTTCTTTGAAATTTTAAGTCTGCCATTTTTATATAATTAAAAGTATTTTCTTTTTGGTGCGCAAAGGTACCGAATATTCTGCAATAATGCGCAAATCCGGGGTTGTGTTAAGTGTTATAGTCCGCTTATATAATATCTCATAATTCCCTTCATTGAATTCATGCTGAATACTTTTAGCAAGTCCGATGATATACACAAAAAAAATCCCCCGGAATAGCGGGGGAAACAGGTAAAATAATGAATTCGGTTATATTCTGAAATGCGCAAAAGCTTTATTGGCTTCTGCCATTCGGTGTGTGTCTTCTTTCTTCTTAAAAGCGCCGCCTTCACCTTTACTTGCAGCAACAATTTCACCAGCCAGTTTATCGGCCATGCTTTTGCCGTTTCTTTCTCGGCTATAACGGATCAGCCATTTCATACTCAGAGAAATTTTTCTGTCGGCACGAACTTCTGCAGGAATTTGAAAAGTAGCGCCCCCGATACGACGGCTTCTGTACTTCAACAGCTGGAGTAACATTATCCAAAGCCCTTCTCCAGATTTCATATCCGTTTTCATTGGTTTGTTTGGCAACTTTGTCCATGGCATCATAAAATATACCGAAACGCAGTATTCTTTTTGCCCTGCCACATCAGGTTATTTACAAAACGCGTAACCAGGATGTCATTATATTTTGCATCCGGAGCGAGTGGTAATTTTTTGGCCTGTGATTTCCTCATGAGTTATTTGAAATTATATTTTTATTATTTTTTGCAGCTGGTTTTGCACCTGCTTTTTCTTTCTTGGTTCCGTATTTGGAACGGCTTTTTTTACGATCTTTTACACCGGCAGTATCCAGAGATCCGCGAACAATATGATAACGTACACCCGGAAAATCTTTTACACGGCCTCCACGGATCAGCACGATGGAGTGCTCCTGCAGATTATGCCCTTCACCCGGAATATAAGCGATCACCTCAATTTTGTTAGTCAGCCGCACTTTGGCCACTTTACGCAGGGCCGAATTGGGTTTTTTCGGTGTGGTAGTATACACACGTGTACATACACCACGTCTCTGCGGACAGCAATCCAGAGCCCTGGATTTGCTTTTCGCACGGATGATTTCTCTTCCTTTTCTTACTAATTGTTGTATTGTAGGCATTCCGAACCTGTTTGAATTTTGGGACGGCAAAGGTAACGGCCAGGCCGGGAATCTCCAAATTAATGTTGATCTTAAACTTTTACCAGCCAGCCATGTATATCTTGTCTTTTTCCTTCCCTTATTTCTGTCAGGATTTTCTTGCTTCCGGGGCTACCTGATAGGCCGAATATCCAAATGCATACTGTAATCCTTATATTGCAGTTCCTTTAGAGGAGAAATCGTTGCTGCTGTTCCGGTTCCAAAGATTTCGGTTAGTTTTCCGCTCTATGACCTTCCATCACTTCGTCAATGTTTATTCTTCTTTCTTCAACTTTTAATCCTTGTTCTCTAAGTACCCGGATCACACTGTCTCTGGTAACACCATCCAATATGGTCCCTTCATCAAGCGATGGCGTGACAACTGTTTTTCCGAAAACAAAAAATACATTCATCGTACCGACTTCCTGCAGCCATTTATGTTCAAAAGCATCTGTCCACAAAACCTGGTCATAACCCTGTTCTTTTGCTTCAGAAGTAGCTTTAGAGCTCCGCCATAGTTGCCGGCATTTTTTGCAAAGCCAACACCACCCGGAGCTGCCCTTGTATATTTTTCTTCTACATAAATCTTCATAGGTTTTGCATAATATGGCCCTGTGGGACTTAATAGAATCATAAATTTATATGTCTCCGAAGCTTTCACACCCAATGCAGCGTCAGTAGCAAACATCAACGGTCGTATATACAATGAATATTCATCTTTAGCCGGAATCCAATCTTTATCCATTTCCATCAGCTGACGCATGCCTTCAATAAAGATATCTTCAGAAATTAAAGGCATATCCATTCTTTCGGCAGAGATATTAAAACGTTTCAGGTTGTCGTACGGACGAAAATAAAAGCATCCCCGTTTTTATTTTGTATGCTTTGATGCCTTCAAAAATTGACTGTCCATAATGCAGCGCCATCAGAGAAGGTTCAAATGAAATTGGTTGATAGGGTTTGATGGAAACTACCTGCCATTCACCATCAGAATAATCTGCTTCCAGCATATGGTCGCTAAAATATTTTCCAAAAGGCAGGTGATTGAAATCCATTTCATGCATCCTGCTTTTCTTTACCCTGGTTACCTGTATATCCACCGTCTCCATCATAAATACTATTTTTGATACTACAAAGAAACAAAACATTCCCGGAGCTTACAAAACCACTCATCTTATATTTTCATACCTAATATGGGAATCAATCATATCCGACTTTCTGCAGAATTAATAGGAATGCTCTACCCTGAAACGCTGGTAGCTGAAAAGGATCCGGATACGGGTTATCCTTTCTTAGGAAAAAACCACCTTTCCATCTGCTTTCTCGTCAGTTATCCGGATGATGAATTTATTCCCGACGACCAGCTCGTTTTTTTACAGAAAATTCTGACGGCCTGCAAACTCAGTCTGAACGATATCGCTCTGATCAATACGAAACGAACTCCGGTGGAATTTCCGGTTTTGAAAACCATGTTTCGACCCAGGATCATTTTCTTTTGGGGAACCGTGTCGCCAATAACCGGATCAACACTAAATTTTCCTGATATGACCATTTCTACCTGGGAAAATATCCGGATTCTTCCGGTAATGCAGGCAGAATTGATGAGCAGGGATGATCCCCGGGGACTTGAATTGAAGAAGAATTTATGGATTTCCCTTAAAAAATTATTTAACCTGTGAAGCTGATTTTCGCAAGTAATAATGCACACAAACTCCAGGAATTTCGTTCAGCTATCGGATCTAAAATGGAGATTATCTCATTGGCTGATGCCGGTATTCAAAAAGAAATTCCGGAACCTTTCGATACTTTAAAGGAAAATGCTAAAACAAAAGCACAAACCATCCACCACCTCAGTGGTGGTGAAAATTGTTTCAGTGAAGATACCGGACTCGAAGTGGATGCACTGGGCGGTGAGCCGGGCGTTCATAGTGCCCGGTACGCAGGAGAACCCGTTTCTTCTGAAAATAATATCCGCAAACTTCTGAGAGCACTGGCCGATATAACCAACAGGCGTGCCCGGTTTATCACTGTGATCTGTTTAATACTGGAAGAACGGGAGTATTTTTTTGAAGGACGATGTGAAGGGCAGATTCTTCGTTCACCTGTCGGAAAAGAAGGATTTGGTTACGATCCTGTTTTTTTACCTGATGGTTCGTATAAAAGTTTTGCTGAAATGAACGCGGAAGAAAAAAATAAATTCAGTCACCGGCGTAAAGCTGCTGACCTGCTGATCGCTTATTTAAGAACAAGATTGTTTCAATAAATTATATGTCCAGAATAAAAATCGATCTGCCTGAATCTTTTTCATTCAGTACATCAATCCCCGTGCAAATCACCGATCTCAATTATGGTGCTCATGTCGGGAATGATAAAGTCCTTTCCTTCCTTCATGAAGCACGCGTCAGATATCTTCAATCACTGGGATACACCGAATTCAATATGGAGGGTATTGGATTAATTATGTCAGATGCTGCACTTATATTTAAAAATGAAATGTTTTATGGGGACCTAACTGCTATCAGCTTCAGCCAACAGAATTCAGTCGTATGGGTTTCGAACTGGTTTATAAAATTGAAAAAAAACCTGAAGAACAGCTCCTTTCCGTTGCCTTTGCAAAAACACTATGATTTGCTATGATTATAGTCTGAAGAAAGTCGTCTCATTACCGGAAACCGCAAGAAAAAAACTCAATACCTGACACATGATAAAAGCATTACGCCTTATGCGTTACGCCTTACGCTTTCTTATTCCAGATATCCCAGCTGGCCTCTGCCTGTATTGCGAGCATATCAGCGCCGTTTTTTGTGCGCGCCCCTGCAAGCTTCACCCTTTTCCAGAAATAAAGTTTTAGAGGGATTGTATACCAGGTCAAACAGGTAATGTCCATGTTCTATCCATTGATAAGGAATCGGCGGACAGGCTTCAGTTTTGGGATGCATTCCCAAAGGAGTGGAATTTATTATAAGGGAATGTGATTCCAGAATTTGACGATTTAGTTCTTCATAGGTTATCCGGCTCCCATCAGGAGATTTATTCCGACTTACAAATGAATATTCAATGCCTGCTTTTTTAAGAACCCAGGCAACAGCTTTGGATGAACCGCCGGTACCAAGGATCAGGGCGCGTTTATCCGTTATGGTTAGTTTTTCTTTTAGTGATTTTTCAAAACCAATGACATCAGTATTATATCCTGTCAGTTCTCCGTTTTTGATTTTAATACAATTACAGGCCTCAATTTCTTCCACCACCTGGTCTTTTTTATGCAGAAATGGAATTACAGATTCCTTATACGGTATTGTAACATTGAGACCATTTAATTCAGAATCTTTTAAAATATCTGAAAGGGCAGAAATCGAAGGAATTTCAAAATTCGAATACACGCAATCCTCAATGGATTCACGGTGGAATTTTTCCCTGAAATATTTTCCGGAAAAAGAATGGCCCAGCGGAAAACCGATCAGGCCGAACCTTCTCATTTAACTTCCTTTTTATTCTTATCCAGAAAAAGATCGAATGTATCTCCCCGTAATCCTATTCGCATTGCTTCAAGTGCGATCATTTCATTGGGAGCAATATTTCCCAGATTCACATTGGATCCTATGAGTTCAATAAAATATAACTGCTGAGATTTCTGAGGTGCTTCCCATAGAATTTTTTCTGAAGGTATCTTGGTGAGTATTTCCTGCACAAGTCCTTCGCGTACTTCACCGGTTCCCCGGTAGATCCCGACATTACCGGCTTCGCGGGCTTCTGCAATGACGTATCTGGCACCCGCATTTAATTCAGCCTGCATAAGTTCAATCCATTTATATGGAGGAATGATATGAGCTGCATCCTTGCTACCGACTTCACTGAGTACAGTTCCATATTGGGTAAGTCTTTCAATCAGCTTACATTTTTCTTTGTGATCAATATCGACTGAACCGTCGCTCACTTCCATATAGCCCACCCCATATTCATTGCAAATCCGGATATAGTCTTCCAATTGGCCCCTGATTAAAAATGCTTCAAACAGGGTTCCTCCAAAATAAATGGGAATACCGGCATCCCGGTATACTTTCAGTTTCTTATCCAGGTTCGGGCGTAACATAAGAAGTACCGAATCCGAGTTTAACCACGTCTACATAGGATTCTGCAATGCTTAGGAAATTTTTGGTTTCTTCAATGCTTAATCCTTTATCCATTACCATGGTAATACCGTGATTCCGGGGTTTGTTGTTTCTCTCCGGCATCTGACTGAGTGAAAAATTCATCGACAATAATTTGGTTTTGGAAATTCAGGAGGCGCAAAAATAAGGAAGATTTACCTTTTCCGGTAACGCGCGATCACATCTACAATAGATTGTGATTGAAGTAAAGACGGATTAAGTGCAATCATTTTCTTTAACAACTTCGGTGAGCGGGCCAATGCTTTGTCCAGGTGAATCAAACCTTCTTTTGATTTACCCATTGCAAAATAAATAGCACTCATATAAAATGTGAGTAGTGGTTTTTCGCCGATTATCCGCATGGCCTGTTGTACCTGTTCCAACGCCTCCTTATACATTTCGGCCAGGTACAGGCAGCGCACAAGCGCCTCCCAACCTGAAATATTTTTTTGTCTTAAACGCACAACGGTTCCGAAAGCCTGAATGGCTTCCCTGAATTCCATGAGCTGTACTTTACATTCCCCAAGTGCCAGATGGTATTCGGGATGTTTGCCCTGAATTCGTATGGCAGACTCAAGTTGTTTAACTGCATTTGTCCACTGACCCTCGTTAAGATAGGTACAGGCAATTTTATAAATCAATTTGCTATCATCCTGATTAAGATGAGAGGCCTTCCGGTAATAAAAACGAGCCTGAGCGAATTGTCTTTGTTTATCATAACAATGACCAATGGCTTCATAAATAACGTCTTCCGGTTTTGAAAGTTCGAGTACTCTTTCCAGGCTTTCTACGGCTTCCCGGTATTTACGTAATCGGATAAACGCATCGCCCATATTACGGTAAGCGTAATCAAATTTTTCATCAATGGCCACCGCGTATTTATAGGCATCTACCGCTTTCTCATATAATTTCAATCCCTGGTAAGCAGCTGCGAGGTTAAACCAGGCCAGTTCGGAATAAGGATTTTCTTCAATGATATTTTGATGAAGGCGAATGCTTTCTTCGTTTCTGCCGGTAAAATCCGTCCAGAAGCAAATCTTATACAGGGCTTCTTCATTTTCACAATCCTGTTCAAGAATCCAGCGCAGACAGTCGAATATTTTATCAAACTCCTCATAATCGTCATAAACGTCAGCGAGTTCAAAGAGGAGTTCGATCCTTTCCCTGCCTTCAAAATGATTGAGGGCTTCCTGCAATAATACGACGGCTTTTTCCTGCTGATCCAGCGCCAGATATGCATCCGTTTTAAGAATATAGAGATTGATATCATTGGAATCCAGCAATTCAACCTTTTCCAGGACCTGGAGGGCTTCTGCATATTTACGGGTTGCAATAAGCAGATCTGCTTTGCGGATGTGCAGAACGGAAGAAAACGGGTATTGTTCAATCCCTATTTCCACTGCCTCCAGTGCATGGGGAAATTCTTCCTTTCCGTCGTAATAGTCTATGATTTTTTCGAAACAGTCTTCATCCAGAAAACTGTGTTTCCGGCCATTTTTAAGTGCACTGTATTGTTTCAGTAGCTCCCTGATCTCATCCTGTTCTGGTTGGTATGGATTTTCTTTCATTTAAGATGGTTATACTAAATTAATTTATAATCCCTTAACCACAAATTAATTATACCAGGCAACGCGGGCTTTATTTTATTCGTATTCGCTGGAATATAGGGGGGTTTCCCACAAAAACGGCACAGATTGTGTTAAAATATCAGGATATTACCCTTATTTAAGTTAAAGAATACTAAAATTTTTATTGTATCTTTGTTACTGATGAATTCTCCCAATTATAAACTCTCTTTTTCAAGCACGCTGCGTCTGACCGCGATGGGACTGCTTCTTTTTGCAGTAACAGCACTGGCATTTGCAAGTAAAGGAGGCGGAGAAAAGAAAAAGCATCACGAATTTGAAAATAGTTTTACTCCGATTAATGCGGCTTCTTCATTTACATTGAAGAAAGCTCCACTTTATAGCGGAAGTTCTGTTAGTTTTCAACCTCAGAATAATAATCATATTTCTTTAAATGCTATGATTACTTACCAGCGGGGAAACACAACATTTATACTTCCCTACCAATACAAAGTTAATATTACTCCGGATATAGATTTCAGCACGAGGTCCAATCTGCAGTTCCTGGGTATTCGCATACAAATGCCTAAATAAGCTCAAAGCCTAAAACTTCTTTTTAGATCTCCAATTTTTAATTCTTAAATTATTACATTGGTTTTGGGCTTTAAGCTTTAGGCTTTGCGCTTATTGCGCTTTCAGTTTCAAACTTTCTTCATAAGTCATTTCCCTGTAACCGCTTGTAGGAATATCAAATTTAGATTCAGGCACCGGGTTGAGGTTGATAGATGACAGGGAATATTTGATATGGAGATCCCCTTTTTTCATTTCATATTCCAATGGTAAACCATCCAGATTTTTAAAAGCAGGATCATAGTTTTTATTCGCCGGTATTAAATCCCGTGTATAGAAGACTGTTATTTCCAAACCGTCCGGTGTGGATGCATTCGCACTTACTACAATAATATCCGGCAATGGTTTTTGTTTCATTCGTCTTTGTGAAAATGAGATTGAGAAACCGTTTATTTTTCTGATTCCAGTTTTCTCCATTCATCCTGATCAGAAGTTTCTGTCCGTTCACTTCTTTAAGTAGTACGCCGGTGTTGGTTTTGGAATCAAAAATAGTGACAGAAGAAAACATGTTGCTCGTCACTTCGGCACGAAATAAATTTCCTTTCAGAAAATAGCCCGTGGTGGAATTAATTTTCTTACTTGAATCCTGTGCATTGGTAATTACTGAATTGTACAACAAACTGAGATCACCTACACGTTTTTGAGAATACCCGGCAAAAGGCAGAATGAGTAAACCAACCATTAGCCATTTATTATTCATGCCGGATGATGTGAATTTTTACTTTTACTAATCATACCTTTCAGCTTTTAGTGGAAGGTTTAAAAATTGCCACTCTCACACTCTCACACTCTCACACTCTCACACTTGTTTTAAGATTTTCCCTTCGACTGTTGAATCTTTTTCTGCGCTTCCTGCATTTGCTCAAAACGCTCCTGCCATTTGGGTTTTGTTTTTGGTTTGGTACGGTTAGCCTGCAGTTTGGCAAGGATTTTATCGTGGTCGATAATATAATTCTGAATTACAAATTGCAGGATCAGTGTGATCAGGTTGGAAACAGTATAATACCAGGTCAGTGCCGCAGGTAGCCGATTGAAGAATAGAAGCAACATTACCGGCATGATATAGGGCATGTATTTCATGGCCGGATTGCTTTGATCAGGTGTCATGCTCATGCCGTAAAGTGAAATCAGGAAACTCGTAATAACTGCCAGCGTTGCAAATAGGCTGATGTGGTCCCCATATGCCGGAATTGTAAAACCCAGTTTCACCACAACATCATAAATGAAAGGTCATGTGCCCATAAAAACGGCTGACCACGCAATGCTACATTGGAGTTAAAGAAAC
Organism: uncultured Bacteroidota bacterium; assembly: GCA_963757975.1. Lineage (GTDB taxonomy): Bacteria > Bacteroidota > Bacteroidia > Chitinophagales > Chitinophagaceae > Puia. The sequence goes on from CAVWUD010000026.1 coordinate 11,064, forward strand.
TAAAGAGTGCAAAGAATATCGGGATCTGCAATAATGGCGGGAATACAACCACCCAGCGGATTAACACCTGCTTCCCTGAATAATTTCATTTGCTCCACACCCATTTGCTGTTGATCACCCCCGGTCTTTTTCTTAAGAATGTCAATCTCCGGACGAAGAGCTTTCATTTTTGCACCACTCAGGTAACTGCTGTAAACCAGTGGAGATGTAAGTAAACGGATAAATAATGTCAGTAATAAAATAACAATGCCGTAGCTGGATACCAAATTTATGGAAGAAGTTAAAAACCGGCATGATGATATAAGTGTTGATCGGACGAACAAAAGAATACATATCGCGGCCCAGATCAACAATGCGGTCCATATTCGGACCAGCTTCCTTTAAAATATGATAATCATTGGGACCAAAATACCATTGAAAGTTAAGTGTTGCCGCCGTCCTGGTAATTTTGCCTGAAGGTGCACATCAGCCGTTCCCAGCATAAAGGAAGTATCGGAAACTTCCCGATGCCATTGAATATCACCTCCCGTCAAAATTATTTTTTGCAATCAGGGTTCTGTTAAAAAACTGTTGAACAACCGAAACCCATTGCACAGGTTTTTCAAATGTTTTTTCTGTTTTGGACGAAATATAATCGAACTCATTATCTGTGGAAAAACAAACATTGGTCAGTCTTTTTTCATAATAAACATAAATCTGTGTTTTTTTCATTTCCGAATGCCAGTCGATGTTGAGGTTGTTTTGAGAAAATAACTGACTTGCGCCGGTCGTGGTCAGATTCCAGTCCACCAGATAACTTCCGGATGAATAATATACTGATGCTCAATGGAAAGTCCGGTTGGCGCAGGAAGTGAATAGGTGATTGTCTGTGTGCCGTCAGCAGATTTTTCAACCCTGGCGTCATTGAAATACAAATCAGAGATCTGGGCAGTCTGATTCGTGGCTGTGTTGATTGGATAACTCAGCCGGTTACCCAGGCTGGAATCCATCAATTGAACAAGGCTGCTGTCGTATAATTTAAATTTCTTTAGAATGACTTCCTTCGGCTGACCACCTTTATTGCTGAAAACGATCCTGAGCAGGTCGTTTTCAACCGTCATCAGCTTTTCACTACCACCAATGGCTTTGTTGAATCCTGTCAGCGAATCACCCGAAGCAACTTTGACTTTCACTGAATCCTGAACAACATGCAGCGCCTCCTGTATTTTTTTCACAGCAGCCAGAGAATCAGCCTGTTGCAACTTTTGTCTTTCCAGCTGCTGGCTGTTTTTTGTGGCTGTGAACAAATAAGTAAATAACAAGAGCCCAAGCAGAACAAAACCAATAACCGTATTACGATCCATACCCATTTTACTCTCCATTTAAGGAGTGCAAAGATAGGGGGATCTTAGTCTTTATGGGTAAGGCTTCCGCCACCACTTGAATTAACCGATACACAATAGCAGTGCCTTTATAAGTAACATCCCTCCGCCGCTGGACTCAACACTTATTTGTTTATTCACGGTGAGTTCGGCATCACTTCCACCGCTTGAATTGATCCTGGCAACTTCAGCAATCAGGCCGTAACCTTTTAATCTTCCTCCGCCACTGGACTCCAGATTCAGGTCATTAACATTTCCGGTAAGTTCCACACTGGATCCGCCGGATTGTCCAATATTCAAAACGGTTGGCATTTAAATTTCCCTTTAATTTGCCGCCGCCTGATAAGGTCGACCTTAAGGTCATCTGCAGTTATCAAACCCTTAAGAAAGATATCACTGCCGCCGGATGCCCCCAGGATTTCAGGTTGTTCAATGAAACATAGGCTTTCATATTTGTATTTCCTGATCCTCCGATTGAAGTTATCCTCAAGATGGATTCTCAGCACGCCATGCACTACTTCAGTAATGATCATATCCCGTATTTCGTTGGTCTGGAGCGACTCATGAAACAGACTCAGGTCCGTTACTCAGATAAAGATCAATTCCATCGGAGACTTCCACGCCGGTAAATCCCGATACTTTACGTATCTGCAGATTGTTTTCTCCTGACTATACCCGGCGCAGCAGGACAAATACGGCCAGTCCGGTAAAAATAATTTTTTTCATGATTTAATGTTTTGAATAGATGATAGAAAGACAGGCAAAACCAAAAAATGTTGCATGGCTCATTTTTTAATCTGATGATATCAAAAGCATGCCGGTTCCATATATTTGTAATGCCGGCGGAAAACCGGCTTAATAAAGTTCCCGGGGTGCTGAATCCTTCCTGCCATTTGGCGGGAGCGTAAGGCTGAGATAATACCCGTAGAACCTGAACAGGATAATGCCTGCGCAGGGAAGGTGGCTTCTTTTCCTCTTCTTTCGTGTCGCATTTTCCAACTTTTCCGCCTCATTCAAATTAAAGTTGGAATATGAAATCATTATTAATTTCCCTCGGGTTGACTCTATCAGCCCTACAGGTCATTTTGCCAGACTGCATCTAAACAAGGATAGCAGTTTGAATAAACAGTGATCGATTCCATAAGAATTAAAAATCCCGGCCTCTTTCTTGATCCGGTTGAAATTACTGCGATCCGGGCGGGTGATAAATCGCCATTTACAAAAGTCAATCTGGGAGCGGCTCAGATCGCAAAATTAAATAATGGTCAGGACCTCCCATATATCCTGGATCAAACACCTTCAGTAGTCGTAAATTCCGATGCAGGAAACGGTATAGGTTATACTGGAATCTCTATTCGAGGCACTGATGCTTCCAGGATCAATATGACCCTGAACGGGATACCCTACAATGATGCAGAATCCCAGGCGATATATTTTGTCGATCTGCCGGATTTTGCTTCTTCTACCAATAGTATTCAGATTCAACGGGGAGTAGGCACTTCTTCAAATGGTGCAGGAGCCTTTGGAGCAAGTATGAATTTTTCCACCAATGCATTTATGCCCAATCCATATGCCGAATTCAATAATAGTTTCGGATCATTCAATTCATGGAAAAATACACTGAAGGCAGGGACCGGGATTATAGACGGTCATTTCACGGTCGATATGCGCCTCTCACGAATAAGCAGTAATGGTTTCATTGACCGCGCCACAAGCGATTTAAAATCTGCATATTTCTCCGCGGCATATATTTCAAAGAAAACTTCACTTCGCTTTAATATCATTATGGGTTCTGAAAAAACTTACCAGGCATGGAATGGTGTTCCTGCTGCTAAACTTTATGGTGACAGTACTGCACTGGAACAGGAGTACCTGAATAATTCCGGCTATCCGGGCGCTCTATATAATTCACCCGGAGATTCTGCGAATCTTTTTAATTCAAAAAACAGGACCTATAATTATTTTACATATTCAAATCAAACCGATAATTACACACAAAATCATTACCAGCTATTTTTCAACCAGGAAATTTCCAGTTCACTTCATGCCAACTTAGCCGCCTTCCTCACAAGAGGATACGGATACTATGAAGAATATATTTATCAGGGTTTTTATAATGACTACGGAATTACAGGGCCGGTTTACGGAGATGATACAATTACCAGTACAAACCTCATCAGGCAGAGATGGCTAAGTAATTATTTCTATGGCGGAATATATTCTCTCCAGTATCAAAAGAAAAATACTGACCTGGCACTCGGTGGCGGCTGGACGGAATACGACGGACAGCATTTTGGAAATATTAATTGGGCTCAGGAAGGCGGCATTCAGCCAGATTATGAATATTATAATAATCCGGCCAAAAAAAACAGATTTCAATGTTTATTCAAAGTGGCAGCAGCAACTTGGAAAATGGTTCAACAGTTTTGTCGATCTGCAATACAGACATGTATATTATCGAATAAATGGCTTTGATAATACCGATGGTGACACGATTATAAATAATTATAATTTCTTCAATCCGAAAGCCGGATTATCTTTCAACAAGGGACCCCTCCAGGCTTATTTTTCATTTGCCCGGGCCACACATGAACCCAATCATGATGATTATCAAACGGGGCCGAATCAACAACCGGTACCTGAAACCGTTAATGATTTTGAACTCGGACTTAACAAAAAAACCGCAGTTTATAATTGGGGAATAACAGGATATTATATGTTGTATGAAAACCAGCTCGTACTCACTGGGAAAATAAATGATGTTGGTGAATATACCAGGACCAATACCCCGCGAAGCTGGAGGCTGGGTGTGGAATTGCAGGGCGCAATAAAACCTGCCACCTGGTTTCAGGCTTCGGGAAACCTGACCATCAGTCAAAATAAAATTTCAGATTATACTGCTTATGTAGATGATTACGATAACGGTGGGCAAGTAAGCACAACATATAAAAAAACTGATATTGCATTATCACCAAACATTATTGCAGCCGCAACCATCAGTTTTTATCCGGTTAGGGTGCTGGAAATAAGTCTTCCTGCTAAATTCGTAGGCAGCGAATATCTTGATAATTCTGAAAGTGATCAGAAGAAAATTTCAGACTATTATTTACAGCAGGTTCGAATTATTTATACTCCCAAAATCAAAACAACCGGAGAAGTCAATTTTGTATTTTATCTGAATAATGTGTTCAATAAAAAATATGAAGCTACAGGATATACTTACGGATATTACTACCGGCGGTGTGCTGGTCAATGAAAACTTTTTGTTCCCGCAGGCAGGGACCAATTTCATCTTTTCAGTGAACATAAAGATCTGATCTGGTAATATGGCAAATACGGAATTGTAGAAAATGAAAAATGTGGGAATTAAATGGGGAAATGATAATGTGGTTAATGTGGGATTTATTATAAAGGAAGAACTAAATCATTTGCATTCGGATTTGAACGAAGAGATGTATCATTCAATTTGGGCAATCATATTTTCAAATTATCATTTCCCCATTTAATTCCACATTTTTCATTTTCTACAATTCCACATTAACCACATTTAATCAGGCCTTTTGCCAGGCAAGCATTCCTCCCTGAAGATTTTTAGTATGAGTGAAGCCCAGCATTTCAAGAATCTGGCAGGCCTGGCCACTTCGGTTTCCGCTGCGGCAGTAACAAATAAGTTCCTGATCTTTCAAAGCTTCCAATCCCTCAACATCCATTGCCTGAATTTTACCCAGTGGTATCAGCATACCTCCTATATTGAATTCATTATGCTCGGATATTTCGCGCACATCTACAAGATTTATTTTTTCCCCGTTTGAAATACGATCCTTCAATTCATTAACAGTTATCAATTGCATTTTTTCAAATTTGATCGGTCATTAATTTACTTTCTGTACAGCACTGCTATCAACAATACGTTCTTTTTTTTGCGCTGAGAGCCAAAGATCAATGATTTGTCCCTGCCTTATATGGTTTACCTGTTTCTCATAATCATAACGGTCAGGGTTCTGGCGGTACACAAACGCATTCATTGTATCTGCAACATCAGCTCGGGCACCACAGAACCCACTATCAAACCCGCTTCGCTGATAGCGGAACGGGCTTCTCGGTAACTCATGCCAAAAAGATCCGGAACAATGAATTCCAGGCCAACCCCATTTCCCAGCACGAGGGTAATCTCACTTCCCTGCTGGATCTTGGTGCCTGGCTTAATGCTCTCTCCCTTGTATATCTGGTCCAGCACGGAGTTGCGTGCAAAATCCGGTTTAAAAAGAGTATCACCAAGCTTCAGACCGTAGCGCGCGCAGTACCATTTCTGCATTGCGAAAGGTCATACTGAGCAGGTTGGGCATATCTACTTCCGGTGCCAGGGCAGGTTAACTGTGAGATAAATCGTCCGGTTTACCTTGACAAGATTATCCGCTTCAGGAAATTGTTTAATAACCTGTAACGGTGGTATCGTATCGTTGTAAATCGAATCCTGGATCTGGATTTCAAAACCCTGGGACTTCAGCGTTTTCCTGGCCTCGTCTATAGACTGACCCACCACGGCGGGAATTTTCATCGTCTTCCCATGATGGGTAATGATGTCGAGAGAGCCCAGGAAACATGAGAAGAAGCACGACCAGAAATATAAATCCGGCCAGAATATTAACCCATAATGGTTTGCTGGTCAAAAATCGAAACACAGAGTTGGATTTAAATGGAAAGATAATATATCAGGTTCAGGATTTATTAGCCCTTGATAAAGCGTCTTCAATCAACGCTGAATAGAATTGTTTTAGTGTCCAGCCTTTCGCTCTTACCTGTTGCGGAACCACAGATGCGGCTGTTTGTCCTGGAACCGTATTGATTTCAAGCATATAAGGCTCGCCCTTAGCTTCATTGTAGATCATATCTATCCGTACAACCCCATTACAGTTAAAGACCTGATAAATTTTTCTGGCTGTCGCCTCACTTTCCCGGCTATGGCTCCATCCAGGTCTGCAGGGGTAATTTCTTCCGAAAACCAGGTGAATATTTCGCCTCAAAATCAAAAAAATCCTTGATTGGTTATTATTTCGGTAATTGGAAGTATGATGATTATCTATGCCGTTCGAAAAACGCCAACAGTAAATTCTCTTCCGCTGATGAATTCTTCTACGAGCACCTCATTATCTTCTTTAAATGCTTTTTTAAGGGCAGCAGCAAGATCTTCTTTCCGGTTTAAACTTGGACATACCAATACTGGAACCCCCGTTATTTGGTTTGACAAATACGGGCAATGTGATCCTTCCGGCCAATTCTGCGCCAACCGGGTTATCCTGTTTAAATAAATGAACTGAATT
>CAVWUD010000027.1:0-98346 GCA_963757975.1 uncultured Bacteroidota bacterium
AGGTTACCGTCAACGCCAGGAGAAAATACTTTCCAATGTATCTGTTCGGTTAAAAACTGGTGGCACCCTGGTCTATATTACCTGTTCTGTTTTTTCTGACGAAAATGAAAAGGTCGCCTCCTTCGCTACCTCTTCCGGCGTTTTAAAATTGGAAAAGCAGGAAATGATTGCCGGATATGAAAAGGCAGCTGATTCTATGTTTATTTCAAGATTCGTGAAGGTTAAATGACGGGTTTTTTGAGATTATGTCACGACATCTCGAGGCTTCTGTCACATTTTTGAATGAACTGGCGGCAGTTGGCAGTAGATTTGATCAATTAATACTTTTTATAAATGAGAAATAAAATTTTTGGCTGTTTTACTTTTTTATTCTTTCACCTGCTAATTGCAGATGCTCAAACACCATATTACCCCGACGAGGCCTGGCAGGTAAAAACACCAACAGAATTGAAAATGGACGGGCTGTTGATGGACAGTGCTGTTCATTTTGCGATGGCACATGAAAATAAAGTCGAAAGAGATTTACGTATTGCAAACCTGAAAGCTTACAGCGATGAACCGGGCTATAAAATTCTCGGGCCAATGAAAGAAAGAGGCGGTCCTGCAGGTTTGGTCATTAAAAATGGTTACATCATAGCACATTGGGGCGACATATACCGTGTTGACATGACTTTTAGTGCAACAAAAAGTTTTCTCTCGACCACGGCCGGATTAGCCGTAGACGAGGGACTGATAAAAAATGTAAACGATAAAGTAATAAATTATGTTTGGGACGGTACGTATGACGGTGAACACAATTCAAAAATAACCTGGGATAATTTATTAACCCAGTCTTCTGACTGGAGCGGAACGCTTTTCGACTTGCAGGATTGGGCTGACCGACCGCCCAAGGAAGGAGCCATCGACGATTGGAAAAACAGAAAACTTAACGAACCGGGAACAGTGTTTAAGTATAATGACGTACGAGTAAACCTGCTGGCTTATTCTTTGTTACAGGTTTGGCGAAAACCATTGCCCATCGTGCTGAAGGAAAAAATTATGGATCCTATTGGCGCTTCTACCACCTGGCGCTGGTATGGATATGATAACTCATTTGTAAATATTGATGGTTTAATGATGCAGTCAGTTAGCGGAGGAGGTCATCATGGCGGCGGTATTTTTATAAGTGCAATTGACCAGGCCAGGTTTGGATTATTGTTTTTGAGAAACGGGAAATGGAAAGACCGGCAATTAATATCAGAAAAATGGGTAAATGCTGCGCATCAATCTTCAACCTCGAATAAAGACTATGGATATATGTGGTGGATAAATGCCACAAAAAAATGGAAAGATGTTTCATCCCGAATTTATTTTGCTGAAGGCTTTGGTGGTAATTTTATTGTTATTGATAATGAGCATGATCTGGTTGTTGTTGCCCGATGGATGGATGATAGTAAGATGTGTGATTTAATGAGTTTGATAGAGCAATCCATCACTACTAAATCAAAATAGATCGTTTCGTACCAGGCTTTGCATACGATCAGCAAAATCCTGGCAGGTTTTCGTAAATTTAAACACTGCATGTGAATCGCTAAAAGTATTTACCCGCACACGTCATCAAAAGAATGAGATTTGACAAATTCATACCGACAGACCAGTTAAAGCCTTACATAAAATATTTTGTAGTGTCTGAAAATGACGCTAAAACAGAATACAAAGTATTTCCTACCTCAGGGCTTGTAATAGGTTTTCAATACAGCGGTCAACTTTCAATTATACAAAATGAAACTGAGGACAAACTCAATACATCAGGAATAACGGGTATCTCCGATAGTTATAAGATTTTTAAAAACTCTGCCGGCATCGGAACAATCCTGGTGTATTTTACTGAAATAGGTTTTACGCATTTCGCTTCACATCCTGCCAACGAGCTATTCAATTTAAGTGTTTCTCTTGAAAATATCTTCGATAAAAGCAGTATTAATGAAACCGAAGAAAAATTAAGAGCCGCTCAATCGGACAAACAGCGCATACATATCGTTGAAAGATTTTTATTGTCACAGCTTAAAGACATTCATAAAGACAAATTAATTATTGAAGCCGTAAAAATTATTTATCAGACCAAAGGAACGATCAGGATCAAAGAACTCAACGAACGGCTATTTATCAGCCAGAGCCCTTTTGAAAAGAGGTTCAGAAAACTGGTAGGAACAACACCCAAAAAATTTGCCTCTATAGTTCGCTTTAATACGGTAATAGATCAGTTAAGTAATACAAAATCACTGACTGATATCTGCTACGAAAATAATTTTTTTGATCAGGCACACTTCATCAAAGATTTTAAGCAGTATACAGGCGACAGTCCTGAAAAATTTAAGCGATTTCTCTAGAAAAACGATTTTTTACAATTCCACAGGTTGTCCATTGCTGACTTTTGTGATGTAATAGTATCATAAATGCTATTGCAATAATCGATCAAATCATTCAACAATAAAAATCAAGACAAAATGTTTACAGTAGAGCAAATCAAAGCAGCCCACAGTAAAGTAAAATCAGGAGCAGATTTTCCTGTATATATCCGGGAAATTAAAGCGCTGGGCGTCAGGGCATTTGAAACCTGGGTTAAAGACAGTCACACTGAATATTTGGGTGACAATGAATACCGTACTTCGTCATCACCCATGTATGAAGAAAAGGTTATAGCCAATTCCTCCGATAAAACAAAGTTTGAATATTACTTAAAAATTCATCAGAAGGGTGAAACAGATTACTTAACATTCTGCAGGCATTGTGCTGAAACAGGAATTTTGAAGTGGTTTGTTTCTCTTGATAAGATGACCTGCACCTATTGTGACAAAGATGAAAAGGAAATTCTGGTTGAAAAAATACCTCAATAAGACTACAGATTAATGATTGAAGTCAGGGATGTATTATGATTTAGGAATTGACGAAGGAAAAACGGAGGAATGACGGAAGATAAATTTAATCGGAATGATTCATGTTGTATCCTATGTCTTATAATTCAAAAATCAGACCATAAAAAGAATGGCTTTATTAAGCGCCAGGCTTCAATTAGAAGAATTCAATCCGGCTAATTTCCAAAATATTAAACAGAGAAACAGGTTCAGGAATATGCTAAAAAAACTGATATCAGACATTAAAATAGGCTCATCTGGCTAAGTAATTCCAAATAATAGGCTCATTAACTATATTGATGGGCTCATATCTTACCCGCCATTACAATTTCGTAAATTTGCATAACAAAGTTCAAGAGTTTAGTTGGCAGCTGAAGGGTGTTTTCAATATGGCAATCAGTACGTTCAGGGCTTTTAAGAGTCGCAATTACCGGTTATATTTTACAGGACAGTCAGTTTCCCTTATCGGGACCTGGATGCAGAAAACAGCTGTTAGCTGGGTGGTTTATTCTCTTACACATTCAAAGTTTATGCTGGGGGTAACATTATTTTCTACCATGTTCCCCTCATTCCTCTTATCATTTCTGGGCGGTGTTGTATCTGACCGCTATAACCGATTTAAAGTACTGCTGCTGACACAGTTCATTTCAATGATCCAGGCAATCATGCTGGCAGTCCTGATATTATTCAAACATTATAATGTATGGGAAATAATTGCACTCAGTGTGTTGCTTGGTATCGTCAATGCATTTGATGTCCCCGCGCGGCAATCACTGGTGTACGATATGGTGGACGATAAAAAAGATCTGCCTAATGCGCTTGCATTGAATTCATCCATGGTTAATTTATCGAGGCTGATCGGTCCCGGTATTGCTGGACTTATAATAGAAAAATTTGGTGACGGTGTCTGCTTCGGATTAAATGCTTTGAGTTTTGTTGCCGTCATCATTTCCCTGCTAATGATGAGGCTACCTGTATTCAATACCAAACCACATACTAAAAATATAATTGGAGAACTGCGCGAAGGATTGGTTTACGTAAGAAAGACTCCCGAAATTTCTTTTGTGATAGGCATGCTGGCACTTATTAGTTTGTTCGTTCTTCCATTCAGTACACTGTTACCCGTTTATGCCAAGGATATTTTTCACGGAACCGCTTCCACTTTCGGAGTTATTGACAGCTTCATCGGACTGGGAGCTTTTACGGGAGCAATATTCCTTGCTTCATTAAAGTCGGGGACGAACCTCCGGAAAATACTTGCGATTAATACATTGGTATTTGGATCGGGACTGATTTTATTTTCGCATACAACCATTTATCCTTTGGCTTTGCTGTTTGCTATGGTATCCGCTTTCGGTATGATGTCACAGATTACAATTACCAACACGTTAATACAGACTGCTGTTGATCCAGCTATGCGTGGCCGCGTGATAAGCATCTATGCAATGGCTTTTTTTGGTATGCAGCCATTGGGTGGTTTGATCGTTGGATTTATTTCTCAATATATCGGAGTCGAAAATACTTTATTGTCTGAAGGGATTATTGCATTAATTATCGGCGGCTTACATATTCGGTTCCTCCAAAAATGGGGTTCAAAAAGAAATCCTGTTCCGGTGCTCAGAAAACAACCAGCCGGCACAACGATTCATGTTTAACTTTAATAATTTAATCTGTCTCTTAACTTACTCCCAGCAATTCAACTTCAAATATTAACGTACTGTTCGGACCAATCTGAGCGCCGGTTTGCCTGTCGCCATAAGCAAGATGAGGAGGAATAAAGAAACGCCACTTGCTGCCGACTGCCATGAGCTGCAATCCTTCTGTCCAGCCCTTAATTACCATATTCAATGGAAATGTTGCCGGCTGACCACGTTTTAATGAACTGTCGAAAACTGTCCCGTCTATCAATGTACCATGATAATGACAGGTCACTTTATTTTTTGCTGATGGCTTGATACCATTGCTTTCAACTATAACCTCGTATTGTAAACCACTGGGCAAGCTTGTAACGCCGGGTTTTTGTCTGTTGGCTTCCAGAAAATCCTTTCCTGCTTTTAAATTCGCTGAAGATTTTTCGTTTTTCATATTGAATAGTCTGTCTGCGATGCCCATATTTTTTTTGCGAATGTAGGAAAGAAATAGCCTGGATTTATTACTTTAGTAACTCATTATGAAATCTTTGGCACTCATTTTTCTGATCTTTTCGATGTTTTCAGCTTCCTGCAGTAAAAATAGTTCTTCAGGCACTACGGATATTGCACCATCTGATTTAACCATCAATGCTGTTGTAAGCAACGACAGCAGCGGTAATGTGACTTTTACTGCTTCTGCAACAAATGCGGTTAAGTATGATTTTAATTTTGGAAACTACAATTCGCAAAAAGGAGTTGCAGGAAATATCACTTATAAATATTCCTATTCAGGTACATATAACGTGACAGTTACCGCTATAAGCGCAGGAGGACAAACGATTTCAAAATCTACTTCTGTGACTGTTGCCGTGGCGCTCGCCTTGGTATGGTCTGATGAATTTGATACCCCGGGATCTCCTGATCCCTCCAAATGGGGATACGATATTGGAACGGGCAGCGGGGGATGGGGTAATAATGAATTGGAATATTACACGAACAGGCAGACAAACGCAATTATATCCAACGGAACTTTGAAGATCATTGCCCTGAAAGAATCTTATAATGGCAGCGCATATACTTCTGCCAGAATGCTTACCAATAATTTATATTCTTTTCAATATGGCAGAATAGATGTGCGGGCTAAATTACCTGCCAGTACAGGTACCTGGCCTGCTATATGGATGTTGGGAAATAATATTGCCACCGCTGGCTGGCCCGCCTGTGGTGAAATTGATATCATGGAACAAAACGGCAATCAGAAATCCACTATTTATGGGACTTTACATTATCCCACAGAAGCAGGACAGTATGGCGACGGAAGTACGACAACAATTTCTGATGCGAGTACCGCATTTCATGTTTATTCTACCCTATGGACTCCATTATCCATACAGCTTTCTGTGGATGGCGTAGTGTATTATACTTTACTCAACAATCTTGGAATACCGTTTAACCAGCAATTCTTCATTATACTGAATGTAGCGATGGGCGGGAATTTTGGTGGAACTGTTGATCCAGCATTCACTACTGATCAGATGGAAGTGGATTACGTGCGTGTTTACCAGTAAACCACTCATCGATTTCAGTATCAGCATTAATATTGATGTCTGCCCTGATTTAATCTTGCTGTCAGTTCATCTTTCTTGATCGTTACCTGCTTCCCAACCTGCTTCCCATTTCTGAAAGTATTGGCTGTGATCTGTGTTGCACCCAGCGGAAAATAAATTGGCTCACCTGTGTATTTTGGATAATAAGGATCTGGATTGGTGCCATCGAATGTATAATAAATATCCAGACCTTTAATTTCTGTAGAAATTTTTACGGATAATCCCCGCGGATCCTTTGCCTTCACCGGTGTATATATTACATTGTATGCGCTCAATGCATATTTAATTCCTTCAACATCCAGTCTTGGAAATTGCATCTCCATTCTTGCTATGAAATTATCCCAGTTTCGACTGGCTTTCGGACTCCAGTACACTTCTGCCAGAGCAAGTCCGCGCGGCCAGGTCATGTATTCCATCTGCCGGATATTATACACTCTTTCTGTCCAAAGATTTCCCTGTCCTCCAAGAATATATTTCTCATCCACACTGTCGGGTACGGGATCATAATTATAAGAATCGGTAAGTCTGCACATGCCGTAGGTGAGTGGTTCTACACTCGGTTCTCCCTGGTAGAGATCCAGATAACAATAATCCCATGGCGTCATGACCACGTGATGATTCATTTTGGCGGCATCGATGCCGCCTTTCATTCCTCTCCAGCTCATTACAGTGGCTTCAGGAGCCAGCCCTCCTTCCAGAATTTCATCCCAGCCGATTAGTTTTTTTCCTTTGCTTTTTAAGATGACTTCAATTCTCTTCACAAAATAACTTTGGAGTTCGTCCACATTTTTGAGGTTTTCATCTTTCATGCGTTTCTGACATTTCGGACACTCAGACCAAAAACCTTTATATGCTTCGTCACCACCTACATGTATGTATTCGCAGGGAAAAAGCGCCGCCAGCTCAGTAAATATTTTATCGAGCATCATGAAAACGGAATCGTTTCCAATGCATAATGCATTATCATCCCTGAACGGACTGCGGAATCCTGCATTTACGCTATAGGGCAATTGAGTACAGGAAAGATTTGGAAAGGAAGCAATGAGGGCAAGGCTGTGAGCAGGTACATCTATTTCCGGAAGAATGGTGATATTCCGGTCCTTCGCATACCTGATCATTTCGCGCATGTCATCCTGGGTATAAAATCCGCCATCGGGAGATTTCTCATTGGCAAGCGCTGGTAAGAATTCACCCCATAATCCGGTACGGTTAACTCGCCATGCACCTACACTGGTGAGTTGCGGCAATGATTTGATCTCGATGCGCCAGCCCTGGTCATCACTCAGATGCAGGTGCAGCACATTATATTTGTACTTCACCATCTGATCCATATATTTCTTTACTTCTTCTTTAGTAAAAAAATGGCGGCTGACATCCAGCATCAATCCACGCCAACCAAAGCGTGGATAGTCTGTAATAGATACGCAGGGAGCACTCCAGGTTTTGGCGTTGACCAATGTATTACTTTCAATTTCAGGAGGAAGCAATTGCAAAAAACTTTGTACTCCGTAAAATACTCCGGCTGGCTGGTTCGCTGTGATGGTAACTTTCTTGGGTGTTACTGATAATTGGTATCCTTCATTTCCCAGTTCAGGATCTGCAGTTTTATTCAGGATTATTTTGATAACTGATGAACCGGAATTATTCACGGTTACATGATATCCTGTAGGTGTTGCTAACCTGTCAGATAAAACAGCCAGTGCAGTTTTTAACTCCGGGTTATCATTGGCGCTTATACTGATATTGGCAGGCAGTATAAAATGCCCCTCGCTCTTAGTTAGTTTAACCGGCTGCGGGATAATAGAAATATTTTCCTGTGCTAAACAGGTAAGCAATTGTAAAAAGCAGGCGAAAAGGAGAATAATTTGTTTCATGATGAACATATATTTTTGGGAAAGCACGCATTAAGTTACCAATATTGGATAAATCATTTGAAAAAATATTGATCAACGGAATTAGTTTTTAATTAAAGGAACCTTAAATGGGTATAAATCCTGATCATTGACCTATGGATATTCATATATTTATTAATAAGGAAATTCAGTTATGCTTCGAAATATGACTTTTATTTTATTGATAAGCATAATCTTCACATCTTGTAATTATAATTTCGGCATAAAGGAAATCAAAGAAAACCTTCAGAATACACCGGTATCCAAAGCGGATTCATTACTGATAGATTCTGCAACGGAGTATTATTATTATTCTGCATCCTATTTCAAAAAAACGTTGGTGATGAGGGGAATGGTGTTTTTTCTGGGATACAACCAAAAAGTATATTTATTTTCCACACTTCATAATTTTACCGGAATCGATCCTGATTCAAGAAAATTAATAAAAGGGCTTATACATCCTCCCACGGTTATTAATATTGGACAGCCTTTTTTTGTTCGCCTGGATTTGTTGGAAAACTATAAGAATTTTAAAATGATTGTTAGGTTATATAATAGCCGGGACTCAGTTCAGGATTATAGGAATCGTCCGGATGGGGGAAAACGATATAAGCTGTATGAAGATGAAAAGACCCTATATATTAGCCCCAAAAACAAATCGGGGAACAGTTACGATATAGGAGCATATGAAATCAAAGATAGTACTCCTTTACCGAGACATATTTTAGACTTCGATGAAAAATGGATTTCCGATGTTGTGCATATTGGAGATACTGTTTTTTATTGTGGAAGCCGAAGAGATGAATATAAATATTCGCAAACACATGAGATATTTATTGGTAAAACACCTGAGATATTTATTGGCAAAATAAAGGCAACACCAACCCGCGATAATTTATATATCACTTCAGATGTTTTCAGCCGGCCAGGCAGTTCCGGTGCGGCGGTTTTCAAACTATCCAATCATAAAGCATCCTTAATTGGCGTGATAGCCAGGGGTAATTCTGATGAGAATATTGTCTACATAACTCCTTTTAAAGAAGCCTTTTCTCTTTTGAAATTATAGCCCAGGCTCCACATTTCTGCCGTTAGTCGCAGATTATTGCATGTACGTCTCATTGCCGGAAAATCTTTAAAAACCAGTTATACTTTTGTGATGAATATTTTAAAAAACTAATAACATTATAAAATATACAGCTATGAAAAAGATAATTCTGACATTAATGACTGCCTTTATTTTAACTATCACAGTAGGTTATGCAGCTAAGATAGATAGTAACGTTCCTCAGTATGTAGAATCAGCATTTAACAGCAATTTTAATTTTGCGAAGAACGTGCAGTGGCAAAAAATGGATAATTACTATGAAGTAATTTTCAACCAGCATGGAAGAACCTTATTCGCATTTTATTCTGAAGATGCTGACTTCATGGGTATCGCAAATTATATTCTGTCCGACAGGTTACCCGAAACACTTAAATCTGATTTGAAGACTAAGTACAGCAATTATTGGATTTCCGACCTGTTCACTTATTCTATCAATGACAAACCCGGTTATGTTGTAACGCTTGAAAATGCTGATCAGAAAATAATGCTCAAGAGCGATAACGGCAAAACATGGCATTTATACAGGTCAGTGAGAAGCTAGTAATCACTCAATGCATCAATTGCTTTCTTATAATTATTCAACAATCGTGGTGCTCTGTCAACAGCCCATGCTTTATATATGTCTCGCATCAAGATAAGAGTAGCATTTGCATTTCCAGATTCACGAGATTCAAATGAAAGTAGCAATTTGCCAATTTCATCTTCCGATTTAATAATCTTGGCCTGGTTATCGTAAATATCAGTAAGTAATCTGTATGTTTCCAGGCTGAGTTTAGAAAATATATTATTTTGTTTGGCCACCTGCCAGGCAATATCGTTCAGGTCTTCTCTCATTACTCCGAGCGGAGCAATAGGAGTTAAATTGATTTGACCACTGTCTAAAAAGGCTTTCCGTAATTTCTCGTTATGCAGAGCAGAATCTATATTATGAATTACCATGAGGTGGTACTGGTATTGAACTTCTTCTGATTCTTTATTTGTAATGAGTTCCTGCCTCAGCTGATGCAACACTTCACGCGTTTGTTGGTTTTCGTGAATTTTAGTAAAAACCTCTGTTAAGATGATGGCAAGGGCAACACTGAATACGATCAATAAAGATTCACCCAGGTATTCTTTCCAGTTCCTTACAATAATTACTTCAGGGCGTTCATCTTTTTTATTATTCGCTGGGGGAGGGGTATTTTCCGGTGCAACTTCTTCCATAAAAATTATATAATTTAAACTGTTTGATAATTTTAAAAAAATAATCTCCAGACTTTAAGATAGTAAAACCTTTCAAAAATCTGGCAATGCAGATCTAAACCGGGAAATTAATATTTAAGTAGCTTTAATGTTTTCGATTCCTTCTGATCAGAATATCTCAAAAAATACATGCCGCTTGCAAGAGGCTGGCTTATATTAAATTCTAACAATTGCAACTGACCTGCAGTAGCCTGAACAGTTTTCTTCATTAGAATTTTACCTGAAACATCCAGCAGCTGCAAATTTGCATTACCGGTTATGGAAGATTTAAATATTAGGTTGAATGATTGTAAAAAGGGAACAGGGTAAACACGGATCCAGTCATTTCCCAGTAATTGATTATAAGCAGCAAGTCTCTTATTCAGCAGAATAGAATAAGCTTTTTCAAAATCAGGTAAACCATATCCATACCGGTTATCAGGACTGTTATATTTATCGCTTGATTGGCGGACGGCAGTGAGTATATCATGCGGACCAAATTCCGGAAAAGCCTGCCAGAGACATGTGATCAGTCCCGCAAGATTCGGATTTGAATAGGAGGTACCCGAGCCTGAATTTACGGTTCCATCCGGAGCCACATAATAAGCACCTGCACCAACTGAAACTCCATCAGGTTTTATCTGTCCGGAAGAATTGGGCCCCCAGCTGGAAGAGTATGCAATCACCCCACTGAAATCTACTGAACCGACTGCATATACACTGTCACCGTCTGCAGGACAAAGAACATATTTTTCCTCATTCGTCATTCCACCTGAATTTCCTGCGCTGGCCGTTACAATCATTCCTTTGGCAACAGCCAGGTTGGCTGCCCGGCTAATAAGTGCAGTATGTCCGTTTCTTTCTGCATAATTCAAATTGTAAATCGAATCATCAAAATAATCGTAACCAAGAGAGGTAGTGATCAGATCGGCACCGGCACTGTCTGCATATTCAGCAGCGGCGACCCAGTTTTGTTCTTCAACCGGTGTTTCTGATGTGATATCTTCTGTTTTAAAAAGCCAGTAACTGGCATCCGGCGCTGTGCCAACCATCGTTCCGGGAATATTGGCAGCAATAATGGAAAAACAATTTGCCCCATGCTGATCTTCTTCATTTACGCTGACTTTCTGATTCACAAAATCATAAGTTCCAAGTATCCTGTTAGCATTTCTTAAGCTGTCGAAAGCGGGATTGCTGAGATAGCTGTTGAAGCCATCGTCCAATATGGCAACCGTCATGCCTTCCCCACGAAAACCCAGATCGTGGAGATATTCACCATTATGAATATATACCTGGCTTTGCGATTCGCCATAATTTATTGAATCTGTTACGGAGGGATTGCAGGTATTCGATGTAATACCTGAAGTTCCCAAAATGGCAGTGTGCTGATTAACGGATATCCTGCCCGGAATTTTTTTTATTTGTCTGTTGTTTACCGGCTCGGAAAATAATACAAATGAAAACTGTTGTATTTGTTGCAGAACACTGGTATCAGATACACCAACAAGCACCTGATTGAACCACTTTGATTTATTCAGGATCCGCAAATTGGGAACTGAAGAAAGACTGTCAACATAAGCAGCCGTGACGGGCAGATCAGCAGAGTCTATCCTGATATTTTGTTTTGCACGGCGCTGAATGGATTTGTCGGAAAGGAATGAAGCCGGATTTGCAATACTGAAGCCGTTATTATTTTTATCCTTCAAATGAACCAGGTATTTATATTCCTGCGCGAAAGAGCGCTGAAACAAAAAGAGGAAAATAAATAAAAAAGGACGCAAGTGTATTAATTATGGGAAACCATATTGAAAGTCAATCCATATCCAATGGTTGCTCCTGAAGGGTATTCCACATTGGGTGACTGATATACGGAGTACAGGAACTGTTTATAAATGAGCCCGATATTTTTTCCATAAACTTCTTCGCTGAAAACTGTCTGTGTATACGAACTATCTCCAAGGCCCGTAACACTGTTCGCTTCGTTTACTATAACCGAAATAGGGACTGTTCCCATTAGTACATTAAAAGGTTGTCCGGTGTTTGAATAAGTATAGTCCCATCCATCCATGTAGGGAACAGGGGAATCAGCAGATTTCGTATCGATATATGAATTGCCCATCCAGTTCACTCCATTCTGAACCGGAGTCACCATTTTGATAAAACGGAGATTGTTCTCTACCACTTCAACCGAACCCGGAAGCGGTGTTACCATATATGCAATGGAGGGAGTCCAGGGTGCAATTTCATTTGTGTCACTCAGGTAGCGGATGACCCGGTAACTGAGTCGGCCCAGATTATCAGTTATCGTATCATCCACCACTTCTTTCGCATGATAGCTGATGATTGAATCAGTCGATCCGACATTATAATATTTCAGGGAATCCATCCTGTAAATAATATAATTACCAACAACCATCGGATAATAATCAGCCGGAGTATCGGTAATGAGTGGATTATTTTTATTGCAACTGCAAAAGATGATAATCAGAGAATAAAGAATAAAATAACTACAGAATCTGCTTCTCATTGGGCAATTAATAACTAATTATAACGCAATCTACTTAGAATTATTGCTATATCTTTGGCTTTTTCCCGGTGAAAAATTTCTTACACGGCCTATTTTATTACGTCTGCCTTCCCTTTATTTACCTGCTCGCCATTCTGCCATTTCCCTTATTGTATTTTTTCTCTACCGGGGTCTTTTTTATAATTTATTATGTTCTGCGCTATCGCAGGAAAATTGTGCGGGAGAATCTTGTAAAATCATTTCCCGAAAAACAACTGAAAGAGATCCGGAAAATAGAACTAAAGTTTTACCGTTATTTCTGTGATCTTTTCCTGGAGACTTTCAAAACGCTTACCATTTCGAAAGAAAGTATGGTTAAGCATTGCGAGTTTGCCCCGGAAACCTTGTCCATCTTCAATCAACTTGCAGAAGAGAACCAAAGTTTTATGGTTGTGATGGGTCATTTTGGGAATTGGGAGTGGGCTGGGAATACATTCAGTATTTGCTGCAGGCATCAACTTTATGTGATTTATCATCCTTTGGCCAATAAATATTTCAATGGACTCGTGTACAGAATGCGCACACGTTTTGGTACCCGTCTGATTCCAATGAAAGATACTCTGCGGGACATGCTTAAGAACAGGAATGAACTGAATGCAACTGCATTTATCGCAGATCAGTCTCCACTTCCGGACAGGGCATACTGGATGAGTTTCCTGAATCAGGACACACCCGTTTTTCTTGGTATCGAAAAAATTGCGTTAAAGATTCGTTATCCGATTGTTTATATCACCATAAGAAGAGTTAAAAGGGGCTACTACAGGGTATTTGCCGAAATAATTGAGCTACCTTCGCGGCTGGAAGGGACCGGGACGATCACCGAAATCCATACCAGGAAACTGGAAAATGATATCCGGAGCCAGCCTGAGAATTGGTTATGGACACACCGGAGATGGAAACACGTTCGACCTCAAAATTAAAGTAGCATAAATGCTCTGTGGAAAGGAACTTATACTGGCAACCAAACCCTTCGCAAAGGAGATAAGAAGTAAAAGCTGGATGTATGTGATTACTACCATTCTTTTTCTCGCATTGTCTCTTACTGCTACGGTCATGATTCCTTTTCTTCCGGCGAGATTATTCTTCAGCGTTCTGGCAGGACTTCTCATGGTGCGCATGTTTATCATTTATCATGATCATCAGCATCATTCCATTCTCATGCATTCAAAACTTGCAAGTTTTATCATGACTGTTTTCGGAGTATTTATACTTTTCCCCAACCAGTATCTGGAAAAGATCCCATGATCATCACCACAATAATAATTCTAAATTATTCAGTGCCAGTATCGGATCTTATCCTATAGCCACAAAGAAAAAATTCGAGGAGATGACCAGTCGCCAGAAATTCGAGTACCTGGCAATCAGGCATCCTCTGACAATTGCTCTTGGATATTTTTCCATGTTTATATTTGGAATGTGTATTTCTTCCTTTGTAAGTAATCCGCGCAAACATTATGACTCACTGATTGCACTGATTATTCATGTAACGATCTCTGTTTTGTTATTTATTTTGCTGGGATGGCAGATCTGGTTCTTTTTATTTTTTCTTCCCTTTATCATTGCTTTTGCCATGGGTGCCTATCTTTTTTATGCCCAGCATAATTTCCCGGGGGTTACATTTTCAGAAAATACCGATTGGGCTTATGAAAAAGCAGCTATGGAATCTTCCAGCTATATGGTGATGAATCCTGTTATGGCCTGGCTTACAGGAAATATTGGTTATCATCATATACATCACCTGAATTCCAAAATACCTTTTTATCGTCTTCCTGAAGTAATGGCAAAATTTAAAGAGCTTCAAAATTGCAAACGCACTTCATTGCATATTAAAGAAGTTGTAGCCTGCCTGCGTTTGAAAATCTGGGACCAGGAAAAAAATAAAATGGTGGGATTAAGGGATATCCGTTAAATTTTTCTTTTCAAGGAAAGACGCATACCATTTGCCCGAGGCTTTTACAATCCTTTCCTGCGTTTCAAAATTTACGTGCACGAGTCCGAATTTCGGATAATATCCTTCAGCCCATTCAAAATTATCCATTAAGGTCCAGACAAAATATCCATGTACAGGTGCGCCATCTCGCTTTGCTAAAAGTACCTGGGAGATATGATCTTTAATATAGATCATTCTTTTCTGATCGTCCACTACACCATCTTCATAAAGATCTTCAAAAGCGGCTCCGTTCTCCGTAACAATGATTTCCTTCAGATTGATGTATTGGCTCCACCGCATTAATGCATGATAGATTGCTGGTGGATGCACTTCCCAATCCATCTGAGTTCTTTCAACATTCCTTTTGCCAGCTTTGATGATCTTCGCTTTTATAAAGGGCATAAGAGGTGCATGTCTCACAAGTTCACGGGTATAATTTTGCAGCCCGATAAAATCCATATTGAATGCCAGTTTTGCCGTATCCCCGGCTTTATAAAATCTTTCAAGACCCTGTAATATTTTCAGGTCCTGAACAGGATATCCCATTCCCAGCAGTGGTTCAATAAACAACCGGTTTAACAATGCATCTGTTTTTTTTACAGCGGCCCTGTCTTTTTCTGTTTCCCTGAATGGTTCAATATGTGAATAGGAGAAGGTAGTTCCCACTATTGATTCCGGAGAAAAACTTTTCACGATCCTTCCACCCTCCGCCTGGCAAAGTGCCGCATGATGTGCCGATGAGAGGAAATTGGTTAGCCCCTTCTTTCCCGGCGCATGCACGCCTAAAAAATAGCCTGCACCGGTAAATACCATGGGTTCATTCAATATCATCCAGCGTTGTACCCGATCCCCAAATTGTTTTACACAGAATTCCACATAAGTACTAAACCAGTTGATGACTTCGCGGTTCGTCCAGCCACCTTTCTGTTCCAGGGCAGCCGGCAGATCCCAATGATATAATGTTACCCATGGCTGAATTTCATTTGCCAGACAATCATCAATCAGGCGGTTGTAAAAATCAACGCCGGCTCTGTTCACTGCGCCCGTTCCATTTGGAAAGATTCTGCTCCAGGCAATGGAAAACCGGTAATTGGGAATATTCAATTGATTCATCAGCCGGACATCCTGTGGATAACGGTAATAGAAATCACATGCCGTTTCCCCGTGATGTCCATTCAGGATTTTTTTTCTTCTTTGGGTGAACTCATCCCAGATGGAAGAACCCTTCCCATCAGCATCGTGAGCGCCTTCGATCTGGTAAGCTGCTGTGGAGACGCCCCAATAGAAATCATGTCCGAACGCCGCCCGGTTCAATTGCATATTATTCGGGCGATTGATTTAAGATATGTTTCAGACTTTTCTCTCTGAGCTTTTTTACTGAATGAATTCCATTCCCAAGAGAAATATTCAGTTTGTCTTCTTCGTAAATATTTTCACGGATGACCATATCAATAATTTTTTCCGTTATATCTGGATACAATACAGGTATAGACTGGGGATTCCTCGCCCAGGATTTTATTTTATCAATATGTTTTTCTTTTAAAGATTTTAAAACCGGAACTCCCATGGTGGAGAGCGCGGCAGCATTACATTGTTGCTCGTACTGACCTTTCATGGGTATGACAAGCAACTTTTTTTTCAGGTATAGTGCTTCAGCGGGTGTTTCAAATCCTGCGCCGCAAAGAATGCCTGTGCAACTGATCAGACTTTTTATAAATGCATCATTTTCTATCGGCTGAATAAAAATATTTCCATCCCTGTAAGTTTCTTTGCTGTGCTTGCTAAAAACCTGCCATTCGATATTTTTTACTTCTGATAACACGCGAATAATTCTCTTATCGGAATAAGCAGGAAGGTAGACGGTATAATGGGCCTTTGTTTCTACCGGAGGATTTCTGATTTCGCTCCGGATGACCGGTGTAAAAATTTCTTCACTATAATTCGCGAAATGAAATCCATAAGCTTTTGAAACAGGTGCATAATTGAGTAAGATGGATTTCCCAATCATGTCTTTCTTATCGGGCTTCGGTGCTTTTTTATTTATGACGGCGGCCTGGTGACTGAGTCCGATACAGTGTTTATGTTTTCTCCGGCAGGCCCATGCACTAACCGGCTCAAAATCACTAATGACCAGGTCATAGTTTTCTACCGGCAAACTCCGGATCTCTTTGAATAATCTTTTAAGATTGCTTTTCTTATAAGTGGCCATTACATCGATACCGCCTTTTTTCCCGAAAATGAAACACAACCCTTTGAAACGATATTTTACGGTATAAGGCAGAACAACATCAGCCTGGGTTCCGCTGATAAGAAGATCAAGATCACCTTTTTTCTGAAGTATGGGGATAATTTCCCGGGCCCTGCTGAGATGGCCGTTGCCAGTGCCTTGTATGGCATACAATATTTTCATCCGGTAAAATGATTAATAAAATCCATCAATGGATTTTATAATATTTAAACGCCGGATAAAAGGCTGAAAGCCTGGCTAAAAAAAGCCGGATGCCGACACGTGTAAAAAAATAACTTAGCTTCTTCATACGGGTTGATTATTAATAGATAGATTCTCTCACAGTAAAGTAACAAAACCAATGTGATGGCAACATGAAGCGAATGTTAGGGAATTATGAATTACCGACCATTTAATCCTTGAGGATTAAGCTTTTACATCAAAAACTGCCTGCCCTGCTTGTTTCAATTATTCAGAAACTACGGATCGGCTATAATTTTATTCATTAATTTAAATGGAAATAAGCCAAACATGCTTTCTGATTTTCTGAAAACCAGATCATTCCTGATTTTTACAATCCTGTTTTTATACAACGATGTTTTATTCGCACAGAGAATAATTGATGTGAAATATGAGCAGGATCAAAAAGGCGCTTACGTATTTTCCTGCATCAATTACGCCTATTGCAATTATATTCTTGAACTCGGTTTTACTACTTTTAATAATGTAAAATGCGATCAGTCCCTCCCTTTTCATGCTGAAGTAAAGCCCGGGTATAATAAACTTTTTACTATTTCCGCCATTGATCCCCAGGCTCCGATTCTTTTTAAATACGGCAGTACTAACCAGAAAGGCTGCATGCATCCGGCTGTGAACAGGGATTTTACTTATCTCTTCCCCATTTCTCCCGGCAAAGAAGCCCAGGCATATGAAATGTCGCCGGATAAGTTAACTGATTCTGCGGTACATGCAAAAGCACCTCTGAATAAATCCGCGGATAAACCTTCCGATTCTGCATCCTGGTATGTATTGAGATTAAGAATGAAAGCAGGAGATACTATTTATGCTGCAAGGAAAGGGATTGTAAATGAAGTAAAGGATCAGAGTGGAGCTAATGATGCAGGTCAGTCCAGTATCGGAGCCGAAAATTATATTGAAATCACACAACCCGATTGCTCATTTGCCCGGTATGGGATTTTGAAGAAGAATGCCGCACTGGTAAAACCGGGTCAGCAGGTAAAAGCCGGTCAGCCCATCGGCCTGGTGGGTGGTGATGTTTATGGCCGGGGTTCGGATCTTAAGTTTAGTGTATATTATTATCAGGAAGAAAATGGAACTTTAAATCTGGCCAATGTTCCGCATTATATCATACCGCAGATCTGGACGAAAAATAATGGTAAGGGAAGACTCCGGCACGGAGCGGTTTATACCAGTGAATTTCCAGCTGCGGTATTGAATCAGGAAACAACCACTGTTGCACCGAAAAAGAAGGCAAAAACTAAATCTTAAAACAATTGAGGAAGTATGGGAGTGTGGGAGTGTGGAAGAGTGGTAGTGAAGTTATTAGTACTACCACTCTTCCACACTTTACCACACTTGTTCAGCGCAGCTGAAAGGCCACAACCCGCTTGTCAAAAAAAGTAGGAACGTAAACGATCTTTTTTACAGGATTATATCCTATATCTGCTGTATTCTTTTTTTCATTGTGAGTATCCAGCAGGAGTTCAGTTTGTCCGTTTGCATAAACATAATAAATATAACCTACCCATGATGTCGCGAGATAGTCTCCGTTGCCAATGGGTTCGATCCCATCAATATCATGACCAATATCCGCGATCTGCTTAATCTGTTTCTTGTTGTCTGCAATCATCAGGGCCGGCCCTTTCGCATATACCAATCCTTCCTTCACTGCTTTTAATCCATTCGCTCCCGTAACATTTTCAAGATATAAGGTTGGTTTCTCATCTTCCAGTTTCCAGATCCTGCCGGTTTTTGAATCAGAAACAAACACGACTCCTTTATCTGAAACCGTAATATCATTAAGGCCACTGGCGCCTTCAATAGGAATTTTCTTCATAATTCTGCCCTTGGGAATATCGACGACTACCACTTCAGAAATATCTGCAGCGTACATTTTATCCTTGTACATGCCAAGGCCTTTCGGGGCATTCAAACCACTGATCCATAATGAATCGTAATTGGTTCCGGAAGTTGTCATATGACCAATACCACCCTTCCCATCCACGTCCCAGGGACCTCCTTCAATAAGAGATACATACAACAGGTTATTTTTAAGATCGGGGAGCACGGATTCGGGGGTATTTACAATCTGATCCGTCGACCATAATTGAGTTAATGAATGTTTTTGCGCACGGCTGACCAGAAATGCCGGAATTAAAAAAAACAGGCAGGTAAGAAACTTTTTCATATGAATGATTTTGAATGGATGATAAAATTATTATACTTTAACAATTAAGGGAATTTTATTTGTTTCCGGGGGAAGATTTCGTAAATTCAACAAACGCCTGCCATGTCAAATCAGAAAACTTTTACACAGACCGAAATTGCACCACTGGGCAGTTTGGATGAATGGGAAGAAGATGTATTAAAAAGATATCCGGAAAATGAAACTGCTGCAAAAGCCAAAGAGGCATTCCGGAATTATGAAGATCCTGCCCGCAATACAGTAAAGGAATTTTACCGCCTGAATCATACATATCAGACCTACGATTTCGTACAGGCCAAAAGAAATGAATTCCTCCAATTCAGCAAAAGAGAAATGCCCGTTTGGGAAGCATTTCAATTTTTGAATCAGCTGGTCGATGACTCAGATCCCGATACGGACCTTGATCAGTTCCAGCATTTGTTACAAACTTCAGAAGCTATACGGGCCGACGGGCATCCTGACTGGATGGTGGCGGTGGGCCTCATGCACGATATGGGAAAAGTACTTTGTTTGTTTGGCGAACCACAGTGGGCAGTTGTTGGTGATACATTTCCGGTAGGGTGCGCTCATTCTGATAAAATAGTTTACCCCGAATTCTTTTCCTACAATCCGGATATAAATAATCCGGAACTGAATACAACCCTGGGAGTTTATAAATCTAATTGCGGACTAAGAAATGTTACAATGTCCTGGGGTCATGATGAATATGTTTATCAGATGCTGAAAAATTCATTACCGGAGCCTGGATTATATATGCTTCGTTACCACTCCTTTTATGCCTGGCACCGTGAAGGTGCTTATGATTATCTGCTGGATGATCACGACAGGGAAATGCTTAAATGGGTTAAACTCTTCAATCCTTACGATCTCTACTCAAAAAATCCTGTACCACCCGACTGGACAAAACTCAAACCATATTACGAAGAGCTCGTTGGTAAATACCTTCCTTCAATGATTAAATTCTAAACTGCTTACAGAACAGAAACAGGAGAATCTTCCCCGTGCATAAATTACAGCAAGCGGATTACTTTGTATTTTTTGTCTATTTCATAGTCGTTTCCACTTACGGATATTATGTATACAGGAAGAAAAAATCCGAAACAACTGATTCAAAAGATTTTTTTCTTGCGGAAGGATCGCTTACCTGGTGGGCTATCGGAGCTTCCCTCATTGCTTCGAATATTTCTGCCGAACACTTTATCGGCATGTCAGGATCAGGTTATGCCCTGGGACTTGCTATTTCAACTTATGAATGGATGGCTGCAGCTACCCTGATCATCGTGGCAGTATTTATTCTTCCGATTTATCTCAGGAATAAAATTGTTACCATGCCGCAGTTCCTGGCCAGAAGGTATAATCAGCAGGTCAGCACCCTGATGGCGGTATTCTGGTTACTCGTATATGTTTTCGTTAATCTCACTTCCATTATTTACCTGGGTGCCCTTGCGATAACTTCCATTTCAGATATTTCTTTTGGCTGGAGTATTGCGTGCCTTGCTTTGTTTTCAATTATCGTTACGCTTGGGGGAATGAAAGTAATTGGATATACAGACGTAATCCAGGTGCTGGTCCTGATCGTAGGCGGATTGGTAACCACCTATCTGGCTCTTACACTTCTTTCAGGGCATTTTGGATATGGAAGTAATATTTTGAAAGGTTTGTCAATTCTCCGTAAAGAAGCGCCCGATCATTTTCATATGATCTTTCATAAGGGAGATCCATATTATAAAGATCTTCCCGGTCTATCAGTTGTAATAGGCGGGATGTGGATCAATAACCTGGCCTACTGGGGATGCAATCAATATATTATCCAGCGTGCATTGGGTGCCAATCTTAAAACCGCCAGGAGTGGACTGCTATTCGCTGCTTTTTTAAAATTGCTGGTACCCGTGATCGTTGTACTGCCGGGCATTACGATGTTTGTTTTACATAAGAATGGAATGTTCCAAAATGAAATGATGCCCGACGGTGTTGTCAAACCGGATCATGCATACCCAACCCTGATGAATTTATTACCTCCCGGTCTGAAAGGTGTTGCTTTTGCAGCCCTCACAGCCGCCGTCGTCGCTTCTCTTGCAGGAAAGGCAAATAGTATATCAACCATATTTTCACTCGACATCTATAAGAAATATTTTAATAAGGAAGCTTCAGAAAAACAATTGGTAGGCATTGGTAAATGGGTCGTAATAGTTGCGATGGGCATTGCAGCACTGATAGCACCCGCACTAAAAAATCTGGATCAGGCTTACCAGTTTATCCAGGAATATGTCGGATTCATTTCACCCGGAGTACTTGCGATTTTCCTGATGGGTTTTTTCTGGAAGCGGACGACAGCAGGAGCCGCATTAACAGGGAGTTTACTGACAATTCCTGTATCGACTATTTTAAAATTTCTTCCAGTCTGGACGAACGGCATTTTTCCGGATTACCCATTTCTCGATCGAATGACGATAACATTCGTGATCATCGTACTCATTATGATCATGATCAGCTTATTCAGGAAGTCTTCCCCGGATGAATCACATGCCATCATCATTGATAAAAAAGACTTTCGGGTTTCCCACGCATTTATTCTGGGTTCTGTAATTATTATGGGCATACTGGCAGCACTTTATACAGTCTTCTGGTG
Source organism: uncultured Bacteroidota bacterium (assembly GCA_963757975.1). Taxonomy (GTDB): domain Bacteria; phylum Bacteroidota; class Bacteroidia; order Chitinophagales; family Chitinophagaceae; genus Puia. The sequence continues at coordinate 22,149 of CAVWUD010000027.1, forward strand.
AAGAAAAGCCCATGCTGGCATTCCTATTGCATCTATAAGGAAATCATTGCCTTTATAATTACCGTATAAATACTAATTATGACGATAATCAAAAAATCAAACCTGATATACTTATTTGCGGGTTGCCTTTTTTTGGGAGGATGTGTTTCCAGCAGTAAATTCAAAGCTTCTCAAGAGGCACTGCAGTCAGTAAGGAATGACAGTGCACAGCTGGCGAACAAAGTGAGTACGCTGGAAAATTCAGTGACTCAATTAAAAAGCCAGATTACCAGTCTGAATAGCCAGGTAAGTGATTTGTCTTTTAAAGCCGGTAAATATTCTACTGAAGCTGCAAATAAATCATCAGAGTTAGCGGCACAACAGGAAAAACTAATTCAGTTGCAGGCATTAATGGATCAACAGAAAAAAGCAATTGAAAATATACGGAAAAAAATGACTGATGCACTGGTTGGATTTACATCCAATGAATTGACTGTATCCATTAAAAACGGGAAAGTATATGTGAGTCTGCAGGAAAGTTTATTATTTCCATCAGGGAGTGCCAAGGTAAATCCGAAAGGTGTGCAGGCACTTGGAAAACTGGCAGCAGTATTGAATACAAATCCGGATATAAATGTAGAAATTGATGGACATACGGATTCTATTCCTATCCGGAGTAATATTTATCCGGATAACTGGGCACTGAGCACTGCCCGTGCTGTATCCATCGTACGTGTTTTGACAAAAGATTATCAGGTAGATCCTGTCAGGCTGGTTGCTTCAGGGCAGAGTCAGTACGATCCTGTCGATACGAATAGTACGCCAGAAGGAAGGGCGCAAAACAGGAGAACAGATATTATTCTTTCACCAAAACTGGATGAACTATATAAATTATTGGGAACACCAACGTCTTAAGCTTAAAGCTCAAAGCCTAAAACTAATACGTTGATCGTAAATCGTAGATCGTTTATCGATAAACCATTCACGATTTACGATTTGCGATTATCCGTCAACGGTCAACGGTCAACAGTCATCCGTCATCTAATAGTATCTTCCAATATACTGATCTTCGACAATGGCTTTTTTCAATTCGGTGGGATCAACCGGACCTTCTTTTGAATAAACGATTTTACCCCCGGGCTCTACCAGTATGGTATAGGGCAAGGCCCCGGGCCATTTGGAGTCTATGGCGTCAATCAGTTTATAATTATCATCTCCTGAAAAAATATAATTTTTGTTGGAAGCTTCCTGTTTCTGTAAATATTGAAGCGCTTTTTTCTTTTTGTCGATACCATCGGCACTGATGGAGATGAATTCAAAATCCCGTTTACGATACATCCGGTTCATAGTGATGAATTCAGGGAATTCTGCAACACAGGGGCCGCACCATGTAGCCCAAACGTTGATGAGCCTTAGTTTGTCTGAATGATTTTGTACCAATTCCTTGATACCTTTTTCATCGATTGAATCCAGACTGACAGGTTCTTTGGCCCATTCCACCTTCGCTCTGTCAATCCAGCTGCTCTTTTCTGACCATTTGATACTGCATCCGAAAACTTTTGTGGTAGGAACGGAAACTGGTTTGCCTGCCAAAAGTTCATCAATGGCATTTCGTGCATCTCTCTCCGTAGGTGTCTTGGTTGGTTTTTCAATATTATCAATCCGTCCGCTATAACGCAGGATTCTTTTATTGTCGAAAATAAAAACATGCGGTGTGGCGATGGGGCCATATGCCAGCGATACTTTTTCATTTTCCCCATCGTACAGATAGGGGAAATTGAATTTCTTTTCTTTGGCACGAAGTTTCATTTCATCAAATGAATCACCCATATCCGTGTATCCTAACTCATCCAGATTAATGGAACTTGGATCATTGGGCATAATGGCAATCACCGAAACTTTTTTTGCTGCATAGTCATTCGTAAGCTGAATGATCCTGTCTTCGTAAGCCTGGGCTGTAGGACAATGATTACACGTAAAAATGATGACAAGGATATCTGATTTTTCGAAAGAAGCAAGACTGTACGTTTTCCCATCTGTGCCAGGTAGTGAGAATGGGGGTGCAGGAGACCCAATGGGTAAACTGGGGTGATCACTCATTAATTCTGATTTGAACAAGGCATTTCCACCAATCTTACCCTTAACCGGGAGGAGTATAAGGCTACAGGCAACCAGCAGGGAGGCATTCATTAGTTATAATTTACGGGTAACGTTTTGCAAAACTTTGTAAAAGGTAATATTTTTTGAAAAATTCTGTACACCTTCTCTGATAAAATATTAATTGTAGTAGGATTGACGTAGTAAATCCTTAAACCTGGTGCCTGAATTGAAATATGAAGTAGTCAGGATGTAGCTTAAAAAACGAAATTTGTTTTAAAGAGCATACATTTATAATGAAAATACCGATTGCTCAGCTAAAATTTATATTATGACATCCAGAAGAGTTTTTATTCAATCTGCTTCCGCATTATCAGCTGCCATATTTGTAAAAGGCCCTCTGAACGTTTTTGCTGCGGCGCCTTTGATCGGACTTCAATTATATACGGTGCGGGATGCCATGGAAAAAGATCCGGAAGGAACGCTTGCAAAGGTTGCACAGATCGGATTTAATTCCGTAGAAAATGCAACCTACACAGGATCTGAAAAATTCTACGGGATGGATGCCGATACTTATAAAAAGCTTTTGGCTAACAATGGCCTGGTTGCACTCAGCGGGCATTACAGGGTTGGCGAAGAAATGGTGAAGGGAGCACCACAGAATGGTACAATATTGCACGACTGGCAAAAGGCAGTCGATGATGCTTCGGCTGTCGGACTGAAATATATGGTATGCGCCTATTTATCAGATCAGGAACGCGGCACACTGGATCATTACAAACAACTGGCTGATATATTTAATAAAGCAGCTGAAACCTGTAAAAAATCCGGTATTCAATTCTGCTATCACAATCACAATTTTGAATTTGAAATGCAGAATGGAGTATTTCCCTATGATATATTGCTGGATAAAACCGATAAGGACCTCGTGAAAATGGAGATGGATTTGTATTGGATCAAAAAAGCAGGACAGGATCCACTTGCATTATTCCAAAAACATCCGGGTAGATTCCCACTCTGGCATATAAAGGATATGTCGAAAGAAGCCAGTCAGACTTTTACGGAAGTTGGAAATGGAATCATTGATTTCAAGACAATATTTCAACATAAGGATGAAGCAGGCATGAAGTATTTCTTCGTGGAACAGGATAAATGCCCAGGTTCTCCATTCGATAGTATCTCTCAAAGCATAAAATTTATTAAGGCGAACCTGGTTTAATTGTCAATGAACCATTTATTTTTCGTATTAGAGATTTTTTCCATTAACAATTGACAATTAACAATTAAACCTTGGTTTCGTGTGCGGAGATTTCAAGTAAGAAGTCAAAGAGATTGGTTTCTGTGTTGATCTTCAGTTTTTTTCTTAACCGGTACCTGCCAATTTCCACCCCGCGAACGGATATACTTTCAAGCTGTGCAATTTCTTTACTGGAGAGATTCATTCTCAGATATGCGCAAAGTTTCAGCTCATGCGGACTCATCGTTGGGTATCGTGCTTTAATATTACTTAGAAAGTCGCTATGTACATGATCAAAATGCTGGGCGAATAGTTCCCAGTCCTTATCCATTTTATTTTCTTCGCTAAGGATACGCATGATTTTTTTAAATTCATCCGGCGCAGCGTGTCCGTTGGCATTTTTCTTGATCCGGCTCATTTCTTCTTTAATATTTCCGAGTAGTTCTCCTTTTTGTACCAGATGCATGGCAGTCGAAGCCAGTTCTGTATTTTTAAACGCAATTTCTGCTTCCAGTTTTTCGTTCCGGAGTTTTACAATTTCCTTTTCGGATTTTTCAAGTTCAAGCTCATGGAGATATTTTAACCTTTTTTGCTCTTCTTCATATTTTTGTTGCTGTTCCAGGAATATCTGTTTTTGCCAGCGGAAGATAAGGTAGATGACTCCCAAAATTAATAACACATAGGAGATGTAAGCCATGGTTGTCTGATACCAGGGAGGTAAAACGATAAATTTGTAGATTTTTACCGAAGACTCATTGCCCAGATTGTTTTTCGCTTTTACCTGAAACTTGTATTGTCCGGGGGGCAGGTTTGTATATTCTTTTTCTGATTTTTTTGACCATTCTGACCATGAAGTATTAAAACCACTCAGGAGATAACTATATTGAACATTTGATTGTTGGGCATATACCGGGGCAGAGTACTCGAAATGCAGAGAATTCATATTGCTGCTAACACTTGGAACGGAATTTTCAGGCTGAATAAGCGGATGGTTTATCTGGTCAAAATACCCTCCGTACAACAGACTGTCAGAATTTCCAAATGCCTTCACGGATCGAATCATAACATCCAATCCATATCGATTCTTTTTATAGGCGTCAAAATTGATATGATAAAATCCTTTTTCTGAACCCACAAGGATATTTGAATTATTATATGGATAAACGTTTTCATCACCGCTAACCATTTTGCCGTTCAGTTCCGGGAAATAGATAATTTTAGGAACTTTCCAGGAAAAATCTAATACTCCCAGATTTTTATCTTCTACGAACCATATATTTCCTGACGCATCTTCTTTCAGGTACCTGATATTCCGTGTTCCGAAAAAACCGGTAAAAAAAGGAGACTGCTCAAACCGGTCTGTCTTTGGATCATATTCATAAATACCTTTTTCAGTGGCTACTACGATCCGGTTTAATACTTTGTATAATTGATTTTTAACTGACGAGGGAAGACCCTGTCCTTCTGCATATAAACGCACGGTAGCAGGCATACCCGGATGGGGATCAATTTTATAAATTCCACGATAAGGATGGCCAACCCAGATGGTATTATTATTATCAATGGCTACAAACTGAGAAAATTCGCTAAAACCAGGAATATTCCCTTTCGAAATGAATTCTTTATTATCCCATTCCAAAACATCCAGGCCTGACTCATTTCCTGCCAAAACAAGTTTGGATGGCAAAACATTGGAAAATGGAAGAAAGCTATGAAAGCCTACAGATGAATTCAAAACCCTCTGCTGTCCTGCCCTCAATGTGTAGGCCCCGTCATGATATCCAAATAATAATTCTCCATTGATATTCGTAAGACACCAGGACGAACCTTTTGAATAAGGGAGAGGAATAAAATCTCCATTTACAAAACTAAGGTCAGTTTTTCCGTTCAAAGGAACTTTATAAAAACCATTTGAAGTGCCGACATAAAGTGCATCTTCATAAATCAGTGAAGTATATCCTTTGCCTTCATTGAGTTTTTCCGGGTAAATATGTTTTATGGCATTGTTATAAGCAATAAAATCGATGCCGTCATCCAGACCCAACCATAAATTGTTATCCCTGTCCAGAAATAATGTGAGGATATTATTTATTTGAAGGCCTTCCTTACGGGATAGATTCTGAATTACTTCACCTTTTTTATTTACAACATAACATCCGTTCATGTTTGTGCCTACTGCAATCCAGTCCTGGGTAACCGGAATCGCTGTAAGAATACGCTGATTCTGTAAAGGATTAAAACCGGCAAATCGGAAAGCTGTGAGTTTATCTTTGTTTAAAATATAGAATCCTGATGTGATAGTTGTAATAAAACTACTGTCGTTACCAAATGGAAACATGGATGAAACAATAAATCCGGAGGGAAGTGAGGGATTGTCAAAGTAGCTGGTCCATAGTCCATTATTGAACTTCATGAGACCATTGTTCAGGTCCTGGGCAATTACTGTGTTATTCCCGATCCCAAGAAAGGCCCATTCACTTGGAGCCGGATAAACGGTAATAGAATATCCATTATATTGGAAAATTTTCTCTTTAGAACGGAAAAACACATCATTTCCCAGCGTTACAATATTCCATATATCTGTAAAAGAATAATCTTTTTTAGATAACAAAGGCTTAAGGGAAGTAAAAAATAATTTGCCATTTCTGTCCGGACTGAAATAACCCAAATCGTCCTGACCGCCTGCATATATTCTGTTGTCTTTCCCAATGACAAGGGACCTGACAATAGTTTTATTCGGTAAAGAATACAATTTCCATGAGGATCCGTCGAAACTCAGTAATCCTTCAAGATTCGCGAAATACATTATTCCATTCTGGTCTTCAACAATACTCCTGTTTTCCGTCCCGGCATTATAGCTGCTCTTGTAGTAGTTAATAATGTCAGGAATACCGATGGGATTCTGACCCCGCACAATTGACGTAATGAATAAAACAAGGAAAATGAGCGCCCGTTTCATATAGAAAGCAATCTGAATCAAATGTAAGGGGAAACTGCATTAAAAAATCCCTCTAAAACGACCGGGAGCTGACAGCCTGCATTTCCCTGTTTAAATTTTTTATTTGAAGTAGTGTTGATGTAGTGCTTTATAAAGAAATCCGTTTATTTTTTGTATGAAGTAGTATTGAAGTAGCTTGAAAACGTATCTTCCTGACAATCGGTTATAATTTCATTGCCTCCAGTATTTTATCACATTTTTTAATTTTTATTACATGAAGCAACAGCTTGCCATACTTCTGACTTTGTTCTCCATCACGGCTTATTGTCAGCAAAATCCTATAGGTATTTTTGATGGTCATGGGGATATTGGAACCAATGTTAAACCCGGAACGGCAACTTTTATACCAGAAACTGGTCAATATGTTATTTCAGGTGCCGGTTACAATGTCTGGGCTGATCATGATGAATTCCAGTTTGTCTGGAAGAAAATGAAGGGTGATTTTATCATATCCGCAAGGGCTGAATTCCTGGGAACCTGGGTGAATTATCATAGAAAAGTCGGAGTAATGGTTCGGAAATCCCTGGACGGCAATTCCGCCCAGGTAAATACAGTAGAACATGGGGATGGACTCACTTCTCTTCAGTTTCGAAGAACTGCAGGCGCGCAAACAGAAGAGATTAAATCAAAATTGACCAAGGCCAATATCATCCAGTTGGAGCGCAGAGGAAATCAATATATTATGCGTGCGGCTGTTTATGGCGAGCCTTTTACAACGGATACTATTTCAAATATCGATCTGGGCGATGAAGTATATGTCGGCCTTTTTGTGGGCTCTCATAATTCGGATATTGTTGAAACGGGTGTTTTTAGCAATGTCAGGATAACGGTTCCATTCAAAGGCGTCGCCAACCAAAATACACAGATGACGCTGGGTAGTAATCTGGAATTACTGGAAGTTGCCTCGGGGAAAAGAGATATCATCTACACAGTTCCGTATTCCATTCAGGCACCTAACTGGATGCCGGATGGGGGGAGCCTTGTTTTTAATGATTATAAGGGTCTTCTTTATCGTTTCGACCTGGCTTCCAAAGTTATAAGTCCTATCAATACAGGGACTGTAACCAGAAATAATAATGACCACGTTTTATCTTTTGATGGTACCATGCTGGGGTTAAGTAGTAATGTTGAATCTCTCGGCGGCTCGATAATTTATACCGTACCTATTGGTGGAGGAGCGCCTAAACAAATAACACCCCGTGGTCCTTCCTATCTTCATGGATGGTCACCGGACGGAAATTCTCTGGTTTTCTGTGGTGAGAGAGATGGAGAATTTGATGTGTATAAAATTCCATCTGTTGGCGGAAAGGAAATACGGCTGACCGACACCAAAGGACTGGATGACGGACCCGAATATACACCGGATGGGAAATACATTTATTTCAATTCCGTCCGCTCAGGTTCGATGCAGATATGGCGTATGAAACCGGACGGCAAAGATCCTGAACAGGTAACCAATGACGAATTCAATAATTGGTTTGCTCATATCTCCCCGGACGGCAAATGGATTGTTTTTATTTCATTCCTTAAAGAAGAAGTCCAGCCGGGCATTCATCCCCCATATAAAAATGTTTATTTAAGACTAATGCCTTTTAGTGGGGGTCCTGCCAAAGTAATTGCTTATTTCTACGGAGGACAGGGAAGTATAAACACTCCATCCTGGTCTCCGGACAGCAAAAGGGTAGCCTTTATAAGTAATTCGAATATGGGCGGGAACTAAAACACTAAAACAAATTCTTTATTTGAAACTGAAATATGAAAACAAGACGTTCCTTTCTCAGAGATGCAGCAATCGCAGGTGCGGGCGGATTGATCATGCCTGGTCTCACTAAATTCAGAAACACGAGCCCCAAACTCAAAAATGTTGGTGTACAATTATACTCGGTAAGAAAAGAAATGCTGTCGGATGCTTCCGGAACCCTGAATAAACTGGGAGAAATTGGTTACCAGGAAATTGAATCTGCACAAAGTGAAAAGGGGAATTATTATGGACTTGCACCTAAAGAAATAAAAAAAATATTGAAAGACCAGGGTATGACCCTTCGCAGCGGCCATACTCATATAGACAATAACTGGCAAAAATCCATAGATGAGGCGGCGGAAGCGGGCAGGAATATATTATTTGCTCCGTACTTCCTTCGCCCGGACAAACGATTGAAAATTATCAGAAAAGCGCCGACCTTTTTAACCGGGCTGGAGAACAATGTAAAAAAAGTGCTATCTTATTTGGATACCATAATCATGCGTCTGAATTTGAAACGGTGAATGGTCAGGTACTTTACGATGTATTGTTGAACGGAGCACAACCAGATCTGGTACACATGGAAATGGACCTTGGTTGGGTTATAGCTGCCGGAAAAGATCCGCTCTTGTATTTTGAAAAATATCCGGGCCGCTTTCCTCTATGGCATCTGAAGGATATGAATGTAACAGAAAAAAAGAGCGTGGAATTTGGTAAGGGCTCGGTGGATATTATCGGACTTCTTAAACATGCCAAACAGGCTGGTATGAAATATTATTTCGTGGAACAGGAAGAATATACTTCGAACGCATTTGAAAGTATGGAAGAAGATTATAACTATCTGGTGAAAAATTGGAAACACTGAGCTGAATGCACTTTTCCTAATTTCTAAAAATGATTAACAGCCATATGAAATCTAAACTTCTGGTGTGTTTATTCGTTTCTCTCTCCCCGTTGTTCATATCTGCGCAAATCAATCCGGTTAAACTGGTAAAACTGGACCGGTTTCTTCTTCAGTCATCTGCAGTAATTGCTGAAACAGGAAAGGAACTTTCTTCAGAGGATTATATTCCTACCGGTTATTGGTTTCCGGTTAAGGTTCCATCGACAGTTTTATCAGGACTCGTTCAGAATAAAATTTATGCCGATCCCTATTCTGGTATGAATAATATGCTTATACCCGATGCGTCTGATTCTTTCAATCATCAATATCACCTGGAACAATTTAGTTACCTGCCTAACGAGCCGAACCCCTGGAAAAAGCCTTATTGGTACCGGAGTCTTTTCTCTGTTCCCGGAGCAGATGCAGGGAAACGATTTCAACTGATATTTAAAGGCATTAATTACAGGGCCGAAGTCTGGCTTAACGGTAAACGAATTGCTGATTCTTCCGAGATGGTTGGCATGTTTTCAGAATATAGTTTTGATGTAAGCAAATGGGTTATTCCCGGGAAGGAGAATATTCTGGCTGTAAAAATTTATCCATTGGATTTTCCGGGGCTTCCCTCACACCCACAACTGAATGCACTGGGGGATTTTTATCCCAACGGAGGTCCGACGGGTGATATCGGTAAAAATGTAACTATGCTAAGCTCAGTGGGCTGGGACTGGATTCCCGAAGTTCGTGACAGGAACATGGGTATCTGGCTCCCCGTTTATCTTCGCACTACCGGACCAGTTATCATAACCAGACCACAGGTGATTACTGGACTGCCCAACCTGCCTGATACCAATATCGCTGACATCAGTCTTTCCTTCACTTTGAACAATAATGCAGGAAGAAACCTGGCAGGTACCGTGAAAATATTTATTGCTCCGGATAACTTCAAGGGCAATTCTGTTCAAATTAGTAAATCGATAAGTACCCTTGTAACGGGAGATCAACTTATTAAGCTGGATGCTAAAGAATTTCCATTGCTTATTATTCATAAGCCTGATCTTTGGTGGCCTAACGGTTATGGCAAACCGAATTTATACCGTGTCAGGATTCAATATCTGGTAAACGGCAAAATATCAGATGATACATCTTTTGTATTTGGCATTCGCACCGTTTCGTCAAAAACAGAAACAGTCAATGGATGGGTGCGACGCGACTTTTATATAAATGGAAAAAGAATACACCTGGTTGGGGGAGCCTGGGTGCCTGATATGATGCTGAACCGGGACTCATTACGTTATGATTATGAATTGCGCCTTTGCGGGAATGCGAATGTAAACCTGGTAAGGATCTGGGGAGGTGGCCTGGGAGAAACAGATGATTTTTATGAGGGAGCTGATCGTTATGGATTATTGGTATGGCAGGATTTCTGGATTACAGGAGATACACATGGTGGTTTTAAGGGTTCTGCAAACTGGCCACTTGAAGGGAGTGTATTTCTGGATAATGTGAAGAACACGATATACAGGATAAGAAATCATGCGAGTTTATTGGTTTGGACTGGCGGGAATGAAGGTCATGCTAGAGAAGAGCTATACAACGGTATGAGGGATAATGTAGCAGAACTTGATGGTACCCGTCCATTCATTCCAAGCTCTTCGGGATTTTCAAAAGCGCCATCATCATGGAAAGGTTCCTGGCCCGACGATAAACCTGCAGGTGTATATAGTGGGGGACCTTATTCCTGGGTTGGAGAAAAGAGTATTTTTCTCTGGTCGACAAAGGCAAAGACTGGGTCTTCAAAGATGAAACCGGATTACCATCACAGCCGCCTTATAATTCCCTCGTTAAAATAATTCCTGATCTTATTCCCGACAGCACGCTTCCTTATCCTTTAAATAATTCCTGGGGATATCACGATGCCTGTTCTGGAAATGGGAAATATGATATCTATTATAAAACTATGGTGAACCGCTTTGGTGAACCCGAAAGCCTGAAAGATTTTTCGATCAAAATGCAATTGTTGAATGCATCGGGTTATCGCGCCATTTTTGAAGCCGCAGGTCATAAATTAAACGAAACAGGAGGTGTCATGTTATGGAAATTGAATGCCGCTTTTCCCAGCGTAATCTGGCAGATCTATGACTGGTACCTTGAACCCAATGCAGGATATTATTTTATGCAAAATGCCTGCGAACCTGTTCACATCCAAATGAATTATGATGACTCATCCATTGCAGTCGTAAACAGAAGTTTTTTTGCGAAAACAAGACTCCATTGTTCTGTAGAATTGTTTACCCTTCAGGGGGAATCCGTTTTTAAAAACACAAATCTGCTGGATATTGACGCGACCAGCGTAAAAGAGGTTTTGAATCTGCGTCAGGAACTTATTGGGAAAACGGGCATTTATTTTCTTGTTTTAAATATTGTGGGGGCTAACGGGAGCTCCGTTTCACATAATGTATATTGGCTAAGCCCTGGAAACGATTTTAGAGCCTTGAAAAATATGCCTTGGACAAAACTCGCAGTGAAACTGATTAATTCAGAAGCCATAACTTCTAAAGACAATAAATGGATATATGAAATCAGTAATCCAACAAAACAAGTTGCTTTTTTTTATTAATCCGCAATTATGGAATGATGCAGAAGAAATAATGCCCAGCTATTGGTCCTCCAATTATTTTTCACTGGCTCCGGGTGAAAAAATAAGTCTGACAGTCAGTTGCCCCAAAGCACTTACATTAAAAAAACCCCACCTTAAAGTTGAAGGGTGGAATATTTCCGCGCCATGACTAAGCCCAATTAAATCGATTTTAGATAAACATAACTACTTCTTCGGTATGATGTACTAATGAAGTATTATTTCAGGCTGATTAACCGGATTTTGAGAAGCTGATGTGGTATTGAAGTAGTAAAAAATATTGGAAAAGACTCATAGCAGAATAGATTTGATGAAACGATTCTGCTTATGAAATGTAAACTTGTCATAGTCCTCTTTTCATTTTTCTATCTGCCCTGTTTTTCCCAAAATAACAAAGTCGGAATTTTTGATAATCAACAGGATATAGGCTATATAAAGCACGCCGGCTCCTCTGTTTACGACGATGACTCCCAGAGTTATACTATCAAAGGCTCAGGAGCTAATATTTGGTTTAACGAAGACCAGTTCCACTATACTTATAAAAAGATTTCAGGAGATTTTATTCTTACCGCTGATTTTGCATTTACAGGGGACACTGCGGGTGCAGTAGGTCATCGTAAAATTGGCTGGATGGTCCGGGAGTCTGCAGCGGCAGACGCCGTTAGCATGAATGGTTGTATTCATATCGACGGATTGATTGCTTTGCAATGGAGGGAAATGAAAGGAGCTTTTATGCAGGATCCGCAGGGTGAGATATTTTCTGCAAAAAGAGGTTTGCAAACCATGCAACTGGAGCGCAGGGGAAAAACCCTGATTATGCGAATGGCAAATCCGGGAGAACCTTTACAGTTTGTAGGTAAACATGACTTGAATGACTTGAAAGATACAGTACTGGCCGGATTGTATATCTGCGCACATGATTCTGACGCCCTTGTATCTGCCCGCGTTTGGAATGTCCGTATAGACCATCCGGTTGAAAACCCTTATATACCAAATCCTTTAATGGCAAAACCACCCCCACAGGAAATCATGGGAAGCCGCCTTGAAATGGTGGATGCAGCCGATGGAAAACGGAAAGTAATTTATGAATCGAAGGGTCGTTTTGAAGCGCCGAACTGGATGCCGGATGGTAAAAAATTATTGTTTAATGATCATGGATCCCTGTATACTATTTCAATTGACGGTGGAGTGCCTGAGAAATTAAATACAGGTTCAGCCGTAAAAATAAATAATGATCATGGAATATCATTTGACGGAAAAACCCTGGCGATAAGTAATTCGAGAGATGGAATGCCTGGCGGGGGTTCATCAGTGTATGTTCTTCCACTTACAGGAGGTGAACCCCGGCTTCTTACAGAACAAACTCCATCCTATTGGCATGGCTGGAATCCGAATAATAAAGAAGTCTGTTTCGTTGCCCAGCGTGGAAGTAAAATTTACAACCTCTATAAGCTTGACATAAACGGAGGGAAGGAAATTCAACTTACGTTCAATACAAAGGGACATGTTGACGGTCCGGAATATTCTTCCGACGGAAAATATATTTATTACAATGCAAATCCGACCGGTACCATGCAGATATGGCGAATGAAACCGGATGGATCAGGCAAAGAGCAAATAACATTTGACCAGTATCATAATTGGTTCCCGCATATTTCTCCGGACGGGAAATGGATTGTGTTTATTTCTTTCCCTCCGGATATTGATCCCAATTCACATCCTTCATATCAAAGAGTCATGTTGCGCCTGATGCCTGCGTCTGGTGGAGCTCCAAGGGTTCTGGCTTATTTATTTGGAGGACAGGGAACATTAAATGCACCGTCCTGGTCACCGGATAGCAAACGCATTGCATTTGTGAGTAATTCAGACAAATAAATATAATACATGGTCAGATTTTTAAGAATTCATACAGCGAAAATAAGAGTGCATTTCAATTTTGACTTATCAGAGAAAAGTTTTTATTGATAATTACTAAAATAACGATTGCTTATGCCAAAGAAAAAAACAGGGCTTAAAAAAATAGGTTGCATGCTTACAATGCTACTTCTGGTATCATGCACCATTTTTGCCCAAAAGACCATCACCGGGAAAGTGATTAACAAATCCGATCATATGCCCATCGCCAATGCAACAATAATTGTAAGAGGGGCGTTGGTCGGATCTCAGACAGATTCTTCAGGAGTCTTTAGTATTGTAGTTCCCAAAGAGAACAGCGTGCTTGAAATTTCGTCCATCGGATTTGAGAGCATTGCTGTATCAGTTGCTGGAAAAAGCAGTCTTGGAGCAATTCAGCTCACAAGTTCTACCAGTACTTTAAACGAAGTTGTTGTTACCGGATATACATCTCAGAAGAAGAAAGATATTACAGCTGCGGTTTCTGTCGTGAATGTTGCAGATATGAAACAAACACCTTCGGGGAGCACCGAAGCTTTGTTACAGGGACAGGCATCCGGCGTAACAGTTTTTACTACCGGTGCACCAGGCGGAGCTTCAGTGGTTCAGGTAAGGGGCATTACTTCATCAGGCAATTCAGCTCCATTAGTACTCGTTGACGGTGTTCCTTCGAGTATGCATGATTTGAATTCTTATGATATCGAATCCATACAGGTCTTAAAAGATGCCGGGGGAGCTGCCATTTACGGTGTGCGCGGATCTAATGGTGTAATTGTTATAACAACCAGAAAAGGCGGAGGCAATGCCAGGATTACTTATGATGGGTTTATTGGTAGTCAGCAACCCTTAAGTAAAAGCTGGAGCCTTGCCTCACCTACACAAACAGGAAATGCCAAGTGGGCGCAGGCTTTTAATGATGGTCTTACTCCATCTGATCCTCAATATGGCAGCGGGCCTACACCAGTCGTTCCATATTATATAACTCCAACTGGCGCACCACAGGGTGCTCCAAACACAAGTCCTGCTGATTATAATCTCTATAATAACCACATTACGCTGGCTGATCAAAATGGCAATAATTGGTTTGATGATATATTCAAGCCGGCCTTAATCATGAATCATAATATATCATTAAGTGGGGGAACCGGGAAATCCACCTATTTCATGTCATTTAATTATTTGGACCAGCAAGGCACTTTAATTGAAACCAGTTTACAACGATATTCCGTAAGGGCCAATACATCTTTTAGTTTGTTGGATAATCATCTCCACATTGGGGAAAACGCCTATGTTTTTTACAAAACCAATCCGGGATATCTGAATGCTCCCGGAGTCAACAGTACGAATTCAATTAATTCAGCATACCAGCTTCCAAATATTATCCCGGTGTATGATATTGCAGGAAATTATGCCGGTGGCATTTCACAGGGCCTGGGTAATGCATCCAATGCGGTCGCCATCCAGCAACGCCAGGCAAACAATATTAATCAGGACTATCAGGTTCTTGGAAATGTCTTTGCCGATGTTGACTTTCTGACGCACTTCACTTTCCATACCAGTGTTGGTGGAACCTTTGACAACTACTATTACAACGGATTCGCAACCACGCCCTATGAAAATGCTGAAAATAATCATGCTGCCAACCTGTATACCGAAACCTATGGCTCAAACTCCAGCCTTATCTGGACAAATACTCTAAAATATAATAACACAATTGACAAGAACAATTTTAGCATACTCGGAGGAACAGAATATATTTATAATACCGGTAGAGGAAGCAATGCAACAAGGGGGAATTATTATATTACCGATTCAAGTAACCTTACTGTCTCACCGAATCTCTGGACACTCAACTTCGGCCAGGCTTCGACGCAAACGAATAATTCAAGTATAACCGGTGATAATGGTATCGTGACTCCCTATCAGCTTGCTATATTTTCTCTGTTTGCACGCCTGGACTATGATTATGACGGAAAATATTTACTGAGCGCCACTTTCCGGAGAGATGGATCATCAGTATTCGATCCTTCCCAGCGTTATGGAAATTTCCCTTCCGTAACAGGGGGCTGGCGAATTTCTGAAGAATCATTCATGAAAAATATTGATTGGCTAAACGAATTAAAAATAAGAGGGGGCTGGGGAAAACTGGGATCCATCAGCAATATCAACCCAACCAACGCTTATACTTTATATGGTCAGCAGATTAATCAGTCTTACTACGATATCAATGGAACCAGCAATACACCAGTTGCAGGACTTTACGTAAGTCAGTATGGGAATCCCAATACGACATGGGAGCAGGACATCCTGACCAATATCGGATTTGATGCAGCCATCATTAAAAATAAATTTGAATTCAGTTTTGACTGGTATAAAAAATTAATCAGTGGATTGTTATTCGTGCCTAAAGTTCCCGGCACAAATGGTGGAACGCTGGATCCATTCCTCAATTCCGGAAATGTTCAAAATACCGGTGTTGATATGTCACTTACTTACCATGGATATATTCACAAGGATATTCGGATTGATATAACGGGTACGTTTACATCCTATGATAATAAAGTCGTCAGTCTTCCTGCGGGCACATTGTACATAGATCAGCCAACGGGAGCGCAGACCATTACTTCAAGAATTCAACCAGGTCAGCCTCTTGGTGAATTCTTTGGTTACAAAGTGATCGGTTTATTCCAAAGCTATACCGATGTGAACAGTTCTCCTAAGCAACAGGATGCTGCGCCAGGCAGGTTTAAATATGAAGACGTAAATCATGATGGAGTTATTGACAACAATGACAGAACCTTCTTTGGAAATCCAAATCCAACTTTTACAGCAGGTTTGAATATTTCAGCTGCTTATAAAAGTTTTGATTTCTATATGTTTTTATATGCATCTGTCGGAAATAAAATTCTGAACCAGGTTAAAGCATCCACGGATTTTCCGCAGGCATTTGGCAATCAGATTAGTACAAACGTAGCACTCAATTCAGCGAAACTGATTGGTTCAAATGGTCAGCCGACCAGTATTTTGGATTCCACAGCACACGTGGCAAACCCCGGAACAAATGTTCCGATGCTTGAACAAAGTGCCAATTTCAGCAATTCCGGAGTCTTTAATTCTTATACCATGGAAAGTGGTTCATTTCTCAGGTGCAGAAACCTGACGATTGGTTATAATATTGTTTCTTCCACACTAAAACGGATGCATTTTGACAGAATGAGGGTTTATGTTCAGGCGCTAAACCTTTTTACAATTACAAAATATACAGGACTGGATCCTGAAGTTAAATCCGGGCACCAATACTGTATTTGGAATAGATGGTGGCGTATACCCGAATAATCAAAAGATCATATAACGTGGGTATAAGTATGACCCTACATTAATTATTTATAAAATCATTTTTGTATGAAAAAAATATTTATCTGGATATTGCCTGCTGCCACGGTGCTTTTGGCGATTCTCTTTTATGCGTGCAGTAAACAATTAAATCTTCAACCGCAGGGATCCCTGATAAGCGTCAAACGTAAATAATAATTCCGGAGTTCAGGGGTTGTTAATCGGTGCGTATGTTCTTTTATCGGGAGAAAACGTACCCGGACAAAATCTTGGTAACGGAAGCGGTGCGTCTAATTATGTATATGGAAATGAAGCTGCTGATGATGCCTACAAAGGTTCCACTCCGTCGGATCAGCCGGATGCAATACCCATAATGACATGGTCATTGGCGCAGGCTGGTACTTCCATGTATCTGGATGAAAAATGGGTTGTTCTTTATACAGGAATTCAGAGAGCAAATGATGTAATACGCACAGTTCGTTTATCTCCCAGTATTTCACCGGCAGATACGGTTGAATATGTAGCCGAAGCCAGATTCTTAAGAGGATTTTATCATTTTGAAGGAAAAAAAATGTGGAATAGTTTTCCTTATGTAGATGAAAACATTTCATACGTTAATGGCAACCTGAGTGTTCCCAATTATGCGAACGGCGGATATATAAATATCTGGCCGCAAATAGAAGCAGATTTCATGTATGCAGTGAGTAATTTACCAGGCACACAGCCTAATATTGGCAGGGTCAACAAATGGGCGGCAATGGCTTTTCTTGCGAAAGCTTATATGTATGAACATAATTATTCTGGCGCAAAAACATTATTGGATCAGATTATTGCCAGCGGTACTACATCTAATGGGACGGCTTACTCACTCGAACCCATTTACGAAAGTAATTTTAACCCTGCCCAGAAAAATGGTTCAGAAAGTGTCTTCGCATGCCAGACATCTGTAAACGACGGGTCAGCAACTGCGACGAATGGAGGAAACGGAGATACCGGAGATGAACTTAACTTTCCCTATAATCACGGTCCTGGTTGCTGCGGATTCAACAATCCATCATGGAACCTTGTACAGGCTTATAAAACGGATGCTAACGGATTACCTTACCTGGATGGAAGTTTCAACAATGCACCATTGGTCAGCAGCAGCACCAATCCCTGGACAGGTACAGTAGATCCCCGCCTGGATTGGGTTGCCGGCAGACCAGGCAAACCTTATTTTGATTGGGGAATTATTGATACTACCTGGATCCGCGACCAGACCAACGATGGGGTTTTTGTTCCGAAGAAAAATAGTTATGCAATGAGTCAGCAGGGCAAATATTCTTCCACAGAAACCGTATTCTGGGGTGCAGCTGAAGTTGATGCGAATAATATTAATCTTTGCAGGTTTGCGGATGTCTTACTCTGGGATGCAGAATGTGAGGCACAAATCGGAAGCCTTGACAAGGCCGAAGTTTATGTTAATATGGTTCGTCAGAGAGCTTCCAATCCAAACGGGTTTGTGTATTTGAACGCCACTTATGATGCGAACAGCAGTACATATTCACCACAAACAACTCCTGGTGACAAATACCTGGTAAATCCGTATCCTGCCGGCGCATTTAGTTCCCAGGGCCAGACATATGCATTAAATGCGATTTACATGGAAAGAAGATTGGAACTCGCCATTGAGGGACAACGTTTCTTCGATCTCGCAAGATATGACAATGGTACTGGTTCAATGGCCGCAACACTTAATGCTTATGTGACTGTTGAAAAAACAAGGCATGGATTTTATCTGATCAATAACACTGCTCAATTTACAAAAGGAGTTAATGAATATTTTGCTATACCCCAGGTTGAATTAGATGCTGAAAATGCTACGGGAACAAAATTTTTATATCAAAACCCCGGATACCAATAAGTTAAATCAATTTAGCAGGCAGTAGGTTACGGTTTAACAATGAGGAAAGGCCCGGATTCAGGGCCTTTCTTAATTAAAAGTGATGCTTAACTGAAGTCTTTTTTTCTTTCCTTTATTTAAATTCAATGGTGGCGCTGCTTTTATGAGGCGAATAATTTCTGCATCGTGTGCCGGTGATAATGATTTTTCTATTTTGAAAGAAGATAGTTCGCTTTTATTATTGACTGCAAAGGAAATGACTTCATCACCCTTCAAAACGGAATCAGCCGTAAGAATTTTTTTATTTGAATCAATATAATTTCTGAATGCAATCCATCCTGATACCTGGGCATCGTATTGTGTGTCCACTTTTATAATCGAGCCTGAGATATCTTTCTTTTTTGAAATACCATATCCTGTAATGGTCACTTCATTCAATGCGGTAGAGGCAGGCGTCAGTTTAATAAGATTTGTATAAGAACTGTCGGGTTTTAATAATTCTAAAGTTGGTTCATAACCGGTTGAACTAATCATTACCTGGGTTGCAAACCCTGGATCTATTGTATATAGTTTAAAGAATCCTGCCTTATCCGTAAAGACAGATTTTTTTGCGCCTTTTATGGAAACATCTGCAAAAGGAATTGGATTTCCTCTGTCATCTGTAACAACACCTTTAATATAATTTCCGGCAAGGCTTTTATATTCAGGTCTTGCAAAACCCTCAGTTCTGAATTCTGACTTCCTCTTTTCAGAATCCATAGTGATCCGGGCTACGTTATCATTTGCAATAGAAGGCCTGGACAAATAAGCTACCGGATTTTCAGCCGGTTTTATCATCCCGGAATCAGGAACCTTATTTTGGGTTAATGATAATAATTTCTTCGGCCGTATTCTCTTTTCCTTAGCTATTTTTTGATTTAAAGCTATGCCTGATCTTTCAGAATCTGTATTTATAGCAGATATTATTGAAGGCGACCTGGCTGATGTATCAGTTTTATTGACATTTGGTAAAGTGCTTGTTTTTTCCATTTCACTGTCATTCTTGCCGGATTTTGCAATTTCGGTCCTGCTGTTTTTTTTATTGAAATAAGTCAGTGCAAATATTGATAATCCTAAAATAAATATAACCGAAACGGCAATCCTCCATCTTGAAAATAAAAGGACCATAGCTGATGAACGATTCTTCTCCCGGATTCGTTCTGTAAGTCTTTTTTGGAGATCTTCGACGCCGGATTCAAAAGAAACCTTGTGATTCCGGCTTTCCTCGATTCCTTCCATTGCATCCGCGAGGAAAGGATCTTCAAGAGCGGCTTTTTCCAATGCCTGCATTTCCTGCTCCGGTAGTTGTCCGTCCAGGTATTTACGGATATCTTCCGTCGAATATTTAATATTGTATTTTTCTCCTTTCATTTATTTTCAAGGCTGGTCAATCGGTATTATATTTTTTTCCATGCAATTTTTTAAGTTCCTTCTGGCATTTTGAATCAGGCTGCGTACTTTATTCCAATCTGAATCCGTAATTACTGCAATTTCCTTATAACATTTTTCATGTATATAAAAAAGCTGGACAATTTGCTTTTGATCGGGCGAAAGGGCATCTATACATTTTGACAATTGATTCAGTTGTTCTTCTTTTTCAAATACTCCATTAAGATGCAGATTTTCTGTCAATTGCATACTATCCTGATCAGGGACTATATGCATTTGCTTTTGCGAACGCAATTGCATTAAGCAAAAGTTTTTAGCTACCTTATAGAGCCATCCTTTAAAATGAATGACTTCGTGTTTTAATAATTTGGATACCAATTCCTCAAAAATTGCCATTACGGCATCTTTAGCTGCTTCCTGTTCTTTCAGATATTTAAGACAAACAGCGTAAAGGAGGTCCATATAACGCTGATACAATGCTGCAAGCACCCGGATATCTCCATCCTGTTTATAGAGTTGAACCAGTTCCTGATCCGTCGCCGTTGAATTTTTTAGGTCTTTTAAAAAGAACAATGTTTAAACTGCTTTATTAAGGTGCCAGGTTTTGGGAAAATAATAAATCCGGGAAAACGAAGTCCCGGATTTAATAATAATATAAAAACAGTGATATAACTACTGCAATTTAAAAACTACTCCAACCTGGAAGTTCGTAATATCAAATCCCGCTTCCGCATTAAAGCCAAATGTTGGCGTAATAAAATAAGAACCTCCAATGAAAGCACCGAAAGCCGGGATTACTTCGTTGTTGCTTGAATTATTATTGTTATAATTGGTATAATGATGAAAACCAATTCCTGCAGAAAAACCACCATAGGTATCCAGCCCCGGAACTTCCCAGCCATAATGCCAGGCTGCCCTGCCGGCGATAACAAAGGTGTTGGAATAATAAGATGATCCGGCATAGCCCTGGTTTGAAAAAGATCCGCCCAATTCGGGTCCGAGGGTGATTACGCCCGGTCCGGCCTGCCAAAGACCGAATTCTGCACTTGCTTTGAAGCCGAAACCTGTTCCATAACCCTCTGCCTTATAGTCTGCTCCTACTCCGACGCCCATGTTCAGAAAAACGCTCCCTACCTGCATAGGCGTTACATCACCTTTTGTTCCCGAACTATGGGAGGTTTGAGAAAAAGCATTCTGCGCGAAAAAGGAGCTAGCTAATAAAATAAACGGGACGATAACTTTCTTCATTTTGATAAATTTTGCGAGGCTTAATAAATGCTGGATGGTTTACAACAATAAAAAAGGGCCAGGATAGAAATCCAGCCCATTTTAAAATCCAATATCCTATGAAAAACCATGATAATATTTGCAAGTCATATACCAAATTCAGTTCTTTTTTTGCGATTCAAAAAATTTAACCATTTATGTAGTAAGAATCAGCAACTTATGGGAGCAAAAATAAAAACTTTATTTCAACACAAACTTAAAGAAATCAAAAAATATGCCCTTACCTGCTTTATTGGGGAATTTTAGTCCCCAATCTGCCCATAATTAAAATCCACATGGCATGGTTTTTTTGGTTTAACTTGTTAACCCACTTTAAATTTTGAGCAATGGACACAAAATTGGATGAGAAAGAGCAGCTATTTGAAAAAGATAATTTATCCGGCGAAAATAAGGGCCCTCTTCTTCCTAATCAAAGGGGAAGATATCTTACCGCTTCATCATTGGAAGGCGACAAAGTGGTGAATCCGGGCGGAGAACATTTGGGAGAGATTAAGGAGATCATGCTTGACCTGGAATCTGGAAAGATTGATTATTTCGTGATCGAATTTGGCGGATTTCTTGGCCTGGGAGTAAAATATTTTGCCATACCTTTTCGACTGCTAAAGCTGGACGCACCAAATAAGCAGTTTGTTTTTGAACAGGCGAAAGAAATTCTTGAAAAAGCACCCGGCTTCGATATGGATCACTGGCCGGATACAAATCTGCATTTTGACGAAGTGCATAGCTATTGGAGATTTATTTAATTATATGTGGGAAGAAAAAAGAAAATACACTGTATAAAAAGTTCAAATTTCAGAACTTTTCCGAAGCCTTTGCATTCATGACACGTGTTGCACTGGAAGCAGAAAAAATGGACCATCATCCCAAATGGACCAATATTTATAATGAAGTAGAGGTATGGTTAAACACCCACGATGCCGGAGACATTGTGACGGAGAAAGACCGGAAACTTGCAAAGAAAATAGATTCTATTAAAGCCTAAAGCTTAAAGCTTGTCAGGCTTTAACGACTTTAAGTACTTCAAGCAATCCGTTTTTAATATTGAATTCAATGATGCGAACTTTTCCTTTGTACCCGTTATATAAAACGGTTGGCACTTCGATCCATACGCTACGGTTCGTTTTGCCATTTAATGTGCAGGTGGCAATCATCTGAACTTTGTCTTCTGTTGTTTTGCGTTGTTTAAATACTGCTTCTACGTCGGTGTAAACAGGTATATCCGGATTTTCTTCCATGTTATCGGTTTAGCTCATTTCAAATTAGCATTCTTCTTCTTTAATAAATTAAAATTTTTCAGGCTTGCGCCTTATGTTTTACGCCTTGCGCCTTCTGCTTTACGCCTTGCGCCTTACGCCTTCAGCTTTCAGCCTTAAAATTATTCGCTTAAAATTCTTTCCAATTCATCTATTACTGCTTTCACGAGTGACGGTTCAGGTTTTTGATTATTGTTTGAAAACGGATCTGACTCCATGGCTCTGAAATTTCCCTCATCATCTTTTTCCAGGATCATTTCGGTATGATCGATTGTGCAAAGAAACTGGTATTTAAAACTGCTAATCCTAAGCGTACACTCAACTTCCTTCGGGACGCCTTTATATAAAAAATTTAAGGTAAAACTTTCAGACATCATACAAAGTTAATCATTTGAACTACTGCCGGGACACTAAGGGTAAACCCTTAATTGCATTGACAGCAATGAATTATGAATTTAATTTTAATATATTTAATACCTGATGAATGGTATTTATTTCGTGAGATATATTAATTTTTTTAACCTTAAATAACTTTCACATGATTTGGTTTTTAGCCGCATTAAAAAAATATGCAGTTTTCCAGGGCCGCGCCAGGAGAAAAGAATATTGGTATTATGTTTTATTCGTAACACTTTTTACTTTAATTTTTGCATATATAAGTGTATTCTTAAATAATTTGAGTCTGTACTATATTTTCGTTTTCTCTCTTATTATTCCAGGTATTGCTGTTGGCGTTCGCAGGATGCATGACGTAAATAAAAGTGGCTGGTTTATCCTTATACCAATTTATAACCTCATTCTTTATTGTACACCGGGTACCGAAGGTCCGAATCAGTATGGCCCAGATCCTAAAAGACCGGTATTTGAGGAATTTCTAAATGATTAGGGATGGCCGGCCGTTTGTCTGGTTTTTCAGGTGCATATACGAAATATAAAACCCTAAGTGGATTTGTGTATATTTCAATATAAACTGAACTTTATATAGAATTGTTCGTTTTGAATGATTACTCCATCAAACAATAAAAAAAATGAAAACAAGCATTGGTATATCAGACGCAAACAGAAAAACGGTCGCAGAACAATTGAGTAAGATTCTTGCGGATGAATTTGTTCTCTATGCAAAAACACTGAATGCCCACTGGAACCTGGAAGGACCGGATTTTCACTCTGTCCATTTGTATTTTGAAGAATTATATGAACAATCTGAAGAATTTTCAGATTCAGTTGCAGAACGTATCCGCCAGTTAGGGCATTATGCTCCTGCATCATTAAAAAATTTTCTCGCTCTCACTCACCTCACAGAAGAATTAACCGGAGGCACCAGTAGTCAGAATCTGATTAAAAATCTTCTGGCTGATCATGAAACGATCATTGAATTCATTCGTGGAAATATCAAAGAATTTGATGAAGCGCATAAAGATGCAGGAACCGCTGATTTTGTTACAGGCCTCATGGAAAAACACGAAAAAACTGCCTGGATGCTGCGGGCTCATTTAAAGTAAGATTCATACCGGCTTTTATTAATGTGGCGAATACGGAAATGTAGAAAATGAAAAATGTGGAAGTTAAATGGGGAAATGATAATGTAATAAAATGGGAATTATGTGTGACTTACAGCACCCTGGAAAGCAAAACTAAGGATAAGGTAAAATAGGCTGTTTCAAGAGCTAAATCTCACATTTCCTCATTATCATTAGTAATTTAACTTCCACATTTTTCATTTTCTACATTTCCGTATTCGCCATATTAATATCAGGCTTTAAGCTTTCGACTTAGAAAGGTTTTAGGCTTTCTGCTTTACGCCTTACGCCTTACGCCTTCTGCTTTACGCTTTACGCCTTGCGCCCAAAAACCCTCCCCCATTTTCGATTTTCTACCAGATAAATAGACTATTTCCGGCCTTCTATCCCCCTCCCGACGGCATTTTGAGCCGATTCCTTTTTTCATTACGGTTAGTTTCTAATTTTAATGAACGTTCAATCTGATGCTTGATGAGTACTAATCCTAATAATAGCCAGTACAGGAGAATTATCATCCGTCGTGCCAATGAATATGTATTATTCAAAACAGATGATATAGCTTATTTTTTCCTGGAGAATAAAACCTGTTTTATGGTCGACCGTATCCAGGGAATTAAGTATCTGATCCCTAAAACTTTGAGGGAACTTTCGATTTCCCTCGATCCGGCAGATTTTTACAGGATTAATAAAAAATATCTGGTCCATATAGAATCCCTTCGAAAGTTTAAATTATGTGTAGCGGGCAGAATAGAAGTAGAACTTTATCCGGCACCAAAGGAAAAGGTTTTTATCAATCAGGTCAGAATGCAGGATTTCAAAAAATGGGTTACAAGGGGCAGCAATGAACAGGAAACACCTTTATTCGAAGATATCTTAGAGTCCCAATCCGGGTACTCTGACTACTAGTTTTATTTTCTCATGTGACCGCGGGTGGTTTCCACCACCTGCTTTTTTTTTAAATAAGTTTATTTTCTTTGGCAGTACGAATGGCATCAGCTTTGGAATGAACGTTTAATTTCGCATAGATATTTTTAATGTGACTTTTCACGGTTTCATTATCTATAAATAGCTCGTCTGCAATTACCCGCCGGTTTTTCCCTTTTGCAATTTCTTCCAGGATCTGTGTTTCCCTTCTTGATAGCGGTGAATGGGAGTTTCTCTGAAAGGAACGAATGACCAGCTGTGCCACATTCGCACTCATGGAAGCGCCTCCCTGCATGATCTCTCTGATAGATTCCATGATTTTTACAGCAGAACTATTTTTAGTCAGATACCCCGAAGCGCCGTTAGCCAAAGCCCGGAATATGATCTCTTCCGTATCATGAACCGTACATATTAATATGAGTACCTGGGGTAGTATGGCTTTTATTTTAGGAATGGCTTCTATACCGGACATTCCTGGTAATCCAACATCCAGCATAACCAGGTCGGGATTATCTTCATTGAGTTTTTTAATTGCCTGTTCAGCCGTTGAATAGGTATTAATAACCTGATATCCCTGTTTTTCACCAATTAAAAAACGGTAGCCTTCGCGGATGACTTTATCATCTTCAACTATAACTATTCTGACACTTTGTTCATCCATGATTTTTTAATATTTTATAAATTTCCATGATTTCCGGGAGAAGAAACTCCCCCATTATGGGGGATTTATACTGAACAATCAGGGTTCTAAAGTTACTTTATCTTTAAGATTATGGAGCTTGCAGCACAATAGAATAAAACGATGACTGATACTGTATCCGGAGATAAATTTTTATCTGTCTTTAAATGGACATTTATTGCCTGTTTGTTTTTCCCTTCGTTCTTACAGGCACAAAAATTTCATTTTCAGAATTATAATGTGCAACAGGGTCTTATCCAATCCCAGGTGAGCGCCATAACACAGGATCATTATGATAATCTTTGGTTCTGCACCCTGGGAGGAATATCACGGTTTGACGGGAAAGTCTTTACAAATTACAGCGAAACGGAAGGGCTGTTAAGTAATTATGCAAACACAATCATGGCCGATCATGATTCGAATATCTGGATAGGAACCGCATACGGTATTTCAAAGTTTAACGGAGCAACATTCAAAAATTATCAGTTTTCTGATTCGATGGATGGAAATTCAGTCAGGTCCATTCAGGAAGATGCATTACAAAGAATCTGGGTATTGGCAGGTGGTAAATTATATCAGATGGTACAGGATGAAGTACCTACAAGGGTTCCTGTTACCGGTTTGAATGAAAGGCTGACGACAATCCAGGTGGATAAGCAGGGATTATTATGGGCTGTCGTCTTAAATAAAGGGATTTTCAAATTGGAAAGCGAAGGCTGGAAACTAATTGTTCCCCTGACCGAATTCGACGATAATGGAGTTTTTCTAAAAATGGTTTTCGCTGGGAACGATTCAAACAAGTTATTCTTATTATCATATAAAGAGATATTTTCCGTAGATCAGGGTGTGATCACATCATTTATCAAAGCATGAAAACAGGAGAAGTTCACAAATTTATTCCAGGATAAAACAGATAATCTTTGGATAACATCAACTCGGGGTCTGTTTCAATATTCCGATTCAGGGCTGGTGCCTTTTAATAACGCTAACGGTTATGCAGGAAGTAATACGATGGTCATTTTTCAGGACCGTGAGGATAATCTATGGTTTGGAACAAACGGAACCGGTGTTTTCAGATATTCATACCAGCAGTTTCTGATATTCGATCAATTTACTGCTGAGCGTAATCTGAATGTAATGCCAATGCTTGAAAATGACAATAAGATTTATATTGGCACGGAGGGGGCGGGACTCTTTGAATATGATGGGAAAAATATTAATCCTGTAAAAGGTCTCTCTTCTGAACCGGGCGATCAGAATATTGTTGGATTATATAAAGCAGAAGATAAAGGAATTTATATTCTTGCCAGCAGCGGGTTATTTGTAAAATATTATGAAGGCAAGTCGACTAAAATAAATTTAGGCGCTATAAAAGGATGTATTTATGCCGTGGTTCCGGATGGAAGAGGAGGGTTCTGGGTTAATTCCTGCTGGGGTTTTTTCAATGTTTCATCTCTGGGAATAACAACACAGGTACTGGAATCATATTCTGTCCGAAGTTTAATGGTTTCAAAAGACACATTACTGGTTACGACCGACAAAGGCCTTTACCTGATCGGGAATGATTTTAAATACAGGAAATTGAATGATTCCCTGTTGAACAAAGCTCATTATATGGCGCTCGCTTCACTGGGAAAATATTATCTTCTGGCTACTTCTAACAAAGGATTCATTTTTTACAACAGCCGGACGGGGAAATTCAGGCAGATCACAACAAAAGACGGATTGAATTCCGATTTTATTTATAGTGAAGTTACAGATCATAAAAATCAGATATGGCTGGGTACTGGCAGAGGAGTAAATAAAATTGTCTTCGATACGACTACCGAAGCCATGCAGATCTCAAGTCTTTCCATTCCGGGTGATATCTCCTCAGCAGAATGTAACCAGGGAGCTGTTGTTTATGACAGTGAAAATAATTTGTGGTTTGGTACTGTTTCAGGAATCTTTAAATTCTTTCCTGATTCAGGGAAAAGATATAATTATTTGCCACCCGTGGTTTTACAGCAGGTGCAGGTATTTTCAAAAGATATTCCAGCAGACAAATATGATGGCCTGCTAAATAACTGGTATGCCATTCCAAAAAATCTTTCTCTTGAGCATAATGAGAATCACCTTACTTTTTACTTCAGGTGTCCCAGTTATCTGCATGGTGAATCCATACAATATCAATATCAGCTGGAGGGGATGGAAAAAATTTATTCAGCGCTTTCGCCGAATCATTTTGTAGTTTATCCTGCCCTGCCTCCGGGCCATTATACTTTCAGAGCCAGGGCATTTTTAGAAGGTGTCGGATTTTCGAAGAACAATGTTGAATTCAATTTTGATATCAAAGCCGCATTTTATCAGACCATTTATTTTAAAATTTTGTTGATCATTCTTTTGATGGGTATTATATTATGGATACAATGGTTCCGGATGAGGATGCGTGTAAAACAATTGAATCATATTGAAGAAATTAAGCGGGAAGAAAATATTAAGGTCAGACAAACCGCTTCAGAAGATTTTCACGATGAAGTGGGAAATAGCCTGACAAGAATTCAGGTTTTAACAGATGTGCTTCATACCAAACTGGGAGGCGGCCACGAAGAAGAGAAAAGAATCATCGGTCAGATAAAAGATAATGTGAGCGGTCTATATCAGGGTACCCGGGATATTCTCTGGGCTTTGAATCCGGAAAGTGATATAATAAAAGAAATAGGTCACAGGCTTGAAAGTTCAGGCATCGATCTGTTCCAGGATACGGGAATTTGCTTTACGTATGAAAATTTACTTGGGGCGTCAGATGAACTAAAACTACCCGGAAACTATAACAGGAATATCATGATGATTTTTAAAGAAGCCATGAGTAATTCCCTGAAACACGCACAGGCGCATCACGTAAAATTAGTTATTAAAAAATCCGGACTTCATGAAATTCAGATTGAGCTGGTAGATGATGGCCTGGGATTTAATCACCTGTTCATAAAAAAGGGACACGGATTTCAAAACATGCTTAAAAGAGCAAAACGTATAAAAGCAATTTTTACCATCAACAGTAAACCCGGTGAGGGCGCCCGGTATGACCTAAGGATTCCCATTTCTCCTGTTTGATATATGATTTAATCGCACTTTTCACCTGAATCAGCTATCCAAAACCTGTATAAAAGGCTATTTTTGAAGAAATCATGCCTTTATTCCAAAAAAAATGTACCAATAAACCACTGAACTAAACTAATGTGGTATCTTGTCGCCTATTAAATTGTATTGGAATGAAAATCTTTGTAGCCGGTCTGCCTTTCGCCGTTAGTGATCAAGAATTGCAAGAATTGTTTGAACCATACGGTTCCGTTGGTTCAGCAAAAGTTATTTTAGACAGAGAAACCCATAAGAGTCGTGGGTTCGGGTTTGTTGAATTTTCAAGTAATGAAGAAGCGGAGAAAGCCATTAAGGCCCTCGACGGCACAAGCCTGGAAGGAAGAACGCTTACTGTAAAAGTTGCTGAAGATAAAAATCCCGGCGGCGGTGGATCCCGTGGTGGTGGATCAAGCCGTGGCGGTGGTGGAGGATATAACCGTGACCGTAATCGTTACTAAGCAAGTACTTAGTCTGGTTTACGCATAACGCTCAACGCCTTTTGGTGGATGATTTATAGTAAAGGAAGATGGTTAATATCTTTTAACTGATTCCTATTGCTGTAAATCATCCATCTTTTTTTGCCCAACCAACTGAAGTTAATTAAATTAATTATCTCAGTATGCGATTTATATTGGCAACTTGTTTCCTTTTTTTGATTTCTGTTTGCTCAGCTCAGAAAAAAAAACAAAGAGAATACGAGTCAGAAAAGGAAGTAAAACAAAAAGCCCTTCGGTTTATTGTTTTTGGCGACTGGGGACGTAATGGAGAAGACAATCAAAAGGAAGTCGCCACTGAAATGGGCATCGTTGCCAAAAAATTCAAACCCGAATTTATTGTTTCCACCGGTGATAATATTTATCCCAACGGAGTGCGCAGTACGATGGATCACGGCTGGATAGCTTCTTTCGAAAATATCTATACTGCGCATTCACTTCAGACGGATTGGTATGTAGTGCTTGGCAACCATGATTACGGTGGTGATCCGCAGGCGGAAATTGACTACACAAAAGTTGACCGAAGGTGGAATATGCCCGCACGATATTATTCTAAAATCTTTTATATTGGTGATGACAGTACAATGGGTGTTCTCCTCATATTTATTGATACCACTCCCTTATTATCCGAATATTACGGTAATGGAAAAACGCATGTGGAGGGTCAGGATACAGCGGGGCAAAGGATCTGGCTGGAAAAAACTTTAAAAGAAGCGCCCCCGAATATTAAATGGAAATTCGTCTTTGGCCATCACCCGGTATACACCGGGGGAGGCAGGATGAAAGCTCCGGAAACAGTTGAAATGAAAAATCTGTTTAAACCCATTTTTGAAAAATATCATGTTAATGCCTACATCTGCGGCCATGATCACAATCTTCAATATATTAAGCCGCCGGGCTTCACTACTTATTTTGTTTCCGGAGCAGGATCTGAACTTTCCAAAACAATCATTCACCCTGAAGGTGGCATATATGCAAAAGCAGAAAATGGATTTATGAATTTCAGTGTCTATGAAAATAAATTGCAATTCACCATTCTGAGTTATACCGGGGAGCATTTGTACTCCGGGGCGATATCGAGGAACTAAAACAGTATGGGAGTATGGGAGTATGGGAGTATGGGAGTATGGGAGTATGAAACTCAAACACAAAAATAATTTGATCTGATTAAGGATTTAAAAATAAGAGCAAAAAGTTAGGTATTAAGTTATTAAGTTTTTTACTCCCATACTCCCATACTCCCATACTCCCATACTTTCTCTAAATTTGCCGCTTAACAATGGCCTTATCTCAAAAGCCAGGCTGGAAAGAACGGCTGAATGCTCTTCGGAACCTGCCTGCATTTTTTAAACTCGTCTGGGCATCAAGCCCATGGATGACCGGGCTGAATGCCGCTCTCCGGTTGTTACGCTCCGCTATACCGGTTTCCTTTCTATATATCGGGAAACTGATCATCGATGAAGTGATATTGCTGAATCGTCACCCCGGCCACGCTTCTACACATCACTTATGGACGCTGATCGGGTTTGAATTTTTGCTGGCACTTCTCAACGACGGTCTGGGCCGAAGCATTTCTTTACTGGATACTTTACTCGGCGATCTATTTGGAAAACTAAGTTCGGTTCGCATTATGAAACATGCAGCCTTACTGGATCTTGAACAGTTTGAGGATCCTGTATTTTATGATAAACTGGAGAGGGCGAGGCAACAAACCACAGGGAGAACCATTTTATTATCTCAGGTGCTGAGCCAGGTTCAGGACCTGATTACCATGGGATTCCTGGCTGCGGGCCTCATCCTGTTCAATCCCTGGCTG
Source organism: uncultured Bacteroidota bacterium (assembly GCA_963757975.1). Lineage (GTDB taxonomy): Bacteria > Bacteroidota > Bacteroidia > Chitinophagales > Chitinophagaceae > Puia. The sequence continues at coordinate 53,345 of CAVWUD010000027.1, forward strand.
ATTGCATTATTATTTATAACGATCATTCCATCATTTATCGGCGAATCTTATTTCAATGATCAGACATACGCATTGAATCGCAGGCAAACACCGGAGAGGAGAGAACTGGATTATCTGCGATATCTCGGCGCGAGTGATGAAACAGCTAAAGAAGTAAAAATCTTTGATCTTTCAGGATTCATCATTGGAAAGTTTGAAGCACTGGCAAATAAATTTTATCTCAGCAACCGCAGGATATCAATTAACAGGTCACTGTGGGGATCTGGTTTCACCTTATTGGGAAGCCTTGGATACTATGGTGCCTATGTTTATATAATTCTGGAAACCATTTCCGGCAAGATCAGCATCGGCCAGCTTACTTTTCTGGCTGGAACTTTCCGGCAGCTCAAAACTCTGATGGAATCTATCCTTACAAGATTTACAGCTGTTTCCCAGGGTGCTATTTATCTGAGTGATTTTTTTGAATTCTTTGAGATTCAACCAGGGATCACCACTCATTCAAACCCCCTTCCTTTTCCGAATCCCATACGCTCCGGATTTGAATTCCAGGATGTGGGATTCCGCTACCAGCACGCTGAAAACTGGGCATCGAGACATTTGAATTTTACCTTAAAAGCAGGAGAGAAAATTGCCCTGGTAGGTGAAAACGGGGCAGGGAAGACCACCCTCGTCAAATTACTGGCGCGACTCTACGAACCAACTGAAGGCAGAATTTTATTGGACGGACACGATTTACGGTTATACGATATCGTTAGCCTGAGACAAAACATCGGGATCATATTCCAGGATTATCTTCGTTACCAGATGCGGGTTTCGGATAATATAGCTGTAGGTAATATTCTTCAAAAAGAAAATACACCTTTAATTGTTTCTGCAGCAGAACAAAGTCTGGCAGCAGGATTGGTTAATCGCTTACCGGCAGGATATGAACAGATGCTTGGAAAGAGGTTTGAAGAAGGTGTTGAATTATCAGGCGGAGAATGGCAGAAAGTGGCACTGGCAAGAGCCTATATGAGACAGGCACAGGTATTGATTTTGGATGAACCGACTTCAGCACTCGATGCACGTGCTGAATACGAAGTGTTCCAGCGCTTTGCCGCTCTTACACAGGGGAAAACAGCAGTATTGATTTCTCACAGATTTTCAACGGTGAGAATGGCCGACAGAATACTGGTACTGCAACAGGGAGAACTGATTGAAAGCGGGTCGCACCAGGAATTAATTGATATGAATGGTAAATATGCAGAATTATTTGCGCTGCAGGCAAAGGGATATCAATAATATGGGAGGAAAATATAAAATATGTCCACGATGCAAAAAGGAATTCACCTGCAATGCAGAAAATATTTCGGCCTGTGATTGCTCGCGGGTGATACTGAGCAATGAAACGAAAACTCATCTTACAAAAACATTTTATAATTGCCTTTGTAATAACTGCCTTTTGGAATTGAATCAGCTGATTGCCAAAGAAAAAGACTATCCTTTTCCCGGTCCCGGAGGAGATTTAATTGAAGGTATTCATTATTACAAGGAAGAAGAATACCGTGTATTTACAGAATTATATCTTTTATCCCGCGGCTTTTGTTGCAGAAGCGGCTGCCGGCACTGTCCTTATGGATTTAAAAAGAGATGGGCAGAATAAAACAATTATGAACAGCTTTGGCTACTTTCATTCATTACTGTAATTGAAATGGGAAATACTCAAATTGCTATAAAGAGATTTTTAAGGGGACGAAATTCAAAATTTATTTATCTGAAAAAATCTTTTGGAAATAAACCTTTTAAGCTGCTGGATGTGGGTGTGGGCAACCATTCTGCAACCAAGACGGTTTCTTTGTTTCCTGCATGTGAATATTATGGTGTTGATCTTAACAAAGAATACAATAACAATGATGAGGATTTTAAGGTGATGAAATGTTTTTATGAAATGGATCTTACAAAATTGGATTTTCACCTGATCCCTGATAATTATTTTGATGGTATTTGGATTGCACATGTTATTGAACATCTGCATAACGGAGATAAAGTAATAGAAAATCTGATAGGAAAACTGAAAACAGGGGGATATATGTACATCGAATATCCCGGAATAAAAAGCACGAATCTTCCATCCATGTATGGTACATTAAATTTTTATGACGATCATTCTCACGTAAGAATCTATTCTGTAAAGGAATTAACTGGATTGTTTGAAAGAAATGGTTGTCAAGTAATAGATGGCGGGATAAGAAGAAATATTTATTTTATTTTAGTTTCTCCTTTTAGAATAATCGGCCACTGGATCCGGGGTAAAAAACTGATCGGAAACATTTTTTGGGATTTGTTGGGCTTTGCGGAATTTGTATATGTTCGTAAACGGTAGGTTTCCTTTAAAGTCTATTAACTCACCCGGATCTTTCGCAGATTTTCATCATATGAATTTGATTTAAATCAATTACTCTGTTATTAATCTATTATTTCAAAAAATCCCTAAGGGTAAACCCTTAGTTCCCATTCAATACATCAGATTTTATATTTTATTTCTTTATATTTAACGCGAAGCGAATCAAAAACTTTTTCAGACCCTTAAAGAACCTCAAAATGCGAATTATCAGCGCTTTCCTAAGTTCATTTCTTTCTCTGTTTATTCTTATTTCAATAAGCACTTCTCAATCATCCTGCAGTAAAACGGTTACTGAACATGATACCACCATTAAGACTATTCATGACACGACCATAAAAATAGTAAATGACACAACGGTTGACACACTGTTTAATCTTAATTACGGTCTCGTCGCGTACTATAATTTTAACGGTGGCAACCTGAATGATAGCAGTGGTAAAGGCAATAATATTACCTTCAATAATGCAGTTGTAACAAGTGACCGTTTTGGAAGGACAGGTAATGCGTACCAATTTTCCGGTGGCGCTTATATGCAGGTACCTAGTAGTGTGTCATTGAGTCCATCCCAAATTACGTTAATGGCAATTGTCAAGTTAAATGGATTTTATACTGGATATGCCTGGGGAAATGAAATACTGATGAAGGGCCCGGCCGATCAGGCTAACGGTGTTTACGGTCTTAGAGTACATCCTATTTCTTATGATTATGCAACACAATTGGATACATCAAAAGAAATATTTACAGGTTTTTATGGAGATGGAGCAAACGCAGGAATTTTAGATTCATCTTTTACATCAATTCGCAGCGGTGACTGGAATACAGTAATTTATACTTATGATGGTTTTGTAAGTAAATTATATATCAACGGAACATTGAGATCGACCAGGATTTCTCCATTTGGATTTAACGTAAATACTAATGATTTGTATATTGGCAAAACGGAAAACCCTGCTTACCCTTATAACTTTACTGGTTCAATAGATGAAATCCGCATTTACAGCAGGGCATTATCACCTTACCTGATCGGCAAGCTGAGTACATTGACTGAGTAATTAAAATACTTAATTATTTTCTGTTTAAGTTACACCACACTCTTCGGAGGAAGTGCGAATGCAACTGCATTGTGTTCGAAGTGGTTTTTATGAGATCCGTCGCAGAATGGTTTATTTTGAGAAAGCCCGCAGCGGCAAACGGAAATCACATCCCTTCCTCCTAAATCATATCTTGCACCTGTTTTATCTACAATTTCAAAATCCCCTTCTATTTTCAATGATCCGTTGTCTTTTACCGTAATGATTGCGCCCGCCATTTATTTTATTATTTAAGGCTGAAATTAGGCATTTGAACGCACTTATCCCTGCATGTTTTATCTTTAAACCTGAAATGAATGCCTGGTAATAATAAGTCCGATTTATTAGTTAGAAATTGATTAAGCATTTAAATGAATCATATGAAAAAACATCTCCGTTCTATTACTATAATTTCAATATTCATCAGTTTTTCATGTATGCCGGCTAAAAAAATAAAAGTTGTCTTTTTCGGCGATTCAATCACGCAGGCTGCGGTGAATCCCCATGGATTTATAACGATCGACGACAGTCTGCTCAATTCCAAAGGTTCTTCGAATTACGATTTGATAGGAGCCGGTATCAGCGGTAATAAGGTTTATGACCTTTATTTCAGAATGGATGATGACGTTCTGAGTAAATCTCCGGACATCGTAGTCATCTGGGTAGGTGTAAATGACGTCTGGCATAAGAAAATGGGAACAGGAACCGACGCTGATAAGTTTGAAAGATTTTACCTGGCCATGGTCAAAAAATTTAAAGCTGCCAACATAAAAGTCATTGTTTGCACACCTGCAGCAATCGGCGAAAAAAACGATAATACGAATGAACAGGATGGTGACATAAATAAATATTCAAACATCATTAGAAAAATTGCAACAGACCAGCAGCTGACCCTTGTGGACCTGCGTGCTGAATTTGAATCCTACGAAAAAAATAATAATCCGGATAACCTGGACAAGGGCATATTAACAGTAGATGGCGTACACCTGAATGATGCAGGAAATATATTCGTCGCAAAACTCATGGCCGAAGGAATAAGAAAAGCAACTCAGGGCTGACGAAGTAATTTTGTATACGCAGATTTATTTAATTCGGGAGTCCAGTAGTTTCCCGATATGATAAGCATGGACAGCATTTTAATGCTGTTGTCATAGTAATCAAAATCTTCTAATTTAAATCCTGTCATATAATCCCATATATTATTTAACCATTGCTGGTTGGAAGAATCTATCATGGCGGCAACGGCAAATGGGCCGATAAAACTCAGGGCCTCAAAATTCCTCGACTTTAAATCATCTCCCGCAAGGGTATAGCCGGCAGAAATATTATCCGGATTTCCTGAAGTCGTTTCCCGGATCCACTGGTTTATTCTTTGGATCATTTCATAGGAACGCTTGTCTCCCGTAAGAAGATAATCTGTTGCAATCCTCAAAGGAACGCGACAGGCATTATAGTTATAACATCCATCATACCTCGACTCAAGGTATCGGGGTTTTGCCGGTTTTGCATTTCTGTTAATCCCGATTATAAAGTCCGGAACAAGTCCTGCATCTTCACTGTAAGTTTTCTGCAAATGGGAAAATAATGCGTAATTCTTATCAATCACTTTTTTCCATTTTGGATCTCCGGTTGCATCCTCAAATGACTTGCAGTGCAGCGGCATAAAATCGGAAGAACGCATATCAAAATAATCCTTACTGTCTGATTCAACTGCATCACTCAGCAGAATACTATAGGTATCCTGGTTGATCTCTTTTTTCATGATGTCATGTATCATTCTTCTGGCAGAATCACCATAGTTGAATTCGCCATCGGACCCCCACTGTTTATCAGCGAGCAGCAGGGCATAGGCTATATCCATATCACCATCCGTAGCGGATGTTGTATCCTTATTTTTATTATCAGTCAGTTGGGACCAGGCCATCAGTGTTGATTCAGGAATGCTGGGATGGGCAATTACATAATTGAAGAGCTGATTGAAAATTTTCCGGGCATCAGGGTCCGCACCTGCCATCAGTGTAACGATAATCATTCCGTATCCCTGTCCCTCAGATACGCTTTGAAATTTGGACCCCTCTTCTTCAAAAAATACATATGCCTGGTTCGATTCAGAAACCTCATGGATATATTGTTTTTTCCATTGTAAATAAAAATCCAGCACCTGATCGTCCAATTTTTCCTGGCTTAAATGATTGGGTTTGATGGTGCCTTTATGATAGGAATTGTGTTGTGGGAAGGGAAAGCGGACCATCTGAGGGTAACATTTATTTAACAGAAAGGTAAAGATGAATATTGTAAATATATTTCTGCCCATATCTCTATAACGTTTTCCCGGGCGGACTGTTGCCATCATTTCAATTATCTTTGCAGCATGCATTATGTATCTGCCGAAGGTCTTGGGAAGTCCTATGGAATCAAACCACTTTTCGATCATATCAGTTTTAATATTGAATCCGGTGATAAAATCGCCCTGATAGCCAAAAATGGTACCGGAAAGACCACATTACTTAAGATCCTGGCCGGAAAAGAAAAAGCGGAATCAGGTAAACTATGGATTTCAAAAGAAATTAACGTCGTTTTTTTCGAGCAGGACCCTCAGTTCCGGGAGGAACTTTCTATACTTGATAATATTTTTCATCATCCCAATCCGGTTACAACGGCAATAAAATTATTTGAAGCTGCCAGCGAAACTGAAGATACGGATGCCCTGATGGAAAGTATTGAACAGATGGACCATCTTGGCGCCTGGGATTTTGATGCCAAAGTGAAACAGATTTTCAGCCGTCTCAATATCGATCATCTGATTCAGCCGGTAAAATCATTGAGTGGCGGACAAAGAAAACGGGTAGCCCTGGCTCGTACATTGGTTGATATCACATTTGGAAGCCGCGAGGCACTTCTTATTATGGATGAACCCACCAATCATCTTGATATTGAAATGGTGGAGTGGCTGGAAAATTATCTGAATCAGCAGAACATAACCCTTCTGGTTGTATCGCATGACCGTTATTTTCTTGATAATGTATGTAATGAAATCTGGGAGATGGATCGGAGTGAATTATTTACATACAAGGGCGATTATGAAAACTACCTGGAAAAAAAGTCTGCCCGTATTGAATCTGATCTGGCGAGTATTGATAAAGCGAAAAATCTTTACCGCAAGGAACTTGAATGGATGCGCAAGCAACCCAAGGCCAGAACTACTAAATCAAAGAGCAGGCAGGATGCTTTCTATATAGTTGAATCCAAGGCGAAACAAAACCTCGAAGAACAGCGGCTTACGCTTGAAATGAAGATGAGCCGGCTGGGTGGTAAAGTCGCCGAATTAAAGAAAGTAAATAAAAGTTTTGGTGATAAAATTATCCTGAAGGGCTTTGATTATACTTTTAAACGCGGAGACCGTATCGGCGTAGTAGGAAAGAACGGAGCAGGTAAAACAACTTTCCTGAATATGTTGCAGGGACTGGAACCACCCGACAGCGGTAAAGTCAATATCGGAGAAACCGTTGTATTTGGCAATTATTCGCAAACAGGCCTTGTTATAAAAGAAGATGTACGGGTAATTGAATTTGTGAAAAATATCGCCGAACATTTTCCACTTGCTGACGGAAGTTCTTTAAGTGCCGCCCAATTTCTGAACCTGTTTTTATTTCCTCCGGATAAACAATATACTTATATATCTTCTTTAAGTGGTGGAGAAAAAAGAAGACTCTTCCTCCTGTCTATTCTATTCCGTAATCCCAATTTCCTGATCCTGGATGAACCTACGAACGATCTGGATCTTCCAACGCTTGCAGTGCTCGAAAACTTTTTATTGGATTTTCAGGGTTGTCTGGTCATGGTGTCGCACGACCGTTATTTTATGGACCGGATGGTCGAACATCTGTTTGTGTTTGAAGGTGATGGTATAATCAGGGACTTTCCGGGCAATTATGGTTTATACCAGCAATGGCTGAAAACCAGGGATGAAGAAGAGGGCGCAGAAATAAAACCTGTACAGCAATCCTTGGAAAAAGATTCAATAGCTGCAAAACCCGCCCGGCCAAAACTTTCCTTTAAAGAAAAACAGGAACTCGATTTACTCGAAAAAGAAATCAGTGATCTCAATAAAGAAAAAGACCAGATCACAGAAAAACTGCACGACGCTTCCATAAACTTTGATACGATTCAGCAACTTTCTAAGCGATTTACGATTGTATCTGAAACGCTTGAGTCGAAGGAATTCCGCTGGCTTGAGCTGAGTGATAAAGAAAGTGTGAGAGTGTGAGAGTGTGAGAGTGTGAGACGGTCATCGGTCATCCGTCATCACCCAGGTTCTTATGATCGTTTATGGGCAAACACTGTATCAAAAAGGAACAGTATATTCTTTTTATAAGTTTAACTCTCTGAAAATCATTGTATTTTTTATTTGGCATCGGATTCGCAAACCTTTAAATGTAAAAGTCTAAATGTATTAAAAGATGCTGGTTAACAACTTCCGTTCGGCATACCGTAACCTGAAACGCCATAAAATTTATTCATTTATAAATGTATTTGGGCTGGCAATTAGTCTTGCAGCCTGCTGGCTGATTTTCTTTTATGTGAAGGATGAATTAAGTTATGATCGTTTCAATCAGAATGCCGATCGAATTGTACGCCTGGCGCAACACGCTTCCTGGGAAGGTGGGAATATGAATATTGCGCTCACTTCAGCGCCTTTTGCCCCATTATTAAAACAAAAGTTTCCGCAAATTGAAGATGCAGTTCGTATTGATCCTGAAGGCGGCGACCTGATTAGACATGAAAACAGCACAATCAAAGTAAATGATATCATTTACGCTGACGCATCTCTGTTCAATATTTTCAGTTTTGATTTTATTGAAGGAAATGCATCTACAGCATTAAATGATCCCGGGTCTATTGTTTTAACTGAAAGCCTTGCCCGCACTTTATTCGGTTCCCAGGAATCTGCTATTAACCAGATAATAGATTTTCAGGGAAGCAAACCGGCGAGGGTTTCTGCAGTTATACGCGATATTCCACAGAATAGCCATCTTAGATTTTCAGCTGTCCGCCTTCTTATTCCCGATACTTCAGAAAACTGGCAAAATGCCAGGCTCTATACCTATCTCTTATTGAAATCTCCTGCTTCCCTGCAAACCCTGCGTAAACAACTAACTCCATTTGTTTCTTCCACTATTCAAAAAGAAATGAAGGCCACGGAATATCATTTGGAACTTCAGCCGTTGACTTCCATTCATCTGCAATCGAACCTCGATTATGAAATAAGTCCCAACAGCAGTCTTTCCAGGATTTATATATTCAGTGCGATTGCATTGCTCATACTTTTTATTGCAATTATCAATTATGTCAACCTCGCAACTGCAAGGGCTTCATCCAGGGTAAGGGAGATAGGCATTAGAAAAACGCTGGGCTCTGGAAAATTTCAACTGGCTGTACTTTTTATCACAGAAGCTGCACTTGTTACGCTGCTGGCCGGTCTGATGGCCCTTGTAATTGTAAGATTTTCCATGCCGATGTTTAATCAGCTCACAGGGAAAAATCTCGCCCTCTGGCAATTTGGATATTCATCAACCCTGGCTTTTATTTTTTCATTTTCAATTTTGGTAGGACTGATCAGTGGGATTTATCCTTCGATCATACTTGCAAGGTTTCAGACTATACCGGCACTTAAGGGCCAAATGGGAAAAATAGGGAGCACAGTTTTTTTTAGGAAATCATTACTGGTTTTACAATTTGTTATTACCGTATTTATGATTTCAGCATCTTTTGTCATATACCGGCAAATGCAATATGTGAATCATGCAGATCTTGGATTCAATAAGGAACAGGTAGTTACATTTCATATTGATAACAGGAGTCTTCGTTCCCAGATAGATGTAATAAAATCTAAGTTATTGGAAAGTCCCCTGATAGAAAACGTGGCCGTAGCCGGAAATCCGATCGGAAATAATGATCTTGGTACTTATGGATATTATTGTGAGAATAATCAGGGGGTTCTTTCAAATCAGACAAAAGGCATGCAGGAATTGATCATTGATGCTGATTACCTCGCTACCATGCAAATCAAACTCAAAGAGGGAAGAAATTTTTCTAAAAAGATCATGACGGATCAGACAAATTCTGTGCTGGTAAATGAAACCCTTGTAAAAGAACTCGGATGGACAAATGCCCTGGGTAAAAAAATCCTTTCTTCGGATAACAGGGATGGTCAGCCGAAAACAGTGATAGGAGTAATCCGCGATTTTCACACTTATTCATTTCAGCATAAGGTAGCGCCCCTTGTACTTATACTTCCGCCCAACGCAAAGGAACAGGATAACCTGTATGTCAGGCTTGCAAAGGGAAAAACAGCTGAGGCAATGGCATACCTTGATCAGACATATAAAAGTTTTGATCCGGGAAATCAGTCAGACTATCATTTCCTTGACCAGAATTTTGCCAACCAGTATCAGTCCGAACAAAAACAGGGTAATCTCGCATTGTTATTTACCGTGATTGCCATGGTTCTTTCACTGGTTGGTCTATTTGGACTCGTTAGTTTTACAGTGCAGCAACTAACCAAAGAAATCGGTATTCGTAAAGTACTCGGTGCTTCTCTTTTTAATATTGTTAGCCTTTTATCAGGGAGCTATCTGAAATTGATTTCCATTGCTGCGTGTATTTCATTACCTGTTTCGTGGATCGTAATGAATCACTGGCTGTCTGACTTCGCTTACCGGATTTCATTACACCTGGGAATATTCATTGCGGCAGGGTGCTTATCTGCCGGGTCAGCCCTGATCATATTGGGTTTTCAGGCACTTAAAGCGGGCATGGTGAATCCTATTAAGAGTCTGAGAGCGGAATAGAAAGAAAGTGTGAGAGTGTGAGAGTGTGAGAGTGTGAGAGTAAGTTGTCTAAATTAATCCTCACACTCTCACGCTCTTAACTCTCACACTCTCACACTTTCATACTGGTATTTTCCTTATATTAGTGACCCTAAAGCCGCCATATGCCTGCCGAACTCACTCCGGTTATTCTTAAAGATAGCCTCGCCAACCCTGCACCACTCGGATTATTTGGATTTGGAATGACAACCGTTTTATTGAATCTGCACAACGCAGGACTTTATGAAATGAATTCCATGATACTTGCCATGGGACTTTTTTATGGAGGGGCGGCCCAGGTTATTGCAGGAATCCTGGAATTTAAAAAGAATAACACATTCGGGATGACCGCATTTGTTTCCTATGGTTTTTTCTGGATCTCACTGGTGGGCCTCATTTTCATGGGCAAATGGGGATGGATAACACCGACCCCCGGACCCGCACTGGTTTCCTATCTTACCCTCTGGGGTATTTTTACTTTATTATTATTTTTTGGAACACTTAGAATAAACAAAGCGCTTCAATTCGTTTTCGGATCCCTCACTATTTTATTTTTTCTGCTGGCAATTGGTGACGCAACAAAAAACGAATCCATTTCAAGACTTGCCGGATATGAAGGAATTATATGTGGTGGCTCGGCGATTTATACAGGTATTGCAAATCTGTTGAATGAGGTTTATGGGTATATTGTATTACCCCTGGGTCCTGTTCGAAAATAAATCTGATTCTATTAAATCTGTCTCTCACCCTCTTATTCGTGAGATGAAGGATATGAGTTAAATTTGCCTTATGGGCAATTTGAAGGATCAGCATTCATCACCTAAAAATATTGTTATAGTAGGAGGTGGCTTTGGCGGTATAAATCTCGCGCTTGCATTAAAAAATAATCCTGATTATAATATTACGCTGGTTGACAAAAACAATTACAATTTCTTCCCACCACTGATTTACCAGGTTGCCACCGGGTTTTTAGAAAACTCCAATATCAGTTATCCTTTTCGGAGGTTGCTCAGGAATTATCCCAATATACAATTCCGCATGGGTGAACTCCTCAGGGTGGATCCTAAAGCACATACCATACAATTAAATAACGGGGAACTTTCATACGACTTCCTCGTATTGTCCATCGGAGCCGAATCAAATTATTTTGGCATGGAGAATATACGCAGGTATGCCATTCCAATGAAAAATGTAAACGATGCATTGGAAATGCGCAATACCCTGCTTAAGCATTTTGAGATGGCAACAATTTCCAATGATCCGGCGGAAAGAAAAAAATTACTTACGATTGTAGTTGCAGGCGGCGGCCCTACGGGAGTTGAAGTTTCCGGTATGCTGGCAGATCTTCGCGTGCATAGTTTTCCCAAAGATTATCCTGGTTTAATGGGCAGCAACGCACAGATTTTCCTGGTAGACGGAGGTTCCCACCTGCTCGGACCCATGAGTACCGCATCACAGAACGACACATTTGATGATCTGGTTAAAATGGGTGTGATTATTAAATTACAAACGCAGGTAAAAGATTTTGTAAATGATAAAGTTTTTTTATCAAGTGGTGAGATCATCGAAACGAAGAACCTGATCTGGACTGCCGGAGTTTCCGCAATGATCATTGAAGGAATACCGGCAGACTGTTACGGCAGAGGAAAACGATTGATCTCAGATCCCTATAATAAAGTAATCGGGGTGGATGATATATATGCTATTGGTGATACCAGTTTGCAGACACATGAACCGCAATACCCGAATGGACATCCGCAACTGGCACAGCCTTCTATTCAACAGGCAAAACTATTAGCTTCCAATTTTAAATCGATGGCTCTTGGTAAGCCACTCAAATCATTTCACTATAAAGATCTTGGTACAATGGCCATTATAGGAAGAAATAAAGCCGTGGCAGACCTTCCCCATAATGTGCATTTTAAAGGATTTATCGCCTGGTTCTTATGGTTATTCATTCATTTGTTTTCATTGATCAACTATCGCAACCGGCTCAAAACATTATTTAACTGGACAATCGCCTATCTGTATAAGGACCAGTCACTACGGTTTATTGTAAGACCTGGTCCCGATCCTGATTAGAAAACCTGACTTTTTCACAAAAAAACGTATATCCATCTGATATTTCATGAGGTGGGGCGGTCCTGAAAGATCATGCACGTCCTGCTCAGGATTTTTATTATTGAAATCGGTTGAAAAATGTTTTGATTTCATGAAATTATTTTTACTTTTATGCGCAGCGACAAGCTGATATTCCCCGCGTTTCCTTACGAGCATTATTCGGCTAATGTTTTACGGTCCTGCGATCTGTGATCCATCCCTGTGAATCTATATACTTAAGTATTAAACAGATCAACCGATGGAGTTAACAAGCAAGACCTCTGGCCTGGATGAAAAATTAGACGGACTACTTTCACTGTTAATGCACGATTTTGAAGATGTACCGGCGATTCCACTTACAGATTTCCATGATCGTTACGGCGAATTTTTTGGAGAAGAATTGTACAATCTGCAGGAGATTCTTTTTGAAGACGGCCTGGTAAGATGTTTTGTTGGTCCCGAGGGTCTTGAGTTGGAAATTACCCACAAAGGAATTGCCTTCATGGCCAAGGGAGGATATTCGCGGGCCATCAGGGAAGAAATGGTTAGTCATGATGATGCATTACGCGCCCGAAAAAAAAACCGGATTGTACATATTTTGATTACCATCGTTTTTATGGCTGCAATCGCAATTTGTTTTTACCTTCACAAAAAAACAGACTGAGATCCTCTATGCAGCCCGACTATCCAAAAAAACCCTTCAGGGATGAACGCGAACATTTTGTTTTCCTTCTGGAAATGCTTGCGTCCATATCACAATAAGCCCATCAAACGGACTTGAATTCTTCATTTTCCAATGGGCACTTTACACCTGCTCATTTAAAACATTTAGGAATTTATTTTAACAAGGTTTTGAACATCCAGAAACCTAAACTGTACATTTGAATATGAAACGATTTCTAATACTTGCAGTAATTGTATTAATAGCCTCTGCTTCACAGGCACAAGGCACACCTTATACCTGGACTTACTCTGCTAATAAAATATCCGGGAATGTATATGAACTCCATTTTCATGTGGACCTGAACAGTCCATGGCATACTTATTCGCAATTCACACCGGATGGCGGCCCGGTACCGACTAAATTCACTTTTGCAAAAAACCCGCTTTATACACTGGATGGAAAGGTGAAAGAAAATGGTAATCTGATTCAAAAACACGAAGCTGTTTTTGGAGTGGATGTAAAATATTTTAATGGAAAAGTAGATTTTGTACAGCTGGTAAAATTAAAAACACAGGCAAAGACTAACTTTTCCGGATCTGTTGAATTCATGGTTTGCAATGACCAGCAGTGCCTCCCTCCGGCAACCCAGAAATTTTCCATTGCATTGAACTGATTTGAATCGGAGAAACATTTTATGACTGGGGAATGATCTCAAAAAATATCTTGTTTTGAATAAAATACTCGTAATCGGTGCATCTGGTCAGATTGGAACAGAATTGACTTTAGCACTCAGACAGCATTTCGGTGGCGAAATGGTTATTGCTGCAGATCTCAAAAGGGAAGCCGATTTATTGAAGGGTACCGGACCCTTTCTCCCTTTAGATATTATGGATAAGGAAATTCTTCGCGTGCAGGTTCGCCGCCATGAGATCAAAACCATTTATTTACTGGTAGCGATGTTATCGGCTGCGGGTGAAAAGAATCCACTACTTGCCTGGCAACTCAATATGCAAAGTCTGATCAATACACTGGAAGTGGCCGGGAAGAATCTGTATCTAAAGTTTTTTGGCCCAGCAGTATTGCAGTATTCGGAAAAGATGCCCCAAAACGAAATTGCCCCCAGGATGCTTATTCTGCGCCATCTACTGTATATGGCATCAGTAAATTAACGGGTGAACAGTGGTGTCACTATTATTACTACCGATATGGTATAGACGTAAGGAGTATTCGTTATCCCGGACTTATCAGTTATAAAACGCTGCCTGGCGGGGGGACCACAGATTATGCGATAGAAATATTTCATTCTGCCATCCGCGGAGAAAATTATACATGCTTTTTACGTGCAGATCAGCGTTTACCCATGATGTATATGGATGATGCTGTACGTGCAACTATTGAATTGATGGAAGCCCCTGCATCAAAAATATCTGTTCGTACGGCCTATAACCTGGCCGGCATCAGTTTTACGCCTGAAGAAATTGCCCGTGAAATAAAACACCTGATTCCGGAATTCACCATCGAATACCGGCCTGATTTCCGCCAGGCCATTGCAGATTCATGGCCGGAATCCATAGATGACCATATTGCTGCAAGAGACTGGGGCTGGAAACCTTCTTTCAACCTTAAAAAAATGACCGAAGAAATGATTCATCATATTAGTCCCGGACTGGCGGTATCGACGAAAAGATGACCGATGACTGTTAACCGATGACCGTTGACCGATGAGCCGTTGACCGAATTCGTGCGATTCAAATCAAAAAACAATTACTTTTGCAACCCCCGTCGAGGTAGCTCAGCTGGTTAGAGCATCGGATTCATAACCCGAAGGTCGGCAGTTCAAGTCTGCTCCTCGATACATGTATAAGACTCCATTTGGAGTCTTTTTTGTTTATAACCACTTGTTCAGGCATCGGATTCATATCCGCCAGAGGCGGACGGCAGTTCAAGTCTGCTCCTCGATACAAAAAAGGCCCTTCGCGGCCTTTTCGTTTTATTCCCAAAAAATAGTTGCAGGTGGAGTTTTCGTTTGAAGTTTAAGTCGGCCCACTCTATTAAATAATTCATCCTAAGGTTATACTAAGGTATTTATAAGGTATTCTTAAAAAAATTACTTAAGATTACCTTATAAAGAGCTGTTAATAAACTAAAAATAACCTAACTTTAAAGAACATCAATTAAATCTGATAAAATAATACGATTTATGGCTATCACTGAAAGTCTTATCATGAAAAAAATGTCCGGGCAACTGGGTAAACAGCTCGTTTTCAAGCAATATGGCGATAAAACCGTGGTCACCAAATACCCCGATATGAGCAAAAGAGTGCTTAGTGGAAAGCAACTGCGCATCAACGAGATCATGTCAGAAGCCAATTACAATGCAAAGGGAATTCTTGCCAACGAAGAATTGAGAAATGCCGCCCAGGTAAGGCTGAATACAACCCGCAAAAAATTATACACCGCACTTATCAAAGAATATTTTAAGAATACCCTCGTGGAAAATAAAAGTCCTCTTATTTAAATACAGGTGGAGTATTTTTCGATATAATATTTGTTGCGCAGAAAATCTGGTATATAGATTCCGTCCTTCCGGTTTTATACATGCTTTTTTACGTTATAGAATTACCAGCACGTTTTGTGAATTGCTTCTTTTTTCGATCCCCAATAAATCTTTTCGATTTTTTCCTGCTTCAGATGTTCTGTTAGCACCCGGTAAATTTTGCATTAAGAAATTATGAAATGAAAATGCGAAAAATGTTCGCATGCAAATTATCGTGCATATATATTTCTATTGCTTTCCTTCTAATAATCGATAAATGCCATTAACAAAGCATTTACAAATCTTAACAATTCCTTTTTTTTCGCTTAATCCTGCCGACATACCACGCTTCTACATTCGCCTCCGAAGTTAAATTCAAATCAAAAACTAATCTATTATGAGCAAAAGAATTACTCTGCCCATTTATTTAAGAGCATTCTTGGTCTTATTGCTTTTACCGGTATTTGCTCTTGCGGAAAGGCCAATCACAGGACAGGTGCTCTCATCAACCGACCAGACTCCGGTCGCTGGTGCCACGGTAATCATTAAGGGTTCTAAAGTTGGAACTTCAACAGGGCTCGATGGAAAATTCACGATCAAGGCGAATCAGGGAGATGTGCTGGTAATTACAGGAGTAGGAATTACCCGGCAGGAAATTACAGTTGGTGCTGAAGACGATTTCACGATTAAAGTTGCTACCAACAGCAGGAATCTAAATGAAGTAGTGGTTACTGCAACGGGTATAAAAAAGGAAACGAAACGGATTGGTTATTCACTACAAACAATCGATGCTTCAAAACTGACTCAGGCGAGGGAAGCAGATCCGATTAATTCTTTAAAAGGAAATGCAGCGGGTCTGGAAATTAATATCAACCAGGAAATCGGTCATCCGGCTGATGTGATCATTCGCGGAGAGAATAATCCGGCGGACCGCCCGATGTTTGTTGTGGACGGGGTTCCCATTACTTCAGATACATACAATCTTAATTCGGACGACATTGAAACTTATACAATTTTAAAAGGACCAAATGCGGCAGCGCTATATGGTTTTCAGGGAAAGAACGGTGCCATCATCATTACCACTAAAAAAGGTACAAAGGGAAAGAAAGGAGTGGTTGTCGCTTTCAATAATACTACACAATTCAATAATGGATTTATTGCGCTGCCAAAATACCAGGATGAATATGGTCCTGGCGATAATGGAAAATATGCTTACGGTGGAGGAGGATCCAGTCCTGCTTCTTACTTCGGTAGTGGAGCAGTAGGAGTTGGATTCAACGATTATGATTATGATGTATGGGGACCTCAATTCAATGGTCAGTTGTTACCTCAATATGATGGAGCATATGATCCGACACAAACTTATGTAACTACGTTCGGTGACGGGACAACATATTCCGGACATGTTGCGCCAACACCGTGGGTAGCAAGAGGGAAGGATAATTTGAAAAAATTCATACAAACAGGTTTGCTTCAATCCAACAGTATTTCTGTTACTTCTTCTACAGATAAAACAGATGTCCGGTTTTCTATAGGAAATACTTATCAGCAGGGAATAGTTCCCAATACCCAATTGAACAATGCAAATTTTACAGCAAGCGTTGTCCAGAGATTCAATCCCAATTTCACTGCGACCGCTTATATGAATTATAGCAGGCAGTCATCACCCAATGTTCCGGATGTTACTTACGGTCCGAACAGTATGATATATAACATCATTATTTGGGGAGGTGCTGACTGGGCCATGAGTGATATGAAGAATTACTGGCAGCCGGGATTTACTGGTATTCAGCAGAAATATGAAGAATACTACAGATACAACAACCCCTACTTTATGTCTTACGAATGGCTGAGGGGTCATGATCAGAATAACGTCTACGGATATGTTTCCCTGAATTATAAAGTAAATGAAAATTTTGATTTACAATTCAGACCCAGTTTGAATACTTATGATATGTTTAATTCGGAAAGACTTCCTTATTCTGCAGACGTTTATGGTAGGGAATTAAGGCAGGGTGATTACAGAACAGATGCAAGAAATTTATTTGAATCCAATACAGATTTTCAGGCCAGGTATCATAAGAATGAAATTGCTGGATTTTTGGATCTCTCCGTACTTGGAGGTTCAAACGTCAGAAGTTTAAATTTCACATCGTCTTTTGAATCCACGAACTATCTGAATACACCCGGTACTTATTCATTTGCCAATTCGCAGGGACCCCTTTCGGGAAGCAGTTTTAATTCAAGCATGCTCGTGTTGAGTGCTTATTATTCTGTTGACCTCGGTTATAAATCTTTTGTAACTGCAAATGTTACGGGCCGATGGGATAAATCATCCTCGCTTCCGACCAATGCAGGTAGCTATTTTTATCCTTCTTATAACCTGGCTACAGTTGTTTCAGATTATGTGAACCTGCCTAAGGCAATTTCATATTTTAAATTACGTGCATCATATGCTGAAAGCAAAGATGGCGGCACAAATGGATTGTTCTCTGCCAATGTGAGCACTACTCCGGCGGCTGGTTACGGATATTACTGGGCTTCGCCATATGGAGGTCCGACAGCTCCTACTTACCAATTTTCACAACCATATACTTTAGCACCTACTTATTCCAGTCAGAGCAGTGCAACTTTCACGAATCAGACAGTAGATCCAAATATCAGTACAGCAAAAAGACAAGCAACAGAATTTGGGGCCGATATCCGGTTTTTCAATAACAGGTTAGGAATAGATGTAACACGTTATCATTATAAGAATTCTAGTATTATACAATTAGGTACCAGTGCTTCTACTGGATATTCTTATTATTTGACTAACGGTAATATATATACGAATGACGGGTGGGAATTTGTAGTTACAGGTAAACCTTTCATAAATCCAAACGGATTCAGCTGGAATGTAGCAGTCAATATTGGGAGTTATATAAAAAAATGGGTTAATAATGCGAACCCTGATAACTATGAAACAAAAAGTGGCCAGCGTACCGATTTAGTGTATGGGAATGCATTTGTAAGAACTGCTGCTGGCCAATTGGTCGTAGATCCGGCTTCAGGCGATTATCTTAGGTTTTCTGATCTTGGATCTTCTGCACAAAAAATATTCGGCCATTCAGATCCTAACTGGCAATGGGGAATTGTTAATACCGTCAGCTACAAAAGCTGGTCCATGCGATTCCAGTTTGATGGTATGGTGGGGGGTGTGATAGAAGATTATGTTAGAAAGAAAACACTCCAGGGGGGCCGTCATATTGAAAGTGCCACTGGTGCATTGGGAGTTGCCAGACCTATGGATGCCGATAATATTGCTGCATATACTGCACCAGGGGTAGTACTGACAGGTCCCAATGGAATCCAACTGGATCCTATAACCGGAGTTATCACAAATAGTAAAGAGTTGACGGTAACTCAAAATACAACGAAGAGTCAGGTACAGGCTTTTGTCACACGTGAAGCTTCAATACCTGATCTGGATGTTATTTCTAAGACTTATGCCAAATTGAGAGAAGTAACGATTTCATATAACCTGCCTGCAAATATTATCGGCAAGCAGAGTTTCTTTACTGCTGCCAGTATTTCTCTCGTAGGAAGGAATTTATTATACTTCTTTCCCAACAAGTATAAAGACATTGATATAGACCAATATTCTCAGGGCATATATAATGTCGGAAGTAACGGAGCATACGGTGCTTCAACTTATACATCAGGTTTACAAACACCTACTACACGCAGTTATGGTTTTAATTTTAATCTAACCTTTTAAAACCCATAAAATAAGTATATGAAACAAATAAAGAATATAATTTTAGCTAGTTATGGGTTGCTTATTGATGGCATCCTGTAATAAGCAAATTGAGGAAAAACAAGCGGATCCAAATAGTCCTACCACAGTACCTCCCAGTTTGGTTTTGGGGACTCTTTTGACTGATATTTCAGGTACAGGAGCTGCCGGAAGATTAAGTGGAACAGGTTCCAGTGAGGGAGTTAATTCCTGGGACGGTGCTCATCGGTGGAACCAGTATCATTGCAGTAATTATGATTATTATGACAATAATATTTATAATTGGACCAATGGATCATTTGATCCGTATCTGGTCATGAAGAATGCTGTGCAAATGGAAAAAGAGAATGCAACGAGAGGTGCTCCCGCAATAAACCCTTATGAAGCTGTCGGCAGATTTGTACGTGCCTACTACTATTACAATCTGACTTCCCTGTTCGGTGATGTTCCGCAGACTGAAGCCCTGGATGCTTCAGTAACCCAGAGTCCTGCCTACACCCCGCAGGAACAGGTTTTTCAATACGTTCTGGCGCAGCTCGATACTGCGAATACCGATTTTGCCTCTCTTATAGCGAGTAACAATACTTCACTATCTCCTTCACAGGATATAATGTATGGGGGCAACCTGGTGTTATGGCAAAAATTGGTGAATTCATTTCAACTTAGGGTATTGGTGGCTTTGAGTAACAAAGCTTCAGATCCGCTTTTAAATGTACCCGCGCGATTTGCAGCTATTCTTGGCAGTCCCGCCACTTATCCGGTTTTCACTGGTCAGGCCGATGATTACAAATTTGTTTACAATCCTGGTAATTTAAATACGTATAGTACCTACCCATTCAATCCGACAAATTTCGGTTCCATTGCGCAGCGATTCAATATGGCTGATACCTATGTAAAAGCCCTTACTACTTTAAATGATGCGCGTGTTTTCGTAACCAGCGAACCAGCCTGGGCCTACGTTGCAGGTGATCCGGATCCCTGTAAGTATAATTATTTCGTAGGGGCTAGTACAGGCCTGCCACTTGCACTCATGTATGCTGCAGCGGGCGTAGATTCATTTTCGTTTATCAACCGGCAAAGATATTATTCGAATTATACCGGAGAACCCGATGTTTTGGTAGGATATAAGGAAATGTGCTTCAACATTGCAGAAGGTATTACCAGAGGATGGGCCACGGGAAATGCCGAAACCTGGTATAAACTTGGGATCACAGAATCCATGGCTTTTTATGGTATTGATATTACTAAGACCAGTTTTACTGCCTATTTTCTTCCGAAGGGCGCCAATTCGGTGACGCAAGTCGCACCTTATCCTTATAATTTCAATTTCGCCACTTATTACGCACAGCCTTCGGTGACGCTTTCACCTGTGCCGGCTACGGCCATCAACCAGATTGTTTTACAAAAGTATATCGCGAGTTTTCAAAACTCAGGATATGAATCCTACTACAACTGGCGAAGGACCGGGGTTCCGGCATTTGAAGGTGGAAGTGGGGTGGGAAATAATGGAATTGTACCGGTCCGATGGGCTTATCCTGTTACTGAACAACAACAAAATACTGATAATTGGAAAAAGGCTTTAACGGCACAAGGATTCACAGAGGATGATCTCAACCAGGTCATGTGGTTATTAAAATAATTTTTCCGTCAGGAGAATTTTCTGATAGCAGTTTGGGTTATATCAATGGCGAATCTTTTCTAAGATTCGCCTTTGGTTTATGGATCATCCAATTCGGAAATACTCCATTATTGAAAGTTTTTCGTATCGATAAATCCCCTTTGGAAATACCCCGTTATCAAAAGTTTTTCGTTCGATAAATCCCCGAAGACCAATGAACCCTCATCAGGAATTCTATAACAAGTGCAGGCAATCATATATTAAATTCTGATATATTTTGAAGTAAATCTTCAAAATAAATATCACATTGAATTTTATTATCTTTTAAAACAAAACCCCCTGTGGAAACAGGGGGTGTCTTACGATTGCTTGCTATATAAAAAACTTACATATATTCAGTTGATGCTTCTCAAGACGAAAATATAGAACAAATAACAAAAAAATGCAGAATGTTATTAACTTTTTGTAGAAAATAGTACATATTTATTTTAGTAATGTGTTAATAGCTCTGATTTACTTTTGACCTCTATTTTATCGGGATAAGCTAACAGTGCAGCCTGAAGACAATCCATGGCTGACTGGATGGATTCCCGGTTCAGCACGTAAGCAAGTCTTACTTCATTGAGACCCAGACCAGGACTACCATAAAAACCGGATGCCGGAGCAAGCATTACAGTCTCCCCTTTAAAGGAAAATGATTCCAGCAACCATTGGCAAAATGCATCTGCATCGGGCACTGGCAGTCTGGCTATGGCGTAAAATGCACCCCCGGGGTTGGGGCAGTAAACGCCTGGCATCTCATTTAATCTTTTTACAAGTAAGTCTCTTCGTTTGCGGTATTCTTCGCGGGTAATATCAAAATAATCTTCAGGAAGATCAATGGCGGCTTCACCCAGGATTTGGGAGAAGGAAGGAGGGCTGAGTCTTGCCTGGGCAAATTTCATTACGGTGTCGAGTAATTCCCTATTTCTTGAAATGAAGGCACCAATCCGGCCTCCGCAGGCACTGTAGCGCTTTGAAATTGTATCCATCAAAACGACATTAGTATCCAATCCTTCCATCTGCATGGCACTGAAATGAGATCCTTCATAACAGAATTCGCGGTAGGCTTCATCACTAAACAGATAAAGATTGTATTTCAGTGCGAGCTGTTTAAGGGTATCCCACTCACCGCGGCTATAAAGATATCCCGTCGGATTATTAGGATTGCAGATTACGATGGCCTTTGTTTTTTTTGTAATGGCTTTTTCGAATGCTTCTATTGGTGGAAGGGCGAATCCAGTTTCTATAAAAGAAGTAACAGGAACGACTTTAACGCCTGCTTCCACTGCAAAACCATTGTAATTGGCATAAAATGGTTCGGGAATAATTACTTCATCACCTGCATCCAGGCATCCGAGAAAGCCAAATAAGATTGCTTCTGAACCACCCGTTGTAATGATGATTTGATCATAGTTAATATCAATCCCGTTAGCTGCATAATATTTAACCAGTTTACGACGGTAACTCTCATTGCCGGCACTATGACTGTATTCGAGAATTTTAAACGGGAAATGTCTGACAGCATCCAGCGCGGATGGCGGTGTTTCGATATCCGGCTGACCAATATTGAGGTGATAAACCTTTGTTCCTCTCTTTTTTGCGGCTTCAGCAAACGGCACCAGTTTTCGTATTGGAGAAGCCGGCATTTCCTGTCCTCTTTGAGAGATGTTTGGCATACATTTTCTTTATCAGTCAAAGATAAAAGAAAGTATGGGAGAACAGAAGTGTGAGAGTGTGAGAGTGTGAGAGTGTGAGAGTGAACGGCCAATGGTCAACGGTCATCCGTCATCGTTTGGCGTTAAGCGTTCCGCGTTACGTGTTAAGCGTAGAAAGGCCGTTGGGCGTTGCTGAAAACCCGTCTCCGGAACTCCCTTTCTTCACTAGATGAAAATAGGGAAAGAAACTTTGTGGGTTTCCAGCGAACGGCCAACGGCCGTCACGAAAAAATTATTTATGATTTTGGTTTTCCCTGTTCAGCCTGGTATTTCGCATATGCATCCTCCGTTAATACCTCTCCGGTAATTCTTAAAACGATCGGTGTGCTGGCACCCATTACAGAAACAGTAATGGTTTTATTAAAAGGGCCAGGGTTTGCCGCATTGAAACCGGCATTGATTTTATCATCTTTTCCCTTTGGAACTGCACCTTCCGGTTTCACCGGTGTGGTACAACCGCAGGAAGCAACGGCAGTTTCGATTACGATCGGGCCACTACTAATATTGGTAAAAGTGAAATCATGGTTCACAGGTACGTTTTGTTTGATCTTTCCGAAATCATAAGTAAGCGTAGTGAACTTAATTAATCCGGAAGCATCTTTCTGCTGAGCGAATAAAGAAAGAGAGAAAATAAAAGCACTGAAAAACAATACTGCTTTTTTCATTTTACTGATTTGTTTGTTTTAAAAATTGTACAGATGCGTTTTCAGGGGCAGCGGTGGCTGGTACTTTATATACTTCACCGGAAATGATTAACGCTTTGGTTTGTCCATTGTTGTAAAAGATGGTAACTGTTTTGTTAAAATGACCTTCTGCATAGGCATTATATCCAACTTTGATGGAAGCAGTTGCACCGGGGGAGATCGCTTCGCGGCTCCATTCGGGTGTGGTACAACCGCAGGATGCCTGTACATTTTCCAGCATCAGGGGTTTGGTTCCATTATTTACGATTTCAAAAATATGAATCACGGGACGACCCTGGGGAATTTTTCCGAAAGAATATCCGCTTTCTTTTAACTGAAGAATATCTTCTTTAGGATCAGCAGAAGGACCCGTTGGTTTTAAAACAGTTGACTGGGCATTCAGGGCAAAACCCATGAACAAGCCATAAATTATCAACAATAAAGTCTTTTTCATAGTTTATACAGAAATCTTCATAAAATTACATAGTAAACGTCACCTTTGCCAATAAATTTTAACCCGTTATTTAACCTCTTTGCAAGGCCATCCACCAATTAAACGGATGAAATATGGAAAATCTTATAACCAGTGATCATCTTGCCCTGGAGAATCTCTCCTACGACCTTTTTCGCAAGGAAGTACTGAAAGATTACCGCCTTGTTTGTGAGAGTCGCGAAGCAAGTCTGCTGGGACGTAAAGAAGTCCTTACCGGCAAAGCAAAATTCGGCATTTTCGGAGATGGCAAGGAAGTTCCACAGGTAGCGGCAGCTAAATTTTTCAGGCCTGGTGATTTTTATGCCGGTTATTACCGTGATCAGACACTGGGATTCGCACTTGGCATTTCCACCATGAGAAGAATTCTTCTCCCAGTTATATGCGGATCCTGATATCAATCACGATCCCCACAGCGCAGGCAGGAATATGAATTCACATTTCTCTTCACCGCTTGTGGGTGAGGATGGTGAATTCCTTGATCTCGTAAACCGGAAAAATTTCACGGCTGGTCTCGCTCCGACTGCCGCACATATTCCCCGTTCCCTTGGACTGGCTTATGCATCCAAGGCTTTCCGGCAAATCCGGGAACTGAGCGACCTGCATAATCTTTCTGTAAACGGAAATGAAATTTGTTTCTGCACCATCGGCGATGCCTCCACGAGTGAAGGTCATTTTTGGGAAATCATAAATGCTGCAGGCGTTTTACAGGTTCCCCTCGCAATTTTTGTATGGGATGATGGATACGGTATTTCTGTGCCGGTTAAATACCAGACTACCAAGGGTTCAATTTCAGAAGCCTTAAGGGGCTTTCAGAAAGAAGAAGGTACAAATGGAATTGACATATATAAAGTTAAAGCCTGGGATTACGCCGGCATGTGCGAAATTTTTGAAGCAGGTTTGCATAAGATCCGGGTAACACACACTCCTGCTCTTTTTCATGTGGAAGAACTTACACAACCGCAGGGACATTCTACTTCGGGTAGCCATGAACGTTATAAATCTCCCGAAAGACTGGAATGGGAACGTACCTGGGATGCGATGAAGAAAATGAAAGAGTGGATTATCGAAAATGCCCTGGCCAGTGCAGAAGAGCTGGAGGAAATTCATTCAAAGGCCAAGGACCTGGTTCGGAATAGTAAGAATGCAGCCTGGGAAAAATGTATGGCACCCATACATGAACAGGTAACCCGCTCAGTTTTTTTAATCCAGGAAATGGTTTCCGGAATACCGGAAAAGCAGGAAGTATTAGAACCCATTCGTAAACAATTATCTCAGTTGCGCGAACCCAATCGACGCGACGTGATGCATGGTATCCACCAGGCATTATTACTGGCGGGTGATCAACCCGCATCTCTATCCCTGAGAGCATTTTATCAGGAATTATCCAGGGAAAACAACCGGTTATATAATACCCATCTCTATCAGGAAGGGCGTAAAAAAATTGAGAACATCGAACCTGTTCAAGCGCGGTATGCGGAAGACTCACCTCTCATGAATGGGTATGAAATACTGAATAAATATTTCGACGAACTCTTTGCACGCAATCCGAAAGTACTTGCTTTCGGGGAGGACCTCGGTCAGATTGGAGATGTAAACCAGGGTTTTGCCGGGTTACAATTAAAATATGGTAAAGGCAGGATTTCAGATTCAGGTATCAGAGAAATTGCTATTATCGGACAGGGCATTGGTTTGGCTATGCGTGGACTTCGCCCGATTGCCGAAATCCAATATCTGGATTATATGCTATATGCAATTCAAACCCTCAGTGATGACCTGGCGAGTCTGCATTACCGGACGGCAGGAAGGCAGTCCGCACCCCTGATCGTACGTACCCGTGGTCATCGTCTCGAAGGAATCTGGCATAGCGGATCTCCCATGGGGATGCTCATTCATGCAGTCCGGGGTTTACATGTTTGTGTTCCGCGAAATATGGTCCAGGCTGTTGGTATGTATAATACTCTTTTGGAAGGCATGGATCCGGCCATTGTGATCGAATGCCTTAACGGATACCGCCTCAAAGAAAAACTGCCTTCCAATCTGGGAGAATTCCGTGTTGCGCTGGGGATCCCTGAAATAATTCGTGAAGGATCTGAAGATTACTATAGTTTCGTACGGCTCTATCCTGCGCATAATTGCCGAAGCCGTAGAAGACTTAAATGAATTGGGTATTGACTGCGAAATCATCGATGTACCAAACCCTGCTTCCGTTCGACATAAATCATATCATTCTGGATTCCCTCAAAAAAACCAACCGGATCATTTTTATTGATGAAGATGTTCCCGGCGGTGCAGCGGGTTATTTATTTAATAAGGTGATGGAAGAACAGGGTGGTTATCGCTGGCTGGATGTTGCACCCAGGACACTTACTGCAAAAGCACACAGACCTGCTTATGCAAGCGACGGCGATTATTTCAGCAAACCTAATGTGGAAGAGATTATTGATGCTATTCAGGAGATGATGAGAGAATAGTGTGAGAGTGTGAGAGTGTGAGAGTGTGAGAGTGAGAGTATAAGAGTATAAGAGTATAAAAGTGGAGATTTAAATTAATAATTAATAATTAAAAATTGCCTTACGCCTTAAGCTTTACGCCTTAAGCTTTTTACTTAAATTTGCATTCCTAAAATGCTACAATAAATTATGGGTCGGATTTTCGAAGTGCGTAAAGCCACCATGTTTGCCAGGTGGGATAAAATGGCGAAACAGTTTACCCGCATAGGCAAAGAAATAGCGCTGGCGGTGAAATCAGGCGGCCCGGATCCAAATACAAATGCGGCATTACGTCGCTGTTTTCAAAATGCAAAAAGTGTAAATATGCCCAAGGATCGCGTGGAAGCTGCGATCAAAAGGGCAATGGGCAAGGAAATGGATAACCTGGAAGAAATTCTCTATGAAGGGTATGCACCTCACGGAGTGGCCGTACTCGTAGAGACGGCGACAGATAACCCAACCAGGACTGTGGCGAATGTCCGTTCTTATTTCAATAAGGGAAATGGAAACCTTGGAACCAGCGGAAGTGTTAGTTTCCAGTTTAAGAAAATGGGTGTATTTAAATTAAAACCAGAAAAATTAAATATGGAAGACCTGGAACTTGAACTCATTGATCACGGTCTGGAAGATCTGGGTGACGGGGAAGGGGAGCACGGAGAACCACTTATTGTTTTACATGTTGCCTTCAATGATTTCGGAAATATGCAAAGAGTACTGGAATCAAAAAATATTAATCCGGTGAATGCTGAAGTGGAATGGATTCCTACCACGACCGTTTCTCTCTCCGAAGAACACGCCCAGGAAGTTTTAAAGCTTGTAGATAAACTCGAACAGGATGAAGATGTGCAGAAGGTATTTCACAATCTTGTTTAGAAAGCATAAGGCGCAAAGCTTAAGGCGTAAGGCTTTTTAATGTGGCGAATACGGAATTGTAGAAAATGAAAAATGTGGGAGTTAAATGACCAATGACAATGTGTGAATGAGATAGTTTTAATGACTCTTCAATTCCTATCAAAATATACCACATATACAAATTATCATTTCCTCATTCACCTTTCATATTTTTCATTTTCTACAATTCCGTATTTGCCGCATTAATAGTTTTAAGCTTTAGATCTTAAGCTTGCTATTCCCTTTGCTGTAACTGAAATAAATCATCAATCCAATCGCCATCCAGCCCAGAGCCACCAGGATCGTAGTATTATCAAGTGAAATAATCATTGCCAGACATAAGAGCGCTCCGAGAATTGGAACCAGGGGTACAAAAGGAGTCCTGAATGGACGAGGCTGATCGGGATCTGCTTTCCTCATAATAATAATCCCTACGCAAACCAACGCAAACGCGAGTAGTGTTCCTATACTGGTGAGGTCTCCGGTGATATCACCAGGCAGGAGCGTAGCAATAGATCCGACAAAAAGAAACAACAGAATATTCGATTTGTATGGAGTTCTGAATTTCGGATGCAGGTCAGAAAATACTTTTGGCAATAATCCATCGCAGGACATAGAATAGAAAACCCTGCTTTGTCCGAGAAGCATTACCAGTATAACAGAGGAAAAACCGGCTAAGATGCCAACAGTTACCCATTTGGCGAGCCAGTGATAATTGGTCATATAAGTTTCAATCGCATATGCAACGGAAGCTTCCTTTACCCGCACGTACAAAATCGGTAAATGGAGCAACTCCTGTCAGAACCCAGGAAAACAATACATATAATATTGTGCAAATAACCAGGGAACCCAGAATGCCGATAGGCATATCTTTTTTAGGATTTTTTGCTTCCTGTGCGGCAGTTGAAACTGCATCAAAACCTATAAAAGCAAAAAATACGATGGCTGCACCCCGCAATACACCTCCCCAGCCATGACGGAAAAAGTTGGTATACGTGTATTCAGAACCGTTAGGAAGAGTGGCGGGTTTGGCATTGGCCGGAATCATATAAGGATGATGATTTGCCGGATTAATATATTGCCATCCGAGAACAATGAAAAGCAATACAATGGATACTTTGATGATCACTATAATTGAATTCACGATCGCAGATTCCTGTGTGCCCTTAATGAGCAATAGTGAAAGCGCCAGGAGTATAAATAATGAAGGAACATTTAAAATACCATGATGCATGATACCATTTGTATCCAGTAAACTTTCAAAAGGTGAATGGCACCACTGATAGGGATCCGGTTATCAAATAATTTATTAAGGAATTCACTCCAGGCAATGGATACGGTAGCAGCACCAAGGGCATATTCGAGAACAAGCGCCCATCCGATAATCCAGGCCACAATTTCCCCCATCGTGGCGTAAGCATATGTATATGCACTGCCCGCAATGGGTATCATAGACGCGAACTCTGCATAGCATAGTCCGGCAAATGCACAACCGACGGCAGCAACAATGAATGAAATGGTAACAGCAGCACCCGCATGGCCGCCGGCAGCGGCTGCAGTTCTCACAAACAAACCGGCGCCAATAATGGCGCCGATGCCCAAAGCAATAAGATTCCCGGGGCCAAGGGTTCTTTTCAGGCTTTTTTCAGAATCAGCGGCCTGGGCTAAAAGAGAATTTAAAGTCTTTTTTCTGAACAAGCTCATGGCTTATTTTGATTTAGAATGATAATTATAAAGCTTGTAAAGTAAACAAATATTCTATTCGCAGTGCAATTTAAAAAGGCGTAAGGCGTAGAGTGTAAGGCGTAAGGCGTAAGGCGTAAGGCATAAGGCATAAAGCTTAAGGTGTAAGGCTTAAAGCTTAAAGCATAAGTCATAAAGATCAATGCTAACTGCATTAAGCGCTTTTGCCTTTTGCTTTACGCCTTATGCCCTTTAAGCCTTATGCCTTACGCTTTGCGCCTTACGCCTTACACTTCATGCCTTAAGCTTTCTTTACATTGCAGAGTAAATAAGATCATGAAGAAACCCGGATTAACCACATGGATCATCATTGCGATGTTGTCCGGCATTACGGTCGGATTAATAATACATTTCACGGCTGGGGTTTATTGGGTTGAACATTTTTCAGATGGAATGTCCATACTGACAGATATTTTCCTGACGGCTAATAAAAATGATTATTGCACCGCTTGTTTTTTCAACCCTGGTAACCGGTATTGCCAAATTGGGTGATACGAAGGCAGTCGGCAGGATCGGTGCAAAAACACTTGCATGGTTTCTGGGGGCGTCGCTCATTTCACTGCTTTTGGGCTTGCTTATAATGAATTTGCTGAATCTCGGTAATAATCTGCATTTTCCGATACCCGATGTTTCCGAAGCCGGACATCTGGAAAACGGTTCTCTTTCTTTCAAAACTTTTATCACGCATGTTTTTCCGAGAAGTTTTACTGAAGCAATGGCCAACAATGAAATATTACAGATCGTTGTATTTGCAATTTTTTTCGGAATTGCTACTGCGGCTATTGGTGAAAAAGGGAAAATCTTTATCAGAGCGCTGGATTCATTAACAGACATTATTCTGAAAATAACGGGTTATATAATGAATTTTGCACCCATTGCTGCTTTTGCTGCAGTATCAGCTATTCTTTCTTTGAAAGGACCTGAGTTATTATTTACCTATGGAAAATTTATTCTGGTGTTTTATCTGACTGTAATATTCCTATGGTTACTTCTATCGGGCATCAGTTATTTATGGATCGGGAAAAAAGTATTTGTAATTCTGAGAAATGTGAAGGACCAGGTATTACTGGCATTCACAACAGCCAGTTCGGAAGCAGCCTTTCCCCGGCTTATTGAAGAGTTGGAAAAGTCCGGCTGTCCCAGGAAGATAGTAAGTTTTGTTTTGCCACTGGGATATTCATTCAATCTGGACGGAAGTATGTTGTATATGGGTTTTTCGTCCCTGTTCATTGCGCAGGCCTATGGTATGCATTTATCGTTCACCACGCAGATCACTATGCTGCTGGTGCTTATGCTTACGAGTAAGGGGATTGCCGGTGTGCCTCGCGCAGCACTCGTTGTCATTGCCGGAACCCTGTCCATGTTTCATATTCCGCAACAGGGTTTATTACTCCTGCTCGGAATAGATCAGATACTGGACATGGCCAGAAGCGCAACAAATGTGGTAGGAAATAGTCTGGCTTCCGCAGTAATATGCAAAATGGAGGGAGTATTGGAGACATGAAGACCCTATTTTCATTTCATTATTTGCTTTTAAATCTTAATTTGGCGACCGGTCCTGTTAAAAACATGGTCCGGGCTTAATGCTTCACTATGGATATTCTTTTAGCGATCACTTTCAGGGACCTGCTTAACCCGGAATTTTATATCAATAATGGCGGTCTCTGGGTAATGCTGTTTATTGTTTTTGCTGAAACGGGCCTGATGGTGGGCTTTTTTCTTCCGGGTGACAGTCTGCTTTTCGTTGCAGGTATTTATAGCCAGAAACTTATAGATAAACTGATTCCGGGAGGAACAGGCAGTGATTTAATGAATATCATCATTCTCTGGATATTGGTTTCAGTTTGTGGAATCCTTGGAAATATGGTTGGATACTGGTTTGGAAAAAAAAGCGGTCATTATCTGTTTCAGCGAAAAGACAACCTCCTGTTTAAGAAAAAGCATCTTTATGACGCTAAAAGATTTTATGATAAACACGGAGGACAGGCCATAGTATTTGCACGTTTCCTGCCCATCATACGAACTTTTGCGCCGATCGTTGCGGGCATCGTACAGATGGAAAAAAGAAAATTCATACTTTATAATATTATTGGTTGTGTTGCCTGGGTGTTCCTCATGTTATTCGCCGGCCATTACCTGGATAAATTCTTTATCGAGAAATTTAATTTTGATCTTAAGAAACATCTTGAAATCATTGTAATCGGAATTGTATTAATTACAACGCTGCCCGTTTTGTATAAAATGTTTTTTGGTAAAAAACCAAGTTCAAATACGGAAGAGATTTAGATATGAACCTGCCAGTTGTTAAACGCAATACCGGAATATTCAGTCTCGCGGTGATCGTTGCTGCCCTTGGTTATTTTGTTGATATTTATGATCTCCTGCTTTTTACAGTGGTTAAAAAAGAGTCGATGCTCCAGGTGGGCGCTACGGATGCAAGCCTCCTGGCCGACAGCAGCCGGGTGATTAACTGGCAAATGATTGGCCTTCTGCTGGGAGGTATCTGCTGGGGAATGCTGGCGGATAAGAAAGGCCGGCTTTCAGTTCTGTTTGGGTCCATCATACTTTACTCTGTAGCGAATTTCTTTACAGCCTATATACATACTGTTGACCAGTATGCGCTTTGTCGTTTTATAGCCGGTCTGGGCCTGGCTGGTGAATTAGGTGCAGGCATCACCCTGGTAAGCGAACTTCTGCCAAAAGAAAAAAGGGGAATAGGAACTTCCATGGTAGCGGGTATTGGGCTGATTGGAGCCGTAGTGGCATATTATACATATCAGTTTACAAAAGACTGGAGATTATGTTATAAGATTGGCGGAGTGCTGGGCATGGTCTTGCTTGTATTGAGGATCAGTGTTGCTGAATCGGGCATGTTCATGAAAGTAAAACAGCAGGCGGTTACAAGGGGCAATTTTTTTATGTTTTTTACCAACGGGAGGCGTTTCAGGAAATATCTAAACGCAATCCTGATCGGGCTCCCCACCTGGTATGTTATCGGGATCCTGGTAAATCAGAGCGACAGGTTTGCAAAATCAATGTATGGAAGCACAAGCCTTGACTCTGGACGGTCTATCATGTTTGCTTATGTTGCCATTTCCATAGGCGATATTCTGGTGGGGTTTATTTGCCAGTGGTTTAAAAGCCGTAAAAAAGGTCTTTTGGTGTTCTATATCCTCTGTCTGATATTCGGATTTTTATTTTTCTCTCCCATTAATAATAAGGATTCCACCATGTATTTCCTGAGTGCCATGTTGGGATTTTCCACCGGATTCTGGGCGATTTTTGTAACAATGGGAGCTGAGCAGTTTGGAACCAACCTTCGTGCAACTGCAGCAACCACCATTCCTAATATGGTACGCGGATCACTACCTCTTCTGAACCTGCTTTTCCTGAATCTCTTTCAAAAAAACTGGGGGTGGACCCTTATCAGGAGTGGAATTGTAACCGGTATCATCGTGATGCTCATAACTTTTGTGGCTTTTTACTTTACGGAAGAAACCTTTCACAAGGACCTGAATTATATTGAACTATAGTACCGTTCTGGTCTTCGGAGTCTGAATCCCTATCTTCGCGCCTGATTTTTATTGCAAATACATTTTTTGATGAAATTCCTGATCATCCGCTTTTCTTCTATTGGTGATATTGTTCTCACTACTCCTGTTATCAGGTGTATTAAAAAACAGGTTCCTGATGCGGAAATTCATTATCTCACCAAATCGACCTATCTGCAAATCCTGTCTTCCAATCCTTATATTGATAAAGTTCACTTTCTTGAGCAAAGCCTTCTGGCGGTTATCAAAGAATTAAAAAGGGAGAATTTCGACTTTATTATCGACCTGCACCATAATCTTCGTTCGATGAAAGTGAAGGATGCATTGAAGGTCAAATCCTACTCGTACGATAAACTCAATGTCAGGAAATGGATCTATACAAATTTAAAATGGAACCTGCTTCCTGACCTTCATATTGTAGATCGTTACATGAATACGGTAAGTGACTTCGGGATAAAAAATGACGGAGCAGGGCTCGATTATTTTATTGGGAAGGAAGATATCATCAACGAATCGGATCTCCCCACTTCACATTCGGCGGGATATATTGGCGTCGTCATTGGCGCTGCCCTTAACACTAAAAAATATCCTTTTCATCATGTGAAAAAACTTTGTGAATTGCTGGATCATCCCATTATATTACTTGGGGGGCTTGAAGATGCTGACGAAGGAGATCGCATTGCAGCTTCCGACAAGATTAAAATCTACAATGCCTGTGGAAAATTTGGTTTGAATGAATCGGCTGACCTGGTCCGCCGCGCAAAACTGGTTGTGACCAATGATACAGGACTCATGCATATTGCTGCTGCATATAAGAGACCGATTATTTCTTTATGGGGCAATACCGTACCTGAATTTGGCATGTATCCTTATTATGGCAGCAACTTTTTGGAGCGAACGGGTGGAACAGTTAAAAATCTTCCTTATGAAATCATCGAAATAAAAAATCTCTGGTGCAGACCCTGCTCAAAAATTGGTTATGACGTATGTCCATTGGGTCACTTTAAATGCATGGAAAAGATTGATCCGGAAAAAGTGGTTGCCCAAATATGGTCCAGGCTCACAGCTATTTGATATGCTGTCCCGTCCAGGTGCCGTCTTTGTTAAATATATTGTATCCCACGATGGAGTCGAAGCACAAATATTTCCCGTCCCAAATTCCTTTCACGTCGAAATGATTATAAATTCCGGTTGCAGCTTTTACATAAGAGCCTGTCCACTCTCCTGTTGAGTCAAATGTAAGCATGAGTTGTTGTGTAGCAACGGAAATATACCCAATCAGATCATCGGTGTTGTTGAAAATGTACAAACCTTTCCAGGAGGGGTTTTTAGGATGATATTCGTTATGATACATCGGATTCAATGTCTTATTCACATCAGGATTCAATTCATAATGATTTAACGGATTGATGCTACTGTTAAATTCGGGATTGATATCATTGTTGTGGGCGGGATTGATATTCCAGTTATATTTTGGATTGATATTTGAATTTTTTTCCGGATTAATGGTACTGTTAAATGTGGGACTTAGATTGACGTCTACTTTTGGATCGTGATTATTATTCAGTGCCTGAGAGTAAACATGGGCCTGGAACAAAAAAGCCGTAAGAAGGCAAGCAAGTAAATTTTTTTTCATTCGTGATTTTTCTATGGTTCTAAAGAAGATTCGGTTGGGTCGGTGTTTCAAAATACAATAAATATCCGGGTTTTATTTTACGTAAATATGTGTCCATTTGCCTGACTTGTCAAAGAGGTTATATCCGGACTGGCTATCGTAACAAAGGAACATGCCTGTCCACACTCCGAATAGGGTAAAATAATTATACATCATCCTGCCGGCCTTCACGTAATATCCGTTCCACGTGCCACTGTTGTCAAAGGAAAGCATTACGTTTTGAGTAGCCACTGAAATATATCCAAAGATCTGGTTTGAATCATCGAACAAAAATAAGCCCTTCCAGGTTTCTGTGGAAGGCCGCAATCCTTTCATGATCACCGGATTCAGCACATCGTTCGATTGCGGATTCAGCTGCATATTGATCATGGGGTTTATGGCGGAATTCAAAGTAGGATTCACTGAAGTTTCCTTCAGGGGATTCATGTTCCAGTTTGAAGAAGGATTAATGGAAAGATTACTGTCGGGATTAATTTCTTTGTTGACATAAGGATTCAGATTAGAATCCTTTTTCGGATCATGACCTTTAAATGCCAGGTCGTTCTGAGCCAATAACCCTGAACCTGAAAACAGTAAGACCGTCCAAATCACTATTCCTCGCATACGAATAACGGGTTGTTATAACGTTGGATTCAACGCGACTTTTCGCCGGATACGAGGATAAAATTAGGGAAAATGTAAAGAAAGGCTAAAGATAATATGGGAGGTTGATATTGTCAAGAGGACGGACCTGAGCAAGTGTGGTAAATTTCTACATGTACATATTTGGCACATCGAAATCAGGCTTTAAGTGTTGCAAGCACATCGTTCATGTTTCTCACTGCATCAGCACTTTTTGCAAATAATCCTTTTTCGTCTGCATTGAGTTCGAACGGTATGATTTTTTCCCATCCGTTTTTTCCGATCGTAACGGGTACACCCAGACAAATATCTTTCTGACCATATTCACCATTCAGGGAAACGCAGCAGGTAAATAGTTTCTTTTCATCTCTTACAATGGATTCCACCAGGGCTGCGCCTGCCGCACCAGGTGCGTACCAGGCCGATGTGCCAATAAGTTTAGTGAGGGTGGCCCCGCCAACCATCGTGTCGGCAACAATTTGTTTTTGTTTTTCTTCGGAAAGAAGTTTGGTAACAGGAATGCTGTTCCATGTAGCAAAGCGGATAAGAGGAATCATAGTGGTATCTCCGTGACCGCCAATTACAAGTGCGTTCAGATCCGCAGGACTGCATCCCAGATGCTGGCTTAGCTGGTATTTAAATCTTGCACTATCCAGTGTGCCGCCCATTCCAATGATCCTCTCTTTGGGTAAGCCCGTTTCTTTTAAAGCAAGATAGGTCATCGTATCCATCGGATTACTGATGATGATCAGAATAGCCTCAGGCGAATATTTCAGAATATTATCTGTCACATTTTTCACGATACCTGCATTCGTACCGATAAGTTCTTCCCTTGTCATGCCTGGCTTACGCGGAAGTCCTGAAGTAATGACGACAACCCTGCTGCCGAATGTTTTTGAATAATCATTTGTACTGCCGCTTACCCGGGTGTCAAAACCCAACAAGGTTGCAGACTGCATGATATCCTGGGCCTTTCCTTCTGAAAGCCCTTCTTTGATATCGAGTAATACGAGCTCTTCTGCAAGTTCTTTACGGGCAATATTATCAGCGCAGGTTGCACCTACGGCGCCTGCACCTACAACAGTAACTTTCATCGGAAATTATTTAAAATGTTTGATGATAATTTAAAGCGTGGCAAAGTTAGGGAGCAACATTTAATTATGGAGTATGAATTATGGGATATGGGATATGGGATGCGAGTTATTTTTTTATCTCATATCTCATATCCCATATCTCATATCCCTCTACTTCTACTTCGCCTGAAAGGCATTAATGATAGTATCAACTTTCTGATTTCCTTCAAAGCTGGTGATATACTGGCCTTTTTTGTCATAGAGAGCCAGATAAGGCAGACTTTTCATTCTGTAAAAAGGAGGCAGCATATATTTTTCATCTCTTCCCATCAGAATATTTGAATGATCTCCGATTCTGTAATAAGTATAGAATGTTTTCATTTCGTCGAAAGGCTGGAAAGTGGCCATGACAATTTCTATGTCTTTGAATTTGCTGAAGTCCGCAAGTATATCCGAAGTCTGGTGTTTACAGTGTTCACATTCGGGGCTGAAAAACATGAGAAGAATTTTATGATTTTTTTTTATATCATCCTTCGTAACAAAATGTACACTATCAACCTGCAGTAAACGGATGGGTGGAAAACCGGGATTTTTCAGGTAAGGTGCCTCCGGAAGAGTGGAAGACGTTTGTGCCTGAACGGAATACAAGGAAAATAAACCCAGAGCTGCTATCAACACACCCTTCATAATGGATATTTTCATAAAAATAAAGGAAAATATGCGACGCTCATAATTTCAAAATGGGCTACTTTGCTCATAAGTTTAAAAACCATTAGTTTTGTCGCCCTTTAGGGCAATCATTTAATTATCATTCATGGCAAATACAGCAGACATCAGCCGGGGACTTATTATTAAATTGGATGGCAGTCTATATTCAGTGGTGGACTTTGGAGAAAATAAAACTGCAAGAGCCGCGGCAAAAGTATGGGCTAAATTAAAAGGGGTGGATAATAACCGGAGCATTGAAAAAACCTGGAACAGTGGCGATAATATTTTTCCTGTTCGTGTAGAAAGAAAGGGTTATCAGTTTATCTACAAAGATGATTCGGGTTATAATTTCATGGATACAGAAACCTTTGAACAAATTGCGCTGCAGGAAAACCTGGTAGATGCACCACAATTCCTCAAGGATGGTCAGGAGGTTACGGTATTAATGAATACTGAATCAGATACTCCTATGGGCGTGGAACTTCCCGATAAGATTGTTTTGAAAGTTACTTATTCCGAACCTGGCATGAAAGGAGATACTGCTACCCGTACACTTAAACCTGCCAAAGTAGAAACAGGAGCAACAGTAAACGTACCGCTTTTTGTAAATGAGGGGGAATTGATCCGCATTAATACAAAAACAGGTGAATATGTGGAAAGGGTGAAAGAATAACACTTATCTTAGTCTTCCTTTTTAAAAAGTAAAACGCCATAACTGATGGATTTTAAACAGATTCAGGAGTTGATCAAACTGATCAACAAATCAAATATCGGTGAAGTAACGATTGAAGAAAAGGGATTTAAAATAACTGTAAAACAAAAAGAGGAACATATCCAGCAGGTAATTGCTGCGCCGTTTCAATCGAATCAATCTGCTCCCATATATTCAGCACCTGTTTCAGCACCTGTTTCAGCACCGGCAGCAAATGGAAAATCAAAACAGGCTGAACCGGCTCCCGACAATCTCATAACGATCAAAAGTCCGATGATTGGCACTTTTTACCGCAGTTCTGCTCCGGATAAACCTTCTTTTGTAAATGTTGGTGATGAAACCGAACCCGGTAAAGTGGTTTGCATCATTGAAGCCATGAAATTATTTAATGAGATCGAGAGTGAAGTAAAAGGGAAAATAGTCAAAGTGCTTGTTGAAGATGCATCACCGGTTGAATTCGATCAACCCCTCTTCCTCGTAGATCCAAGTTAATTTTCAAATTTGTCCCGCATTATGCGGGGATGAAGATTTGGAACATGTGATCATATCTTCATTTATATTCCCAGGTTTTATCACGCCTTCGGCGTGACCAAATTCTAAAAAGCTCAATGTTCAAGAAAATATTAATTGCTAACCGTGGAGAGATTGCATTACGTGTCATCCGCACCTGTCGTGAGATGGGTAT
Source organism: uncultured Bacteroidota bacterium (assembly GCA_963757975.1). Taxonomy (GTDB): domain Bacteria; phylum Bacteroidota; class Bacteroidia; order Chitinophagales; family Chitinophagaceae; genus Puia. The sequence goes on from CAVWUD010000027.1 coordinate 91,444, forward strand.
AAAGACAGTAGCCGTTTATTCCACGGCTGATAAAGATAGTTTACACGTAAAATTTGCGGATGAGGCGGTTTGTATCGGTAAACCTGCCAGTGCGGATTCTTATCTGAATATTCCGCATATCATGGCTGCCGCCGAAATAACCAATGCGGATGGAATTCATCCGGGATATGGTTTTCTGGCAGAAAATGCCCGGTTTGCTGAAATCTGCGGTGAACATGGAATTAAGTTCATCGGTCCCACACCTTCCATGATCAATTCCATGGGTGACAAGGTGACGGCGAAGGAAACAATGATCAGGGCGGGCGTTCCCGTTGTTCCGGGAGGAGGTGGCTTACTTGAGAACCTGGGTCATGCCAGGACTGTGGCGAATGAAACGGGTTATCCCATCATTCTTAAAGCAACTGCTGGTGGCGGAGGTAAGGGCATGCGTGTGGTATGGAATGAATCTGAACTGGAACATGCATTTGATTCTGCAAAAGCAGAAGCCGGCGCTTCTTTCAAGAACGACGGTATATACATGGAAAAATTTGTTGAAGAACCCCGTCATATAGAAATCCAGGTTGCCGGAGACCAGTATGGTACGGTTTGCCATCTCAGTGAAAGAGATTGTTCCATTCAGAGACGTCACCAGAAACTGGTAGAAGAATCACCTTCACCCTTTATGACGCGGGAGCTGAGGTACAAAATGGGCGAAGCTGCTATCAAAGCTGCGTCTGCGATACATTACGAAAGTGTTGGTACGGTTGAATTCCTGGTTGACAAACACAGGAACTTTTATTTCATGGAAATGAATACCCGTATCCAGGTTGAACATTGTGTAACAGAAGAAGTGGTCAATTTTGATCTTATAAAAGAACAAATAAAAATTGCTGCAGGCGAAACCATCAGCGGGGTGAATTATGAACCCCAGGGCCATGCCATTGAATGCCGTATCAATGCAGAAGATCCTTATAATGATTTCCGTCCTTCTCCCGGAAAGATCACGACCCTGCATCAACCTGGAGGGCATGGAATCCGTGTAGATTCGCATGTGTATGCCGGTTATACCATCCCGCCTTATTATGATTCTATGATAGCTAAAATCATCGCCGTTGCGAGAACACGGAGCGAGGCGATCGATACGATGCACCGTGCTCTGATGGAATATGTGATTGAAGGAGTAAAGACAACCATTCCTTTTCACCTCCAACTGATGAAAGATCCGAACTTCCGAAGCGGAAATTTCAACACAAAGTTTTTGGATGGGTTTAAGATGAAATAGGCCATTCTTAAGCCTAAAACCCAAAGCTTAAAGCCTAAAACTTCTTTTAGATCCCGATTTTTAAATTAATTAAATATTTACATGGGTTTTAGGCTTTCGGTTCAGAAAAGTTTTCGGCTTTTGGCTTTAAGCTTTGGGCTTATTATTGGAATTGTTCAATCAATTGGTCAGTCTGTTTGCTTCCGGAAACAAAATGGCAGAAGTTTATTTATCACGGATTCAACAATAGCATCCGGGCATGAAGCACCGCTGGTCAGCAGTATCTGAAGTGGTCTTTTCACAGGCAGCCATCTCTTCATTGTTATGCCGGTATTTTTATGCAGATCAAAATGCATAATATATTCTTCCGAAATCATTTTTTCTGCATCTTCAATAAAATAAGTAGGAAGTTTTCTTTCGCATAATTCCACCAGGTGGGAAGTATTGGAAGAATTATACCCACCAACAACAATGGCCAGATCAGCATTTGTAGAAAGCATTGCTGAAACAGCAGACTGATTATCATTCGTGGCATAACACAAGGTATCTCTGGTATCCGCAAAACTTTCTGAAGAATTATCATCGTTGAGCTGTGACTTTTCCCGGATAGCTTCTTTTAAAAAGTCAGCGATTTGCTGTGTTTCTGAAGCCAGCATCGTTGTCTGATTCACGACACCTATTCTTTCCAGGTCATTCACCGGATCAAATCCTATACTTATCCTGTCTTTAAAAAATTTATAAAATTCACCGGGATCCTTTTCTTTTTTGATGAAATGACTGAGAAGTTTTGCTTCTTCCATATCCCGAATGATCAGGGCCGGCCCCGCCGCCGCTGCGTGAGAAAAAGTAGCGCGTGTTTCTTCATGACCGGGTTTACCATGAATGATGACCGTGAATTTTTTTTCAGCGATCTGGCCCGACCTGTTCCAGACTTTTTCTACAAAGGGACAGGTGGTATTGTAGATCTCGGTATGGATGCCCTGGATCTTAATAAAGCGTCAATCTCGAGACTGGTTCCGAAAGCAGGAGTAATTACAATATCCGAAGAGGTGAGGGTCTCAAATGGGATCAATTGCTTTCCGCTGGTATCCTGAAGAAAACGGATACCCCTGTTCTTTAGGTCCAGGTTTACCTGAGGATTATGAATCATTTCGCTGAGCAGAAAAATATTTTTTATCCAGATTTTCTTCAATTGTACGGAAAGCAATATCAATTGCATTTTCAACCCCATAACAAAATCCGAAATGCCGTGCGAGGTAAATCTGGAGTGGTCCGAAATCAAGGAGCGTTGGAGAAAAATCCTTTTTCATCCTGTCATCCGCGCGTCGTTTATTTTTAATTGCGGTGATGAGCGGACTGCGGTAGATGTGTGGAACCTGGAACGTTTTCATTACTTGCCAAAGTTAATATTATACGTGGTTATGAAATATTGGTTATTAGATATGGGATATGGGATTGAGATATGAGATATGGGATATGAGATATGGGTTATGGAGCATAAGTTTTTTGTATCCATGCCTTAATCCAAATACTTTTTAACAAAGTCATTCGACGTTTAGCGTTTGACGTTCAGTGTTTGGCGTTCAGCGTTTGGCGTTAAGGGTTATGCGTTGGGCTTTAAGCTTTGGGCTTTAGGCTTTGCGCCTGATTCGTATCTTTCAGATTCAAAGAGAATTGAATGGTCGGAGAATTTAAAACCGTTAGCTGGGCACTTGATGCGAATATTTACGAAGTGAACCTTCGTCAGTATACAAAGGAAAGGAAGTTTCCGCGCTTTTGCAGCACATCTTGAACGGCTTAGGGATATGGGTATTGAAATTCTCTGGTTTATGCCAATTACACCTATCAGCAGGACAGGCCGGTTAGGAACCCTTGGGAGTTACTACGCATGTTCCGATTATATGAATACCAATCCGGAATTTGGCACAGTGGAAGATTTTAAGTGGCTTGTGGAGCGGGCGCATGAATATGGATTCAAAGTGATCATCGACTGGGTTGCTAATCATACAGGATGGGATCATATCTGGACTACCGAACATCCGGATTTTTATAGAAAGAATACAGAAGGTGCGTTTTACGATGCGCATGGCTGGGCAGATGTAATAGATCTCAATTACGATAAGCGCGAACTCCGGATTGCAATGATCAGGGCTATGCAATTCTGGCTGGAAACATGTAATATCGATGGATTTCGCTGTGACATGGCCATGCTGGTTCCACTGGATTTCTGGAAAGAAGCAAGAAAGATACTCGATAGTATAAAACCTTTATTCTGGCTGGCTGAATGTGAAGAGATCATGTATCATGAAGTTTTTGATGTGAGTTATACCTGGAAGATGGTACATATTATGGAAGCATACTGGAGAAAAACCAGCGATATGCAAGGGCTGTTCCAGGTATTATATTATTATAAACATCAATTTCCGGCAGGGGCTATCCGGACCTACTTTACTTCAAATCATGATGAGAATTCCCATAGTGGAACTGAGTATGACAGGCTGGGTGAAGCAGCTATGACCTTTGCTGTTTTCTGTTGTCTCTATGATGGAATACCTATGATTTATAGCGGTCAGGAAATACCTAATTTAAAACGCCTGCTATTTTTTGATAAGGATGAAATTGACTGGGACAGAAATATTTTGCTTGCTGAATTCTATAAAACCTTATTACAGCTACGTAAAAACAATCCCGCATTAAAAAGCGGGGATCCTAAAAGGTCCGCATTGATTCTTTCCAACACAAGGGCCGATAGTGTTTTGAGTTTTATCCGCCGCTTTGAAAGGGATGAAGTATTGGTCATCTTAAATCTTTCAGCCGAAACACAGTCCGTCATTATTACCGGTCATACACTGGCAGGGTCATTTAAAGATGTGTTCGATTCAGAAAGCCCTGATTTTATTTCGGGCCAGCCTTTATTGTTAAATGCATGGGAATACAGGGTTTATTCAAAATAAAAATGCGTTCCATTTTAGTGGAACGCATTTATTATTGTTTTACGCCTTAAGCTTTACGCTTTGAGCCTGAATTACTCGTCATTCAATTTTAAAGGATAAGTAAATGATCCATCATAACCTGGATAAACACCTTCCAGTTTCAATGATCCATTTCCTGCCTGTTCAACGATCTTTCTGAATTCATCAACTGAACTCACTTCCTGACCATTTACTTTCAGAATTACAAATCCTTCTTCCATTCTCGTTTTACTAAACAGACCCTTATCGCTGATAGATGTGACTACGATACCACCTTTTACATTCAGTTTGGCTGCATCTGATTTCTGGAGAGGCTGAAGTTCAGCTCCCAGCTTTTCGAATGCAGAATTCTTTACCAGGTCCATGTTTCCACTGTTGTTCATGAGTGTTACAAGAACTTCAGATTCGGCGCCATTTCTTTTATAAGCGATTTTAATTTTATCACCCGGACGGTAAATTGCAATCTGGCCGACGAGTTCGGAACCAGTATTGACAGGAATACCATTCAATTTGGTAATGAGATCTCCCTCTTTAAGACCTGCTTTTGCAGCAGCGCCCTTTTCCCGAACATTCATTATATACACTCCTTCTGCGTCTTCCTTAATGCCATGTTCTTTTTTCTGGTCATCACTAAGATTATCTCGGCATATTCTATACCCAGGTAAGCTCTCTGCGTAGTGCCATATTTGACAAGATCGGTAACCACTTTCTTTACGATGTTCACCGGAATGGTAAACGAGTAACCTGCGTAGGATCCAGTGGGAGATGCAATGGCTGAATTAATTCCAATCAGTTGTCCCTGAGGATTGATCAGCGGCCCACCACTGTTTCCGGGATTAACTGCAGCGTCTGTCTGAATAAAAGATTCTACAGGTGCAACACTCTGGCGGCTGTTGATATCTATGGATCTTCCTTTCGCACTTACGATACCTGCCGTAACAGTTGTTTCCAGTGATAAAGGATATCCGATTGCGAGAACCCACTGCCCGACTTTTACATCATCAGAATTTCCATAAAGAAGAAAAGGCAATCCTTTTGCTTCTACTTTTACTACAGCCAGATCGGTGCTGGGATCTGTTGCAACTACTTTAGCTTTAAAAGACTTTTTGTTACTTAGTGTAACGGTCACTTCGTCAGCACCATCCACTACGTGATTATTGGTTACGATATAACCGTCCTCACTGATAATAACTCCTGATCCGGAACCCATTTCAGGCATGGACCGGGAACGATCTCCAAAAAAGTCGTTGGGATCGATTCCAAAAAGATCTGAAAAAGGGTTTTTTCTTGGAAGGTTATTGCTGACCGTGCGTACAGTTTTTGTTTTAATATGCACTGTAGCAGGAATTGCTGCACTGGCAGCATCTACGAAGTCAGCCGGACCGGTGGACTTCGTACCATCAAAAAACTTGGCGTAATTCGCCGGAACCTTCGTGGAATCCTGGGTATATACATAGGTGTTTCCACTTGGATTAAAATGTTTGTAACCCCACAAACTGGTCAGGGTTGTAGCTGCACTGATAAACACAATGCCGGCAACTTGTTTCAATTTCATTATTTTTATTTTTTTTTAGGTAATCAGGAATTACACTTTGTCAAATGGCATGCCTGATAGTTCAAACTCTGTACTTCAAAGTAACGTTTGGAAAGATCTTGCGTTATTACCACCTGTTCAGTTTAACAAATAATTTACTAAGACCTTCGTAGATGGCAGTTACCCAAATTTACAAAAGAAATTTTAGCATGCAATAGCTGACATAGATTCAGAAAGACTGCAAAAATTTCAAGGTATCCGCCCCATCGGCATAATCCGAAAGCCCGGGTTCCTGACTTTTCCCGAAGGGAAGGTATTTACGTCCGACTATACACTGAAGGCTTTCGGATTCACCGGAAGGCAACCATGTTTTCCGGTCCTTATAATAGGCGTAATGTAAAACGGAAACAGGCGAGAAAGGAGATTTATTCTCCAGCAGGATCAGACATTCATTCGTCATATAATAAAGCTTATTCAGTATAGCCAGAGACAGCTGGTAGTCGTAATTATTTTTGTATTTATGGTGGTCGGCCATCCACTGGTATTTTCTGAAAGCCTCTAAAAGGGGAATAAAATCATAATTTTCGGGAATATGGATCTGGGTTACATTGCGGCAGCCCAGGCCAAAGTAAAGAAACACATCATCTGCCAGCTTCCCGAGTTCTTCTTTTGTTTCATCGCCTTCCAGCAGGGCAATCGATGTTCTGTTGCGGCGAATCAGGCTTGGATATTTCCCAAAATAATAATCGAAATATCTTGCAGAATTATTGCTGCCTGTTGCAATGTATGCATCCATTCCTTTTAACATCGTCGTAATCTGAATTTCTTCTGCAAACGCAGGATTATTTTCTATAAGAAATTCTATTACTGCCGGAATAAGCCAGGGATCTTTGGAGGAGAGTTTGATGTATTGCCGGTGACCACTTAGAAAGCAGGACATAAAATCGTGAAAGCCGACCAAAGGAATATTTCCGGCCATGACGATTCCTATATTTTTAGGATTACTATTTGTAGCGGGAAATTATAATCCTTTATCCATTTTTCAAGTAATTCCGGTTGCAGGTAACGGGATATGGTATTTTTTATAGCCGTTTCGATAAATTCAGGGATAAACCATGGGTTATGAAGGAAAGTTTTGGTTTTAGCATCTTCCCAGT